>MEND01000059.1:0-8215 GCA_001768975.1 Bacteroidetes bacterium GWA2_31_9 | reverse complement strand
ATACCTTTTTAAATGTTAAATCGTTTTTAGGGTCTAAGTATTTCATTAAAATATTTTTTGCAAAGATACAATTTTTTTTTGACGCTGTTTTGTGTTTTTTTAGACGCAGATTTACACAGATTTTTTATGATTTTTTTTGACAGAGTTTATCCCGATTTTTCATCGGGAATTAACAGGATAACACTTCTACTACGCTTACTTCGACACTTCGATTAACTCAGCGCATCGCAATGCAACCATTTAACAATGTAACCATTTAACAACAATTTTTTAATCATAATTATCATAACAAATCTGCGTCTAATTCTTTTGACACTGATTATTATGATTTTCGTAATCATAGTTTGTAATGTAAAGTATATCGAATTGTAGATTTAAAAAAATTATTTTTAATTTAATAATTCTATTATAATGAAAGAATCGCCAGTATAATCAAAATACTACAAAAAAACGCAATATGATTTGTATGGTATTGTTATATTTATATTTTTATAAGCTAGTATTTACAACCTTTTAAAGTAATTAGCTACCAAAAAACATAATTCATAAAATATAAAATATTATCCTAACTAATTAAAAATAATTAAATATTTAAATATGTGAATATGATTTTGTAATATGCTCATATACAAAGCAAAAGCATTATTTGATTATAGTTTGTATTTAGAGCTGGAATATTAAAATATATCGTATTAATAAACTTACTAAGCCATAGATGTAATGCAATTTTAAAAGAAATATTCGCAAACATGTTGCTTAACATATATAATATTTTGCATTTCTTTTTTTTTTTTTTACGAATTTTGGAAAGTTAAATTTTATTAATAATTTTAAAAATGGTAAAATGGAAAGCTTAAAAAGTGATTTATTTAAGAAATTTGAAAAAAAGAAAATCTCAAATCTGGATTCAGTTAGAAGAGGAGGATGGGTTGCCAAAACCACTAAAGCAGGAGGAGTAGGTGATAGTTGTATGGCAAGTTATAGTTGGGCTGATGGTAGCCATACAAATGAAGTAACAACGAAAAAAGACTATTGGGCTTTGTCATAATTCAAATTATAGATTCCTGAAAAAAATGTTATATTTTTTTCAGGAATAGTTATGAAAAAAAAATTACTAATATTAGCACAAGAAGGTGATATTTCGATTACTGAGATTATTGATTGGTTTGAATACTATAACTTAACTTATATTTTTATAATTGATAAAAATACTGACGTTAAATTTAATAATCAAACGATTAGCAATGATGACATAACTCTTTCCTTGACTATTGATAATGAGATTATTTCAACTGAAAATATTGAATTATTCTTTTGGAGAAGAGGCAGACTAGACAATATTTTTCCTAATTTTATACTTGAAAATGCAGAGATAAAAAAACATATTTCAAATAATTATAATAAGTTACATGAATATGTTTTGTATCAATTAGGTTTAAAAAATATATTTGAGGACTATTCAAAATCATTGCCGAATAAGCTAATAAATCTTATGCTAGCAAATAAATTTGGCTTATTGATTCCTGATACATTAATTACTTCAAAAAAAATAGATGTACTGCATTTTTTTAATAAACATAAAAAAATTATTTCCAAACCATTAGAGGAAATTATTGATTTTAGTGCTGGTAATAAAAATTATTATACAATAACTGAGCTTGTTTCTATAGTTGACATAGAAAAAATGCCAGATGTGTTTATTGACACAATGTTTCAAAAATATATTGAAAAAAAGTTTGAAATAAGAATTTTTTATTACTATAAAAAATTCTTTTCAATGGCAATGTTTTCACAATCTGATGAAAATAGGCTTGTAGATTTTAGAGAAATATCTTCAAAAACAATAAGAGAAATTCCATTTAAAATATCAGAAGATTTTGAAATTAAAATTATAAATCTAATGAATAAAATTGGTTTGAATGCTGGCTCTATTGACTTAATCTACACTCCAGATAATCGTTTAATTTTTCTTGAAGTTAATCCTGTCGGTCAATTTGGCATGGTATCTAAACCCTGTAATTATTACATTGAAAAGCATATTGCACAATGTACAATTGAAAAAATAAAAACATGAGCAATATAGAAAAAATACTGCCTGTATATATCAAAAAAGCTAAAGAGTCTACTTTTAATGAAGGATTAAAGCATAGAGTTATTGTCATAAAACGATTTAAAACAAAGGTATATGTTCCTACTATTTTTTACAAGCCAATTTGTAATATATGAATAATGAGGGTGATTATTTTTTTATTTATTCTTGTTGCTTAACAACTAAGGGACATCAAAGATCAATTATATGTGATGTTCAAAATCTCGAATATTATCTAATACCAAATGATTTATGTAATATAGTTAACTTATTAAAGGAGAATTCTATAGAACAAATAAAAAAATTATATGATAATAAGTTTAATAAAGAAATAGATGAATACATTGATTTCTTAATTCAAAATGATTTAGGTTTTTATTGTGATAAAAATGATTTAGATTTATTTCCAAAAATTAATTTAGATTGGGATTATCCAGGATTAATTTCGAATGCAATCATTGAAGTAAATGTAAATTCTAAATTTAATTTTGAAAACATTTTTTATCAGTTGGAAAAATTGGGTTGTAGGGCAATCTTGTTAAAGTTTTATGGTGCTTTTGATTACGAGTTTATTTCAGAAATTTTGACAAAATTAAAAATTTCTAGAATAGAATCTGTTGAAATATTAATAAAATATATTAAAAAATTTAATTATAACGACTTCATAGATTTTTGCAGAAAAAATCAAAGAATTAGAAATGTGAAATTTTATAATGCTAAAACTAATAAATTAATATTTAGTGATAATTATGAACAAAAGATTTCTTTTATAACAAAAGATATCTTAGATACGAATTGCATAAATATTTGTCCTGATAATTTTATAACAAATTTATCATTCTTTTCAGAAGCTCAAAATTATAATACTTGTTTGAATAGAAAAATTTGCATAGATGTTAACGGAAATTTAAAAAATTGTCCTTCGATGAAGAAATCATATGGTAATATTAATGAGATTAAATTACATGATGTCGTTAAATCCGCTGCTTTTACGGAATATTGGGCAATTTGTAAAGATAAGATAACAGTTTGTAAAGATTGTGAATTTAGATATATTTGCCATGATTGTAGAGCTTTTGTAACTGATAGCTCGAATATATTTTCTAAACCACTTTATTGTAATTATAATCCTTATACTGCGACTTTTGATGTTGATTAAAATTAATTATGAAACATATTATTATATTTCTTTTATTATATTTTTCTTCAGGTTATTCACAATCATTAATAGATAATGGGAGTTTTGAAGTTAATGACAAATTGAATTGTCCAAAATCTTTTAGAGACATTAAAGGTGATTGGAATATTGTTTTAGGTGAAAATTTTACTATTTTACCTGATAAGAGCCAACTTTGTAATAATTATCATAACAATTGCCAGAATTTATTAATACATATTGCACCTCAAAATGGAAATGCGTATTTGATGTATCAAAATCGCTTTACTGAAATTACAAAGTTTAATGATTTATTTTTAATTCAAACTACATTAATAGCAAGTTTACAAAAAGGGAAAGAATATAAACTTGAACTATATATTAAATTACAGAATAAAGGAAATGCTTTTGATAAGACAAGCAAAAATGATTTTAAAATATTTTTTTCTAAATTTAGTTTTTCATCACCTGATATAAGATATGCTTTAAAGGAAAATAAACTTAAGTACATACCTCAAATTGAATTTAATGATAAAGCAGATTTTAAAGATTATGCTGATTGGAAGCTTTTTTCTGCAACCTTTGTAGCAGATGGTGGTGAGCAATATATGATTCTTGGCAGACACAATACTATTGAAAGTTATAAAAATGTAATTGTTTATATTGACAACATTAATTTAGCTGAAGAAAGAAAAGATTTTTTTAATACTAAAAATTTCAAAGTTGGAGACGTATTGATAATTGATAATATCTTATTTGAAATTAATAGCAAAAATATTACTGAATCTTCATATAATATTTTAGATAAAGTTTATAATAAACTTAAAGAGATTTCATCTCTAAATATTGAGATTTCAGGACATACCGATAACACAGGCAATGAACAAATAAATAAAGAATTATCAGAAAATCGTGCAAAATCTGTTCATGAATATCTTGTAAGCAAAGGAATAGATCCTACATGTTTAAAATTCAAAGGTTACGGAGGATCTAAACCTATAGCAGACAATAAAACGTCAGAAGGAAGAGAACTAAATAGAAGAGTTGAAATTAAAATTTTAGAAAATTAATTATGCACAAATTCATTATAATAGTTGCCTTAATTTTATCTACTATAAGGCTAAATGCCCAGAATGACAAAGGACTAAATCTAAACAACATTGCAGATTCTCTTTATAAAATTGAAAAATATACAGAATCCACTAAAATATATTCAGAAATTTATGTATCCCGAAATACTTATCCTGATTATCTGGTAAATGCTTCAAAAAGTGCAGCACTTTCAGGCGATAACGACTTTTCGTTTAAATGTCTAACATTATTAGTCGAAAGTCAGAAAAATGTTTTACCTGTTGAATTTTTAACAAATAGAATTGAGTTTTCAACCCTTCAAAAAGACGAAAGATGGAATAATCTTGTGAAAATACTTTCAGAAAATGCAAATAATGACATAAACAAAAGTCTTGTTATATTATTACAAAATTTAGTAAACGAAGACCAAAAATGGCGTGAATATTCAATTAAAATCGACAACAACGAATTAGTAAAAGATACTATTACAAAAGAAATTGTAGAACATAAGATTGAAATTACAGACAGTTTAAATTATTATCAATTAAGAAGCATAATAGATTCATTCGGTTATCCTAACTCTGATATTGCAGGAACTGACGGCGAATTTAACTTTTGGTTATTAATCCAGCATCAGGACAAACATCCAACTTTTCAAGACAGTATTTTATCATTAATGAAAATAGAAGTTGAAAAAGGAAAAGCCACAGCACAACTTTATGCATATTTAATTGATAGAGTTAAAATAAATAAAAGACAGCTTCAAATTTATGGCACACAAATGAGCTTTAATGATGTAAAGTTGACTTATGAGCTATTACCAGTAATTGAAGTTGAAAAATTAAATGAACGACGTAAAAATATAGGATTAGGTTCTATAGAAAATTATATTGAACAAATGAACTCCGATTACTTTGAATCATTGATAAAATAACAAAATATATTTTTGTCTAGGTACAAAATAAATTATAAAAAAAGTATTTTTTTACTTCAAAATTGAACTTTTGAAATTCCCCTTCTTCCCCCAGCACGATGCAATGGATTGCGGACCAACATGTCTGCGAATGATTTCTAAGCATTATGGTAAAAATTATACTTTAGAATATTTACGCGAAAAATGCTCAATAACTCGTGAGGGAGTTTCATTGCTCGGAATTAGTCAGGGAGCAGAAGCTGTTGGTTTTCGCACTATTGGCGTTAAAGTTAGTTTGGAGATGCTATATGAAGAAAAGCCATTTCCGTTTGTAGCACATTGGAATCAGAATCATTTTATTGTTGTTTACGATATAAAAAAGAAACGTTCTCGTAATAAATCTGCCGATGGCGACGATTACGAGGTTTTTGTATCAGACCCATCTCATGCACAATTAAAATACAATAAAAATGAATTTATCGAAGGCTGGGCAAGTACTGTAACTAATGGAAAAAACGAAGGAATTGCCCTATTGCTCGAACCTTCGCCCGATTTTTATAAAATTGAAGACGAAAAAGTTGATAAATCAGGAATCTGGTATTTATTTTCATACCTAAAACCTTACAAAAAATTTATTGTTCAGCTTTCTCTTGGTTTGATACTTGGAAGTTTATTGCAACTTATTTTCCCATTTCTTACACAAAGCATTGTTGACATAGGAATTCAAAATCAGGATATAAATTATGTGTATTTGGTGGTTATTGCCCAATTGGTATTATTTTTTAGCCGTACTATGGTTGATTTTATACGAAGTTGGATATTGTTGCATATAAGTTCGAGAATAAATATTTCACTGATTTCAGATTTTTTATATAAACTTATGAAACTGCCTATAAGTTATTTTGATACGAAACTTACAGGCGATATTATGCAACGAATTGACGACCATTCACGTATCGAAAATTTTCTGACAAGCTCAACGCTCGAAATTTTATTTTCATTTTTCAATATTGTAATATTCGGAATTGTACTTGCAATTTATGATATTAATATTTTTGTTCTTTTTATAATTGGCACATTACTATATACACTTTGGGTTATTGTATTTCTGAAAAAAAGAAGAGAAATTGATTTTAAACGGTTCGGTAAAATGTCGTCAAATCAAAGCTCAATTATTCAATTGATTACAGGAATGCAGGAAATTAAACTCAGCGGTTGCGAAAGGCAAAAACGATGGGAGTGGGAACATATTCAAACGCAATTATTTAAAATCAATGTTAAATCTTTATCTTTAAATCAATATCAACAAGCGGGAGCTGTTTTTTTAAACGAAACAAAAAATATTTTTATAACATTTCTTGCAGCAAGTGCCGTAATAAATGGCGAAATGACACTTGGTATGATGCTTTCGGTTCAATATATAATTGGTCAATTGAACTCGCCGGTAAATCAAATGATTAATTTTATACATTCTTATCAGGATGCTAAACTCAGCCTCGAAAGATTAGGCGAAATTCATCTCAAGGAAGACGAAGACGATATTGATAAAAATGCTATGAACGAATTGCCCGAAAATAAATCTCTTTCTATTGAAAACATTTCGTTTACCTACGATAAATCAGAAAAAAACTATGTTATTGATAATGTTAATATTAAAATCCCATACAATAAAGTAACTGCAATTGTTGGAACAAGCGGAAGCGGTAAAACAACATTAATTAAATTATTACTCGGATTTTATCGTCCACAAATCGGGAAAATAAAAATTGGTGAAACTGATTTATATTCCATTCACAGCGGATTTTGGCGAAAACGTTGTGGAAGTGTTATGCAAGACGGTTTTATTTTTTCGGATACAATTGCAAACAATATTGCACCAGCCGATGATATTCCTGATAAGCAGAAACTTGTTTCGGCAGTTACAATTGCAAATATTAAAGAATTTATCGAAACTTTACCATTAAGATATAATACAAAAATTGGTCAGGATGGACATGGATTGAGTGTTGGTCAGAAACAAAGATTGCTGATTGCCAGAGCAGTATATAAAAATCCTGATTTTTTCTTTCTTGATGAAGCCACAAATGCACTTGATGCCAATAATGAAAAAGTAATTATGGACAATCTAAACAAATTCTTTTTAGGACGAACTGTTGTAGTTGTGGCTCATCGACTTAGTACAGTTAAAAATGCCGATAACATAATTGTACTTGATAAAGGCAGAATTGTAGAACAAGGAAATCATACAGAATTAACTGCTAAAAGAGGAGCATATTATGAATTGGTTAAGAATCAGTTGGAATTGGGAAATTAGACACTGACGAAGATTTTTAGACAAAGATTTATGTAAAGAAAGAAAAATTAGACGCAGATTTGTTAAGATAATTATGATGAAGAAAAATCATATAAAATTAGGGTAAATCAGCGTCAAAATAAAAAAATCAACATCAATCAGTGTATAAAAAAGAAATCAATGTCAAAGAAAAATCATAAAAATCAGTGTAAATCAGCGTCAAAATAAAAAAAACAGTGTCTAATGCCAGAAAACGAAGAAAATATTGAATTAAGAAGCGGTCCAGTACAGGAAATACTCGGACATATTCCATCGTGGATTATTCGTTGGGGAATTACTCTTATGTTTTGTGTAATTCTTATACTTATTGGCGGTAGTTTTATTTTCAAATATCCCGATATAATTTACGCTAAAGTTACTCTTACTACCGTAAATCCTCCTGTTCCAATAATTGCAAAAGCAACCGGCAAAATCGACACAATATATGTGGCAGATAAACTAATAGTTAAGCAAAATAACATTCTTGCTATAATTGATAATCCATGCAGTTATGAACATTTAAATTACTTAAAACTTATCCTTGATAGTCTTAAAGACAATATATATAGCGAAGATAGTATTTTTACAATACAGTTACCTAACGAATTAATGCTAGGCGAAATTAAAGCTGCATATCTTAACTTTTATAAAACT
>MEND01000058.1:15996-16080 GCA_001768975.1 Bacteroidetes bacterium GWA2_31_9 | reverse complement strand
AGGATTTGTTTGAAGTTTCAAGTTTGTTGTTTGAAGTTGCTGACACAGAAATCCTAAATATAGGTTTCTCCTTCTTCGAAATGA
>MEND01000058.1:0-15959 GCA_001768975.1 Bacteroidetes bacterium GWA2_31_9 | reverse complement strand
TAAGTACTTAAAGTTAAAAATATTCCATTTTGGAGCTTGGAATTTTAAACTTGGGGCTTGGGGCTTTACATCGGATTGAGTTATCCACGCTTAATTGTTTAAAACTAATTAGATAGTACTTCAAAGCTCTTCTATTACTTTCTATTTTTGTTTTATAAAATTTCCACAATATAAAATAACATAAAATGATATTACGTATAGCACTGATTACATTAACATTACTTACATTAAACACGAAATTAATCTGTGTAAAACCACAATCAGATGATAAGAAAGTTATTCTTCCGCCATTTTACACTAATTCAGATACACTTTGGGTTGATTCTGTAATGAAATCATTAACTCCTGACGAGAGAATTGGTCAGCTTTTTATGATTGCAGCATACTCCAATAAAGACAAACAACACGAAGATTATATTGAAAAAATAATTAAAGAAAATGCAATTGGCGGACTTATTTTCATGCAAGGTGGTCCTTCCAGAGAAGCTAATTTAACAAACAAGTACCAAGCTGTATCTAAAGTGCCTCTAATGATTTCTATTGATGGAGAATGGGGATTATCGATGCGACTTGACAGCACTCCTAAATATCCACGACAAATAATGCTTGGTGCTATTCAAAACGATGAGCTTATTTATGAAATGGGTAAACAAATTGCGATGGAATGTAAGCGTGTTGGGATAAATATAAATTTTGCTCCTGTTATTGACATTAACAATAATCCAAAAAATCCTGTAATTAACAGTCGTTCGTTTGGTGAAAACAAATACAATGTTGCTAGTAAAGGAACTGCTTATATGAAAGGCATGCAAGACCAGAATGTACTTGCAACAGGAAAACATTTTCCGGGGCATGGCGATACAAACTCCGATTCGCATTTAGCTTTACCCTTAATTTCGCAATCGTACAATAGACTTGATTCGCTTGAGCTTTATCCTTTTAAACAATTGATTAACTCTGGTTTGGGAAGCATTATGACAGCTCATTTAAAAATTCCTGCTTTAGATACAACTCCAAATTTGGCAGCAAGCATTTCTCCTAAAATTGTTCATGGATTACTAAAAGATACATTGCAATTTAAAGGTTTGATTTTTACCGATGCTCTTAATATGAAAGGTGTTAGCGATTATTTTCCTCCCGGAGTTGTTGATGTTAAAGCACTTCTTGCAGGAAACGATATTTTGTTATTTTCGGGCAATGTTCCAAAAGCAATTGAGGAAATTAAAAATGCAATTACAAATGGTGAAATAAGTCAGAAAGAAATTGATGATAGATGTCGTAAAATATTATTGTTCAAATCGTGGACAGGACTTAAAAACAAGCAAATAATAAATACCGAAAATTTGTATTATGATTTAAACTCTGTTCAATCTGACATTATAAATCATAAATTGGTTAAAAGTGCTATTACACTTGTAACAAATAGAGATTCAATTATTCCAATTCAAAATCTTGATACTCTTAAAATTGCAACCGTTGCAGTAAATGAATCAAAACAAAATACATTTCAAAATTACTTAAATTTATATCTGGAAGTTAGTAATTTTCAGATTCCTAAAAACAATCCAACTGCAAAAACCAATGCTTTAATTGATTCGCTTAAAATATTTGATTTAGTTATAGTTGGAATTCACAACTCTAACAATTCTCCTGCAAAAAACTTTGGAATTTCTAAAGATAATCTCGACTTTATAAATCAGCTATCAGAAAAAACTAAGGTAATTGTTGATTTTTTTGCAAATCCTTACATATTGGATTCATTTTCAGGAATTAATAATGCATCAGCAGTAATAATGTCTTACGAAGATTCTGAATTGGCACAAATGTATTCGGCACAATTAATTTTTGGAGGAATTCCTGCACTTGGAAAACTTCCTGTAAGTGCAGGTGGTTTTGGAGAAGGAACAGGAATTATACTTGAGAAACAATTGAGGCTTGAATACACAATCCCTGAACTAGCTGATATTGACAGAATTAAATTAGAAAAAATTGATTCAATTGCAATTAATGGTATTCGCGAAGGAGCATATCCCGGATGTCAAATTTTAGTCGCAAAAGATGGAAAAGTAATTTTCAACAAATCATTTGGTTATCAAACCTTTGAAAGTAAAAAATACCCTATAACAAACGACAATATTTACGATTTAGCTTCGATAACTAAAATGGTTTCAACCACTGCTTCATTAATGAAATTGTACGAAGAAGATAAATTTGATTTCAATAAAAAACTTGGCGAATATCTCACTTATCTGGATTCATCTGACAAAGCAGATATTTTAATTAAGGATGTTTTAACGCATCAGGCTCAACTAAGTCCTTGGATTCCATTCTGGATGAAAACTGTTAAAGATAAAGCTTTAAAAACTGATTTATATAGCACAAAAGAATCTTCAGTATTTCCGCTTTTAGTTTATCCAAATATATACATTAAAAAAGAATATACTGATAGCATGTATTTTAGAATCCGTGATTCAAAACTTTTAGAAAAAAAAGAGTACAAATATTCGGATTTAGGTTTTTATTTATTTCAACGAATAGTTGAGCAACAAAGTGGCGAAAAACTTGATGTATTTGCTTCTAAAAACTTCTACTCTCCTCTTGGGGCTTCAACTTTGGGCTATAATCCTGCCGACAGGTTTCCAGTTTTACGAATGCCTCCTACTCAATTTGATGCCGACTATAGAAAGCAATTGATTCAAGGTTACGTACACGACCCCGGAGCAGCAATGATTGGTGGAGTTGCCGGACATGCTGGAACATTCTCAAATGCAAACGACTTGGCTAAACTTATGCAAATGTTGCTTCAAAAAGGTAGTTATGGAGGCAAAAAATATTTTAACCCCGAAACTATCGAATTATTTACAAAATGCCAATATTGCGATATCGATAACAGAAGAGGTTTAGGCTTCGATAAACCCGAACAGACTGGTTTAAAACCCAGCCCTGTTTGCCGATTAGCTTCTCCAAACAGCTTCGGACACACAGGTTTTACAGGTACAATTGCATGGGCTGACCCTGACGAAAATTTAGTTTATATTTTCCTTTCAAATCGTATTTGCCCCGACCAAGAAAATAAAAAGCTGATTAAAATGAATATTCGGGAGAAAATTCAGGAGGTTATTTATAATTCAATAAAGTCAAAATAAGTTTAATATTTTGATTTTGTGGCAAATGCTACATAAATAAGTTAGCGAAGTGGATGTTTTGCTAAACCTAAATACAAACAAACAGATAGTTGCGAATTTTGTAATGTAAGGAATGAAAATTATTTTGTCTGATGTTGCTACTACTGATTATTGGCAAAATATTGATTATCTTTTAAATAAATGGGACGATAAGGTTGCTGTTGATTTTATTGATAAGGTAGAACAGGTTATTTATCTCATTTCTTGTAATCCAAATTATTTTCCTAAAACTAACTTAAAAAAATTCATCAGATTAACATTGTGCCTCAAATTACTCTTTATTATAAAATTAATAATAATTCTGTTGAACTTATTCGTTTCTGGAACAATTATCAAAATCCTGACAAATTAAAATTAAAAAAGGCTGAAAATTAACTTTCAGCCTTTTTAAATATTTTACTTTAATATTCTATTCAATTTTATATTTTACTCCAATATGAACTGCACCAGCCAAAGAAGAAGTCTTTAAGTTTTTAGCCTTTTCATCTTTAGCAAATTCTAAATCAGATTTATTTCTACCCCAAGCATCAACACCACCTAAATTAACTAATCCTGGTGTAACTCTAAGTCCTAAATTGATAAATAAATTATCTGCTAATTTTATGTCTCCACCAAAACCAATAGCTAATCCAATATTGGTTTTATAATCACTTTTAACACTAAATGTAGTATCCATAAAATTATATGTATTAACATCTAAAGTATAAGTGCCCTTTGTCAAAAATGAAAACACAGGTCCCATTTCAAAATATACAGGACTACCTAATTTAATTAAAATTGGTAAATCAAATGATCGAAGGTCAACTTTTGAATCGTAACTTATTCCATAATCATCACCTCTATAATTCTGAACATGTTTATTTATTAACATTTCTAATTGTACTCCGAAACTCTCTGAAACATCATATCCTCCATAAATACCAAAACTTTGACCTCCAGAAATAGCATAATCCATACCTGGTCCCTGATCTGAAACATACTTGCTAAATAACCAAGTAGTTGACTTGCTATAAAGAGGTCCAACAAATGGTCCTTGTGCAAATAATTGACTTGATAATATTATGCAAAACCCAAAAATTGATAAAATTGATTTCATATAGTAATTATTTTAAATTTTAAACAAACCTAAGTGTTTTTTGTATAAAAATCAATACTATTTAAAATTGGTGATAAAAATTAGATGGATTATTTGACGGAATATTTATTTTTGTTGTAAATAACACAAATATTATAAGATTTACTTTGTATTTGTGAAATAACATTATTGAAAATTTAATTTGATAAAAGTATGAAATTACTAGATGGAAAAACGGTTTTAATTACTGGTGCAGCAAGAGGTATCGGAAGAGCAATATCTGTTGTGTGTGCTAAAAACGGTGCAAATGTTGCATTTACTGATTTGTCTTTTGACGACAATATGAAATCACTCGAAAAAGAACTTAACGACCTTGGAATAAAAGCTAAAGGATATGCTTCAAATGCAAGTAAATTCGACGATTGCCAAACTACAGTTGACCAAATTGTAAAAGATTTTGGAAGAGTTGATGCTTTAGTGAATAATGCTGGAATAACTCGTGATAATTTATTAATGAGAATGACCGAAGAACAATGGGATTTAGTTATTAATGTTAATCTTAAATCGGTTTTCAACATGACTAAAGCTGTTCAAAAAACAATGTTAAGTCAAAGGTCTGGTTCAATTGTTAATATTAGTTCTGTAGTGGGAGTTGGTGGAAATGCCGGACAATCAAATTATTCTGCATCTAAAGCTGGAATTATTGGATTCTCAAAATCTATTGCTAAAGAACTTGGTGCTAGAAATGTAAGATGTAATGCTATTGCTCCAGGTTTTATTGTAACAGATATGACAGCAACTTTACCAGAAGACGTAAAAACTGGATGGTACAATAAAATTCCATTAAAAAGAGGTGGATTGCCAGAGGAAGTAGCGAACACTGTTGTTTATCTTGCTTCCGACTTATCTTCTTATGTTAGCGGGCAAACTATTAATGTTTGTGGTGGAATGCAAACTTAATTATGTTTAAAATAAATATTGTAAAAAGGCTGTTGTATTTCCATACTTCAGCCTTTACACTTTACACTTTGTACTTTATAACTTTTAACTTATAACTAATTGATTTCCTTTGACACTTCTTACTCCGGTTTATTTGTTGTTTTGAGTTTAATTTTCTCAGTAGCACTCTCCTATTGGTTTTACAGAAGAGACAAAAAACTAATTGATATGAAAAATGCTGTCAGAAATTTACTGATGGTTTTCAGGTTCGTTTCAATTTTCATTATTTTACTTTTAATATTGTCGCCAATAATTAATTCTGTTTCGACTTATATCGAAAAGCCTATTATTATTATTGCAAACGACAATTCTGAATCAATTAAAATAAATTCCGATAGCACTTTACTTCTAAAACTGCCTGCTTCTATTGACTCCATAGTTAATCAATTATCAGACAATTATGACATTAAAACATTGTCGTTTTCTAATAAAATTGACGACACATTGACATACAATTACGACGGAAAAATAACTTCGTTTTCAAAATTGTTTAAAGAGATAGAAAATCGCTATTCAAATCAGAATATTGGTGCTTTAATTATAGCCAGTGACGGAATTTATAACGAAGGTTCAAACCCTTATTATAATGCCAAAAACCTTAATTACCCGATATATACAATTGCATTAGGCGATAGCTCCGAACAAAAAGACATTTATTTGAAAGAAGTAATTTGTAATAAAATTGCTTTTTTGGGAAATACGTTTCCTGTTCAAATATTTTATACTACAACAGGCTTAAAAGGTCAGGAATCGAAATTGATTATTTCTCAAAACAATAATCCGATTTTTACAAAACCTGTAATTATTACCAACGACAATTTTTCGGAAACTGTAAATTTTGAAATTGAAGCAAAATCGCCTGGATTACAACATTATAAAGTCGAAATTGTACCGTTAAATAATGAAACAAATATAAAAAACAACGAAAAGAAATTCGCAATTGATGTTATCGATAATCGCCAAAAAATACTGATACTTTCAAATTCTACACATCCTGATATTGGAGCATTAAAAGGTGCATTAACTTCAAATCAAAACTTTGAAATTGAATGTTTTAACATTAATGATTTCAAAAACAATATAACTCTATACAACTTAGTAATTCTACACCAACTTCCTTCGCTTACAAATAACATTACCAATATTTTAACCGAAATTAATAAGTCTAAAATTCCAGTTTTGTTTATTTTAGGAAGCCAGTCAAATATAAAGCAAATAAATTCTCAAAATCTTGGAATAGCGATAAATCAATCGAAAGGCTCATCTGAAGATGCAAAGCCTAGTGTTAACAAGGATTTTACATATTTCGAGCTTAACGATGATATGAAAAACATTTTCAACAAATATCCACCACTAGTTGTTCCTTTTGGCGATTACAAAACATCTCCAAATTGCGAAGTAATGCTGTTTCAAACAATTAAAAATGTAAATACTTCTAAGCCACTTTTATTTTTTGTAAATAATTCTGAAAACAAAGCTGGATTTATTTTGGGGGAAGGAATATGGCGTTGGAAAATTAACAATTATATTGAAAAAGAAAATCACGATTTATTTAACGAATTTGTGAATAAAATAGTTCAATATCTGGCACTTAAAGTTCAAAAAGACCAATTTGTACTAAACCATAAAAAAATGTTTAACGAATCTGAGCCAATAATTTTCGATGCCGAGTATTACAACAATAGCTTTGAATTAAACAATGATGGCGATATTACAATAGAGATAATTGATAATGAAGGAATTAAATACCCATTCACATTCAATAAAACTGAAAAAACATACAGACTTAATGCAGGAATTTTCAAAGAAGGAATTTATAGCTATTTAG
Organism: Bacteroidetes bacterium GWA2_31_9; assembly: GCA_001768975.1. Taxonomy (GTDB): domain Bacteria; phylum Bacteroidota; class Bacteroidia; order Bacteroidales; family GWF2-33-38; genus GWA2-31-9. The sequence goes on along the minus strand of MEND01000058.1, from coordinate 8,872 downwards.
CATCATTAAAAATAAGCGATAAAATGCTTTCAAAAAAAGGCAGTTTTTCTATTCTTCCTATAAATATTGAGTCAGAGAATACAATTGCAAATCATAAATTATTGAAACAATTAACTGATTTTAACGGAGGTTTGTTCTCCTATCCTCTTCATTCTAACAAAATTATCGACAATATTCAGTTGAATAAAAACATTGCTCCAATAATGTATTCTGAAAAAAATATTGACGATGTAATAAACTACAAACTAATATTTGGAATTATTCTTCTATTGCTTTCACTCGAATGGTTTTTGAGAAAATATTATGGAAGTTATTAATAGACATCGAACTAAGAATCTTTAGCCATTGTAATAACAAAATTAATTTTGTCAAAATTTTTAACAAAAGTTTTTTTGTTAAAAGAATAATATTTTGGTTATTCGACAAAATTAGTGAGAAATGACGAATAGATATAAAAAATAAAAAATGAAAACTTACAAAAATGATATACATTTTGTTAAAGCTCAGCGAAGCGTAATAATAATTCCTTATAAATTGCAAGCTGTTTGAGCGAAGTCGCAGACGGAGTGAGTTCTTGCAATTAAAAGTTTTTTGTTACTTTTTTTCGATAAAAAAAGTAAAAGAAAATATTAAAATTAATACTGTTTCTACTTAAAATGTCGAATAACCAATATTTTCAATTTAAAGAAAAAATATCATTTCTCAATTACTTTCAGTTGCAGAAAAAATCTTTCATCTCTTAAACTATTGTTGTACTTTTGTTTTGTACAATTTCAGCAATTTTTAAATCTTAATTTTATGAAATTAACCTCAATTGTCGTAATTATTTTAAGCTTATACATGATAACTTTCACCTCATGTTCTACTTCATCTATCACAATGAAAGTGCTTGTGCCTGCACAAATTACAGTTCCATCAAACATCAAATCAATTGTCGTTACAAATAGAAGTTTGCCAGGCAAAGGTGAAAAATTTAATAACATTCTTGAAGGTGTTTTAACTGGTGAAGGAATTCAGGTTGACCGTGAAGCTTCGTTCCGTTGCGTTGATGGAGTTGCCGATGTTTTGGTTTCAAGTCCAAGATACACTGTTAAAGTTCCTTCAAATCTTGATTTAAGAGGCTTAGGAACTGCACAATGGCCTGCCCCGCTTGAATGGAATGAAGTTGAACAAATCTGCAAAGACAATGATGTTGATGCACTTATAGCTCTTGAAATTTTTGATTCAAACACAGGAGTTCGTTACAGCACTCATGAAGCCAAAAAGAAAGTCGGCGATAAAGAAGTTCCATACACTGAACATAAAGCTACAATGGATATTGGAATTATGGCTGGCTGGAGAATTTACGACCCTAGAAACCAATCAATTGTTGACCAAAATATTTTTACCGACCACAAATTTTGGTATGCAGTTGGAGAAAAGCAAGATCAAGCATACGGACGTTTGCCTGCACAAAGAGCTTGTATTATTGAAGCTGGAAAATTTGCTGGAAGCCAATATGGAATCAGAATTTCTCCAGTTTGGGTTTCGGTTAGCCGTTCGTATTACACTAAAGGAACTGACGATTTTGAAACAGCAAAATTAAAAGTTCGTGCAAACGAATGGTCAGAAGCAGCTGAAATATGGCAAAAAAACATTTCAAACTCTGACCCAAAAATTGCAGGACGAGCAACATATAACATGGCTTTAGCATGCGAAGTAGATGGAAAATTAGATTTAGCAATCGACTGGGCTAAAAAATCATACACCGAATTAAAAAACAAATCGGCTCGAAGTTACATGAACACGCTAACTCAGCGACAAGCTGACCAGCAAAAATTAAATCAGCAAATGGAATAATTTTTTAAAAATATCTCAACTTCTTTTAAATCTTAAATTCCAAAATTCTAACTTCAAAAATTTTAAATTCTTCATAAATGGCAACAACAATTTTTTGGATTATAGTTTCAATCTTGATATTCGATTATTTACTTGAAAGACTTCTTGATTATCTGAATGCAACAAAATGGAGCAAGACTCTACCACCCGAATTACAAGGTATTTACGACGAAGAAAAGTACCAAAAATCTCAAGAATACGACAAAACAAACAGCAACTTTGGAATCATTACAAGCACTTTCAGCTTTGTACTTATAATGCTAATGTTGTTTTTCGGAGGCTTTGCATTTTTCGATAATTTGGCAAGAAACTATGTCGAAAATCCAATTTTAGTGGCTTTAGTATTTTTCGGAATAATAATGTTTCTGTCTGATATACTGAATACTCCATTTACACTTTACAATATTTTTGTGATTGAAGAACGCTTTGGATTTAATAAAACTACCATTAAAACTTTTATTTTGGATAAAATTAAAGGTGGTATTTTAGGAATTATTATAGGCGGTGGCTTAATGACTCTTATTATGTGGTTTTACGGAATTTCAGGACAATATTTTTGGCTTTATGCATGGGGAATAATTGGCATTTTTATGCTTTTTATGACTATGTTTTATTCAAACCTAATAGTTCCATTATTTAATAAACAAACTCCACTAGAAGATGGCGATTTAAAAGACGAAATTGTAAAATTTGCCGAAAAAACAGGATTCAAACTAAACAATATTTTTGTAATCGACGGTTCAAAACGCTCTACCAAAGCAAACGCATATTTCACCGGACTTGGAGCAAAAAAACGCATTGTACTTTATGATACTCTAATTAATGATTTAACAAAAGAAGAAATAGTTGCAGTTTTAGCTCACGAAATCGGACATTACAAAAAGAAACACACTCTTATTTCGCTTATTATTTCGCTTATACAAACCGGAATGACTTTATATATTATGTCCTTGTTTTTAACTATTCCTGAATTTTCTTACTCACTTGGTGTTGAAACGCCATCGTTTCATATTGGGATTATTGCATTTGGAGTTTTATTTAGCCCAATTAACATGATTTTAGGGATTTTTATGAATGTAATTTCTCGCAAAAACGAATACCAAGCCGATAAATACGCCAAAGAAAACTATAATGCAAAGCACCTTATTTCAGGTTTAATAAAACTCTCAGTAAAAAATCTTAGCAACCTCACTCCTCACTCACTTGATGTATTTCTGAATTACTCGCATCCTACGCTATTGCAGAGGATTAAGGAATTGAGTTAAAATAAAAAAAGCCTCATTTCTGAAGCTTTTTGCGGTCCGGACGGGACTCGAACCCGCGACCTCCGCCGTGACAGGGCGGCATTCTAACCAACTGAACTACCGAACCATTTTTTGAGGATACAAAGATATACGTTTTAATAATTAAAACCAAAAAAAATAACTGAAATAATTAATTATTTTTTATACCACTCAGCATATTTAATATAACTACTTGCAATTCTTTGTATTTCGCCTGTTATCAAGTCTGGACTTATAGCTTTTACTTTTTTTGCTGGCAATCCTGCATAAATGCTTCCTTCTTCTATAATTGTATTTTCAAGAACAACAGCTCCAGCAGCAATAATACAATTACTTTCAATTTTTACATTATCCATAACAATTGCCCCCATTCCTATTAATACATTGTCATTTATGGTGCATCCATGCAAAATTGCATTGTGAGCTACCGAAACATTATTTCCAATATTTAGAGTTGTTTTTTTATAAGTATTATGTAAAATTGCTCCATCTTGAATATTTACATTGTTGCCAATTTTTATTGGATTAACATCTCCTCTAACTACTGCATTAAACCACACCGAACAATTATCACCCATAACCACATCACCAATAATTGTAACATTATCTGCAAGGAAGCAATTTTCTCCAAAAGAAGGTGTTATTCCATTCAAAGTTTTAATTATCTGCATATCAATATTTTATATTTAAAATTAGCATTATTAATTTTTTTTATAAAAAAACTAATTAAAATTGAATTAATTTAATGAATAAACTTAATTTTGCGAAAAAATAATATTATTTAACACAAAACAATTTTATGGAAGTTAAAACAAAGACTGTTGAGAACGATGAAGTTGTTATTAAATTTGTTGGCGATTCTGGAGATGGAATGCAACTTATTGGAACTCTTTTATCTGAAACTGCTGCTCAAGTAGGTAACGATATTGCAACTTTTCCTGATTTTCCTGCCGAAATTCGTGCTCCACAAAATACTGTAGCCGGTGTTTCTGGATTTCAAGTACGTTTCGGAAGTAACAAAATTAATACACCAGGTGATTTCTGTGATTTTTTAATTGCAATGAATCCCGCTTCATTAAAGGCTAATTTAAAATGGTGTAAGCTTGGTGCTACAATTATTTTAAATATTGACTCTTTTGACGAAAAATCATTTGCTAAAGCAGGATATACAAAAAATCCTCTTGATGATAATTCGCTTAGTAAATATAACATCATTCCTGTTCAAATGAACAAAATGTCGAAAGATGCTGTTGGTCATTTGAATTTAGATAATAAATCTATTGATAAGAGTAAAAATATATTTGCACTTGGTATGGTGTATTATTTATTTAGCTTACCAATTGAACACACAATAAACTTTTTTGAAAAAAAATTCAAGAAAAAACCAGAAATAGTTGAACTAAATAAAACTTTACTAAAAGAAGGTTTTAACTATGCTGATACTATTGAAGCAGTTAATGCAAAAATATATGTTCCACCTTCAAAAGTTGAAAAAGCTAAATACAGAAATATAACAGGGAATGTAGCAACTGCATGGGGCTTTTTAGCTGCTGCAGAACGCTCTGGTCGTCCATTATTTCTTGGCTCTTACCCAATAACTCCAGCAACCGAAATATTAATGGAACTTTCTAAATATAAAAATTTAGGAGCAAAAGTATTACAAGCCGAAGACGAAATTGCAGGTATTTGTGCAGCAATCGGTGCTAGCTTTACAGGGTCATTAGCATTAACAACTACTTCTGGACCAGGACTATCTTTAAAATCAGAAGCTATTGGATTAGCTGTTATGACAGAATTACCACTTGTTATTGTAGATGTTCAAAGAGCTGGTCCTTCAACTGGATTACCTACTAAATCTGAACAATCTGACCTTTATCAAGCACTTTGGGGAAGAAATGGCGAATGTCCTGTAATTGTTATTTCGGCTTCTTCTCCATCAAATTGTTTTTACTACGCATACATGGCAGCCAAGTATTCATTAGAACACATGACTCCAGTTATTCTATTAACAGAAGGTTACATTGGCTTTGGTTCACAATTATTTAAAATACCAAGAGTTGCCGATTTACCATCTATTAATCCACCAATAGCAAAACCAAACGATCCAAATTATAAACCATACAATCGTGATGAAAGATTAGTCAGACAATGGGCGATTCCAGGAACTGATGGCTTAAGACACCGAATTGGCGGACTCGAAAAAGAAAGTGGCATTGGAAATGTTTCTATCGACCCACAAAACCATGAATTAATGGTTAAATACAGAGCCGAAAAAGTTGAAAAAGTTGCCGATTTTATTCCCGAACAAGAAGTTGAAGGAAATGCCGAAGGCGATTTATTGGTAGTTAGCTGGGGAAGTACTTATGGAGCTGTAAATGCTGCTGTTGTTGAAATGCAAAATGCAGGAAAAAAAGTTAGTCATGCACATATTCACTATATAATGCCATTGCCTAAAAATATTCATCAACTATTTTCTAAATTTAAGAAAATTGTAGTTTGTGAATTAAATGCAGGTCAATTGGTAAATTACTTTAGAATGAAAGAGCCTGATTTTAAATACGAACAACACAATAAAGTTCAGGGCTTACCTTTCAATACTAATGAATTAACTGAAAAATTTAATAAAATTTTAGCAAATTAATATGGAAGAAAATCTAACAATTGAAAGATCGAATATTCCTTTAAAAAAGGACGATTTTATTAGCGACCAAATGGTTAAGTGGTGTCCTGGTTGCGGTGCACATGCTATTTTAGCTGCTATTGAAAATGTTTTCCCTAAAATTGGATATAGAAAAGAAAACTTTTTAATGGTTTCTGGTATAGGTTGTTCTTCCAGATTTCCATATTATGTTAATACTTATGGTTTTCATGGAATTCATGGTAGAGCTCATGCAATTGCATCAGGTGCAAAAGTTGCAAATCCTAGATTAAGCGTTTGGATTGCAACAGGCGACGGCGATTCTATGGCTATTGGCGGAAATCACTTCATTCACATTATAAGACGTAATGTTGATGTTAATATCATGTTATTCAATAATCAAATATATGGTTTAACAAAAGGTCAGTACTCTCCTACGACACCAATGGGAACAGTTACTAAAACTTCGCCTTACGGAACAATTGAACATCCGTTCAATCCAGGAGAATTAGTTATTGGTTCACAAGGTACTTTTTTTGCAAGAGTTCCTGACAATAATATCAAACTGATGAGCGAAGCTATGATGGATGCAGCCAAACATGATGGAACTTCAGTAATTGAAATTTTGCAAAATTGCGTTATTTTCGCTGACAAAACTCACGACCAAATTACATCAAGAGATTTACGAGACGACCATCAAATAGTTTTGAAACATGGAGAGCCAATGCTTTTTGGAACTGACAAGAAAAAAGGCATTCGTTTAAATGGAACTCGACTTGAAGTTGTAACGTTAGGCGAAAACAGAATTACTTTAGATGATATTTTGGTTCACGACCAATACGAAAAAGACCCTGGAATTCATTTAATGCTTTGCAAAATGAGCTTACCCGAATATCCTGTTGCTATTGGAACAATTCGCTCAGCAAGTTTCCCAACTTACGACGATTTAATGACAGAATCAATAGAATATGCAAAAGCAAATTCAAAAATCCGTTGCGTTGACGATTTATTAAATAGCGGAGATGTTTTTGAAATAAAATAACAATTGAAACTCATATAAGAAGGTTGTTCATTGTAGCAACCTTTTTTTTTGAATTAAATCAAAAAGAATCACCTGATACATTATTGATATAGTGCGTATTACAATTTTGCTTATAAGTTTTTTTATTTCACTTAATACAAAAATATAAGCTGAAAATCGTATTATTAAAAAATTATTTATATTTTTAATCTCTTTTTAATGTTTCAAAAATTAATGAAATGAATAAGCTATATTTTAAAATCTTAGTATTAGTTCTTTTAATAAATTCTAGTTTAATTCTGTGTATTTATGCACAAGAAACTGTTGCTACAGCTGGTGCAGATATATCTGGAACAGATGGAACTATTAGCTTTACTGTTGGTCAAATTGCAAACAAAACAATTATAGGTAGTAATGGATATATTTCAGAGGGTGTTCATCAACCAATTGAAATATCAACTATCTCAAAACTTACAAAAGAGGACAAGTCTGATTATGAAATTAATGTATATCCTAACCCAACAAATGAATTCGTTTTTGTTAAAATCAACAACAAAAAATCAGAACAATTAAATTATCAGTTATTTGATATTAATAATAAATTAATCGAAAGCAACAATGTTTCAGATATTGAAACAAAAATTTCTTTAATAGAAAGAAAAGCTTCTACATATTTTTTAAAAATATCAAACCAAGCTAATGAAATACAAACATTTAAAATAATTAAAAATTAATAAACTATGAAAAAACTTTCTACATTTTGCATTGCTTTTTTAATGTACATTTCCGTTTTTGGACAAGCTCCTGAAAAAATGAGTTATCAAGCTGTTGTTAGAGACAATTCAGATCTCTTAGTCTCATCTCAAGCTATAAGTATGCAGATTAGTATATTACAATATTCAGCTTCTGGCACAGCTGTTTTTGTAGAAACACATTCTCAATCGACTAATGCAAATGGATTAGTTTCAATTGAAATTGGTGCAGGCTCTGTAGTATCAGGAGATTTCGCTACTATTGATTGGTCTGATGGTCCATATTTCTTGAAAACAGAAACTGATTTAAATGCTGGGACAAACTACACAATTTCTGGAACCTCTGAATTATTAAGTACCCCTTATGCACTTCATGCTAAAACAGCAGATAGTTTAACTTCTCCTATTTCTGAGAATCAAGACTTAAACAATGTTCTTACAATTGGAAATGACGCTAATAATGGAACTATTGTTAATTTGAATCAGTTAACAATCGGCTCAAACACAACAACAACAGACGCAGCTCTTGATATTAATACAACTACTGGAGCATTGGTATTACCAAGATTAAATACTTCTCAAAGAGACTTAATAACTCCTGTTGAAGGCATGATGATATACAATACTGACTTAGCAAAATTTCAAGGAGTTACACCATTATCTGGAATAGCTGTTCTTGATCAGGAATCTCCTACTGTAGGCTCAAGTGGTGTCGTTGTAACTTCAACTATTTTTGCAGCAGGAGAAAGTTTTACTGCTGGAATTAACGGTTATTTAGAAAAGGTTGAAGTAAATGTTCATTCTGTAAGTACTTCTGGAGATTTCAATTTAGTAATTTACTCCGGGGTTGGTTTTTCAGGAAGTATCCTTTCAACAACTTCAGTAAATATATCATCTGCAGGATTTTTAGAAATCACTTTAAATACTCCTGTATTGGTTACTTCAGGACAGCAATATACTTGGGCTATCAGATATGTAAGTTCTGGCGATATTGCATTAATTGAAAATATTGATAATTATGCTGGTGGTACATCAATTACTTATGGAGGAGGTTCGGCAGGTTGTTGCGATTTGGCTTTCAAAACCTATGTTTCTCCAATTGGACTTGGTTGGCTAGATTTGCACTAAATAAATTAAAGTATAATATAAGAAAAGACGCTTACAGTAAATAAGCGTCTTTTTCGTTTTAATTATTTGTAAGAATTACAATTACTATAGGTATCCTATATGATATATAAAATATATATTGTATCTTTATATTTTATAATCACACCATATGAAAGATATTGATATAGTAATT
>MEND01000057.1 GCA_001768975.1 Bacteroidetes bacterium GWA2_31_9 | reverse complement strand
CAATTATAGAATTGTAATGATCAATTGAAATGTATCCTCTTTTATATGATAGTTTTGATGCAATAGCAATTCCAAAGCTAACAGCCTGTCCGTGAGCAAAATTATAATTTTTCTCAATTGCATGTCCAAAAGTGTGTCCAAAATTCAACTTCTTACGTTCACCCGCTTCAAACTCATCAATACTTACAATATTTGCCTTTATTTTAATTGATTGATAAATAAAATGTTCAATAGTTTTTGAATCTAACTTTAAAGCCTTAACTGATTGCTTTTGAAGCAATTCAAACATAGATACATCAGAAATTAACGCATGCTTAATAATCTCTGCAAATCCATTTGAAACTTCATTTTTAGTCAATGTTTTAAGAGTTGAAGAATCACAAATAACAAATTCAGGTTGATTTATTGTTCCAACAATATTCTTAAATCCATTTACATTCACTCCATTTTTACCACCAATACTAGCATCAACTTGTGATAATAAAGTTGTAGAAACAAATCCAAACCTCATTCCTCGCATAAAAGTAGTAGCAACAAAACCAGTAATATCACAAACAATTCCTCCACCAAATCCCAATAAAAAAGTAGTTTTGTCTGCTTCAAATTCCAGCAACTTCTCGTAAATAAAATTGACAGTTTTAAGAGTCTTATTCTTTTCACCTTCACCAATTTCAATTACTTTATAATTACTAAATAAATTCACATACAAGCTTTTAACTTTTGAATCAGTTATTATTATTGTGTTATCTGTTAAGTAGTTGTCTAACTCGTTAAGCGAATTGCCAATTAAAACAGAAGTTTTGTTGTTTTGTCCTTTTATAAATAATGTTTTCATTTTTTAGGCAAAATTCAAAAATAAAAAAAGGAGCAAATCTTTGCTCCCTTTTTATAAAAATTTAGAAATTATATCGATTATCTTCTATCAGTTTATCTGCTATTCGTCTTCTTGCATCCTTAACATTAACTGGAGCTGTTTCGGTTAAGCGTTTTATTGCACTTCCAAATGTTTCTAAATCAGATTCAGCAACGCTTGAATAAATTGCATCTAAACCAGCTTTACGAATAGACTCGCCAGCATCAAAAACAAATACATCAATCATATCTTTATATAAATCAATAGAATCAACTAGTTTTAATGATTCCATTTTTTCGACTCTAAGAATTGTCGATTCAGCTACATATAAATTAATCATCATATCAGAAATATTCATAAATAGCTCATGTTCTGTGCTTAATGTTTTTTTGAATTTTTCGTAAATGTATCCAGTTAAAAGAAGTACTGCTTTTTTATAATTCTTAACATAAGCCATTTTGCTAGAATAATAATCGCCATTTGGTATTTCAGCTTTTACTTTAGCTACATTCTTTAATAACTCATTAGCTTTGTCGAGTAAATCAATTTCACCTTTCATTGCATTTTTCATAGCAGTATCAACTACAAGCAGACGATTTATTTCGTTTGTTCCTTCAAATATTCGATTAATTCTTGAATCTCGGTATGGTCTATCGGCAGCAGCTTCGGCAGAAAAACCCATTCCTCCAAATACCTGAACACATTCATCAACAATATAATCAAGAACTTCTGATCCATAAACCTTTAATAATGCACATTCAACTGCAAAACGAGCATTAGCTTCGATATTTGCTTCGCCATAAGTTTTTCCATTAGCTTTATAAGTCTGAATAACATTATGCACATCGTAACTAGCTCTATACACAGCTGATTCGTTAGTAAATGTTTTAATAACCATTTCAGCTAACTTATGTTTAATTGCTCCTAAAGTTGATATTAATGAGCCGAATTGTTTTCTTTCGTTAGAATAATTAACTGCAATATTAGTGCTTCTTCTGCAAGCTCCAACTGTTGTCGCTCCAAGCTTAATTCTGCCGACATGCAATATATTTAATGCAATACGGAATCCTTCGCCTCTTTTTCCAAGTAAATTTTCAACTGGAACTTTTACATCATTATAAAATATCTGAACGGTTGATGAGCCTTTGATTCCCATCTTTTTTTCTTCAGGATTTATAATAACCCCTTCGTAATCTTTTTCCACTAAAAATGCACTTAAAACTCTATCGTTATCTATTTTAGCAAAAACAGTTTGAAGTTCAGCAAATCCGCCGTTTGTAATCCACATTTTCTGACCGTTCAGAATATAATGTTTTCCGTCTTCTGAAAGTACAGCACGAGTTTTTCCAGAATTAGCATCAGAACCAGCACCTGGCTCAGTTAAACAATATGCAGCAGCCCATTCTCCGGTTGCTAATTTTGTTAAATATTTTCTTTTTTGCTCTTCATTTCCATAATAAAGTAATGGTAATGTTCCAATACCTGTATGAGCCATGTAAGCTACAGAAAAAGAGCCAGTTCCTCCAATTGCTTCATTAGCTCTCATTACAGTTAAATATGATTGTTCAAATCCATCGTATTCAGCAGGTATTGCAATTCCTAACAAACCAAGTTCTCCGGCTTTACTAATTAAGCCTCTCATCAGACCTTTTTCATTTGTATCTATCTTATCCATAATAGGATAAACTTCTGTATTCAAAAAGTCATAACAAGTTTGTTCAATCATTTTTTGCTCCTCGTCAAACTCTTCTGGGATAAATATATCTGAAGCTTTAGTTTCTTGTGTTAAAAAATCTCCACCATACCTCAATTTCATTTCCATATAATTCGTCTTTTTTTAAAAGTATTTAGCCGACAAAAATATAAAACTAAAAACATGTTACAAAATATAGTTTAGTTTAAATGAATAAACTTATTAGATTCAACAATATTAATGTTTGAAATAGAAAAATAATGGGCAGGAAGTATCTATGTTTAGCAGGTAGAAATGTAGTGGGTTGTTAAGATACAATGTATCACACATTATAAAACTTGATATGGGCTGTAACGTTAGCAAATTAACAAAACCGCTATATTTTATACATATATTTGGCAACTACAATTTATTTTTCTCCTAATTTTCGTTTAAGCTCTTCTATTAATTTATCCTTATCACTTAAAGCTTTATCCTTATCAATTAGAGCTTTGTCCTTATCAATTAGAGCTTTGTCCTTTTGATTTATAGATTCAATTAAATCTCCAATTCGTCTTTCTTTTTTTTCTAATTCTGCAATAATTTCATCTTCAACATCCATTGTATTTTGAATATCCTCATCAGAAACGGCTCGTTGTAATTTGCGAATAATATCACGATATTCTTCTGGAAAGTCACTCTCATTAATGTTTAAAATATGGTCACTTTCTTTTTGACTCTGGTCAAAAATGCTCAATATTCGCTCCAGCTCATTACGTCTTTTCCCTTTTAATTCTGGAATTTGAATCACATAACTATCATGAGATAAACTTTCTATAAACTCTTCCTTGCTTTTAAGTTGCTCTCCAGTAGCTAAATCAATATAATTACGGTTTACCTTGATAATTGGAGCTGTCTCAAAATCTAAATGATGCCCTAAAAAGTAAATTGAAACTATTGGCAATGCGGATTTATGGTCTTTGCCATTTATGTTTTTAATCGTTGTATTCTTTTCAGAATAGTACTGTTGACCTAAATATTTACGAAATCGCATTATGTCAGTTGGAAACTTTGCTTTTTGTATTTCAATCAACACTTGTTTAAATCCACCATCAGATAATTTAATCTTTGCGGCAAAATCAAGTCGGTAAACAGTAAATGAAGCTTTGGATTTTTCGTTATCTGTAGCTGGACGTTCAATTTCAACAACATTTTCTTTGGGTTGGAAATCTAATGACTCAATTTCTTCTCCAATTATTTTTGAAATCACAAGTTTGGCTATCTTGTTATCATCCATCAGATACCTGAAAACAACATCATATATCGGATTCGCTATTTTCATATTAATTACATTTTATGCAAATATATGATTTATTATCAAACCAAGACCTTGCTCAATATGCCAACTTAGAGTTAAATGTTGTTTTAAGTAGGCTCATTGTTAAATTTCAAAATCAATTCTAATTCAAATATTTCTCAATTGCCATCATTAATTTATTTATGTGAAGTGGCTTTGAAAAATAATCGTTGCAACCGGCATCAATACATTGTGTTTTTTCGTCTGCCATAGCGTAGGCAGTCTGCACTATAATTGGGATTTCTTTATTTGTGTTTCTTATATATTTAAGGACTTCTATTCCGTTCTTTTTGGGCATTTGTATATCTAATAAAATAATATCAACAGACTTCTTTTTTCTATAAAATTCAATTGCTTCTTCTCCATTTACAGCTCGAATTAAATTGCAACCTGTTTTTTTCAGAGCTTCTTTTATGAACATAAAGTTAATATCATCGTCTTCGGCAATCAAAATATTTTTATTAACCCAAATATTTTCAAATGACTGAACAGTTGTATCAACCAATGATTCATTTACTGCGGTTATAGTTACAAATGGAATAGTAAAATAAAATGTTGATCCCATACCAACAGTTGATTCTATCCAAATTTTTCCACCTAAAAGTTCTACCAAGCTTCGTGAAATTGCTAATCCAAGTCCTGAACCTCTTTCAATTTTTTCGTTATATTCATCAAGTTGTTTAAATCTGTCAAATATTAAAGTTTGCTTTTCTAAAGGAATTCCTATTCCGGTATCCTTCACATAAAATAGGATATTTTTTTTACTTTGAAGCAAATATCCAAATTCTATACTTCCTGATTTTGTGAATTTCAAGGCATTTCCAAGCAAGTTTGAAAATATTTGCCTTAACCTGTTAGAGTCTGAATATAAACTTAAATTTTCTAACTCTTTATTCAAAATAATATTAATTTGACTTTTATCTTTTCTCTTTTTTTCTTCTTCAATAAAACCAAAAATTTCATTTAATAAATTATCAAGAATAAACTCAGTTTTGTTTATTTTAATTTGTTTAGCCTCAATTTTTGAAATATCTATTATTTCGTCAATCAAATTTAGCAAAGATGACGAACAAGAATTTATATAGCCAACATATTCATTTTTAACATTTGGTGTAATAGTGTCGTCTTTTAAAAGTTCTGAAAATCCGATTATTCCATTCATTGGAGTACGAATTTCATGGCTCATATTTGCCAAAAATGTTGACTTAAGTCTATCGCTTTCTTCTGCTCTTTCTTTTGCTTTTAATAACTCATTTTCTGTTTTTTTAAGCTTCGTAATATCTACCATTACACCTAATATCCCAACTGAGTTATTATTTGATTCAAGAGTTGTTTTATAGAAAAGTATATCTCTAATATTTCCATCAACATCTCTTACTTTATCCTCATAATACTGCTTTTTTGAAACGAGTATTTCTCTATCTTTTTCTGAGAATTTATCAGCCATTTCTTTACTTGTAATATCATAACTGGTTTTCCCTTTCAAATCATGAATTTTTACTCCAAAAAAAGTTTCAAAAGCAACATTACAATTTGAATATTTTCCATTTATATCTTTATAAAAAATGGGAAATGGAATAATATCCAAAACCGAAGTCAAAAAATTAATATTTTGAATTAAATCAGCTTCTTTGCTGAAAACTTTTTTTAACTCTAAATCAGACACTTTAGCCTTTAACTCAAGGTTCTCTGCTTCAAGATTTTTTATTTTAATTATTAAATCTTCCGGAAGATTATTTTTCATCCAATTATTTTTTATTTTTACAAAGATACTTGCTAATATAGTACAATGATTATAAATAAAAAAATATAATGTCTTTAGATAGTAATTTTTCAATAGTTTTCATGGGAACACCTGAATTTGCAGTTCACTCACTCGACTGCTTATTTCAGAATAATTTCAACGTTGTAGGGGTTGTTACAGCTCCCGATAAACCTGCCGGAAGAGGAATGACTTTTCAAAAATCTGCGGTAAAAATATATAGCGAAGAAAAGAACCTAAAAATACTCCAACCTACAAACTTAAAATCAGACGATTTTATTAACGAATTATCGTCATTAAATGCTGATTTATTTGTTGTTGTGGCTTTCAGAATGTTGCCTGAAATTGTTTGGCAAATGCCTAAATATGGAACAATAAATTTACATGCCTCACTCCTACCTCAATATCGTGGTGCTGCACCTATTAATTGGGCTGTAATATATGGCGATTCTGTAACTGGTGTAACTACTTTTTTTATAGAAAAAGAAATTGACACAGGAAATGTAATTATGCAAGAAAAAGTTACAATAAATCCAAAAGATAATGCAGGAATTTTGCATGATAAATTAATGGAAGTTGGAGGAAAACTAATAATAAAAACTGTTGACGCAATTAGAAACAATAATATTATTATTAAAAGCCAAGCAAGTTTTAATAATAATTTTGAAAAATTGTTGCCTGCACCTAAAATATTCAAAACCGATTGTAAAATTAACTGGAACAATAATTCTACAAATATTTACAATTTTATTAGAGGTTTGAGTCCCTACCCAACTGCCTGGACTGAATTTGCAGATAAAAACACAACTTTTACAGCTAAAATATTTTCTGCAGAAATTATTGAAAATGAAAATCCTGAAAACATTATTTTTTCCGATAATAAAACTTTTTTACACATAAAATGTACTGATAATAAATATGTTTCCATTAAAGAAATTCAATTACAAAATCGAAAAAAATTAAAAATTGAAGAACTTTTACGTGGAATTAATGATGATGTTAATACTTGGAAATTAATTTAAATTTTTAACATTATTAAATGACATTTTTTTACCTTTACCTATTAATAAAACTTTAATCAATCAATTATGAAACAATTATTTTTATTTTTAGTTGCAATTGCAACTTTTCAAGTATCGTGTAAACAAGAAGTTGCGAAACCTGTTGTTTTAGCTGAAAACATTAGCTATAGCGTATTTGCTGAGAATAATGATGGAAATTTGCCAATACTTTCGCAGTTTTATTTTTCTGATTTTACTTCTGCAATATTAGAAAATATTAAAAACAACAAAGTTCAGGCACATGAATTTGCTGGAAGTAATTCAATGACTTTTGACAAGATTAATGAAAATATTCAAAATATTATAACTCAAAATTCTCTTCAAAAAAGCCCGAAAGAATGTCTTAATGAACTTATTTTCAACGAATCATGGATTTTAGACACGGCAACTTTCAAAATTGAGAAAAAAGTAAAAGACATATCATTTGCAATACGATATCTTATCCCAATTGATTCAATAAGTTCACAATTTGTGAAAGAACCAATTTTTACAGTTATGCTTAATGATTCATTAAATTCTGAGAATCTTAAAACACTTTCAATAAAAGCAGAATATATTGTTAAACTTTCAAGTTGCGATTCTTTATTTACAAAACTTACAGGATTTGACACTAAATCTTTTGCAAAATCGCTGATTAATAAAGCATTGGAAAATAAAATTACTCCTTATGATTACTTTAGCGAATCACCAAAGATACTTTCAATAAATGATATATTAGTTTCACTAGGTGCTACAACTGATTCTGTTGCAATTGAAAATGTTGAAAATGGTGAAAATGAAGTTAAAGTTGTTAAAAATGAAATAGTTTATGAAGAAGTTACTGAATTGGTTTTTATCGAAAAATGGACTTTCGATTATGAAAAAAATATATTTTCTAAAGAAATTCTTGGTTACGGACCAGTTCGTGAATATTTCAAACCTTATATTGAAGAAATGAAAGTTAAATCTGTTCCATTTATTTTAAGATTTGATGTTCCTAAAAAAAATAGCTAATTTATTAAATGTTAAATTCATACAATATTGAAATATGGTATAAAGGTAAAAGGAGATATAAAGACATAGAAATGAAACACATTATAACTAATACCTTATACCTACTTTATAAATTAAGAATTCTATCATATTCACAGTTTAAAACTCAAGTTAATTTTTTAATAATAGTATGCTTACTTTTAACTCACAATAACATGTTAGCTCAATCGAAATCATTTAAAGAGCAACAATTATTAAATTCGAGAGTTAAAACTGCTTATGCCGACAAAGAAAGGACTGTAAAGCAATACTTTAAAGACAAACAAATTGAATTTAAGAATTTCAAATTATTATTAATTGCTTATAAAACCGAAGCTTTAATCGAAGCATGGATAAAACCTTCTGATAAAGATACATTTATACTTTTAAAACAATTTCCAATTTGCTCGTCATCAGGAACATTAGGCCCAAAAAGAAAACAAGGC
>MEND01000056.1 GCA_001768975.1 Bacteroidetes bacterium GWA2_31_9 | reverse complement strand
TGAAGGGCAAAAAGTTATTTCCCGATGGAACATTCGTTCTTTCTTTTAGAATCTCAAATTTATAATTCGCATTTACTAATTGAATTTTCGTTTTCAATAGTCAACCTTTCGAATATAATTTTTTAATTTAATTAGTCTTTAAGTATTTTCTTTAATAGTACTGTTTCTCCAACTTTCATTTTAATAAAATAAATACCATTAATAATATTTTCTAATTGATAGCTATTGCTGTAATTTCCTTTAGAAAGATTTTGAGTCATTAAACTTTCAATTTTTTTACCAGTAATATCAAATAATTCAATATTTACATCAGAATTCGTATTTAATGAAAAATCAATATTTAATCTATTTTCAAAAGGAACAGGATAAAGGTTAACTGAAAAATCTTTCAATTCATATTTACTTACTGATGATGTTTCATGGTTAATATAAATACCAACACTGTCTGTAACATCAACTACATAATTAATATTTGCAGTATCGCCATCAATAACAATTGTATGAGTTTCAAGTTGTGGAAAACCAGGAATATCAACAACTATAGAGTATTCAGCTGCTATAAGACCAGAAAATAAATATTCTCCATTACTGTTAGTTTCTGTATTTGATATAGGTTCGTCATCAGGTTCTTGCTCTAAAGTAATTTCTGCTCCAGGAATTGGTTCGCCTAGTATGTCCTTATTGTTGGTTGCAACAGTAATTCTTCCGCTAATAGTTAATGTTCCGGCACTTGCTGGTTGTAATTCTTTCATAACAACTGTCAAATCTTGATCTATTCCACATTCAACGTTTAATCTTATAGCATACTCAGAAAGTAAAACTGTATCGTAATAAGTTGGTAATACAGTAGGATATGTATTGTCAGTAGGAGTAACTTTTAGAATATATTCTCCTAATTCAACACTGTCAATATAGAATTTATTATCGCTACCATTTATCGCAGAGTCAACTGATAAAAATCCATTAAAATCATAGATTGAAACAGTGGAAAATAATTTAGCCATAACTTTTCCTTGAGTCATTGTGCCACCTGTATATTGAGCTAGTCCGCTGATTGTTGGTAATGGATTTACAATTATTGAAGTACTATCAATAATTTGCTGTGAGCAATTATCGGTAACTGAAAGAACATAGGTTGTTGATGAAGTTGGATTTACAGTTCTAATATTTGATGAAGATCCAATATCATTCCATGTATAGCTATATGGAGTACTTCCCCCTGAAACAGCAGCAATTATCTGAACACTTTCACCTATACAGATTGTCAAATTACTTGCGTTCATAGTTACAGAAGGAGCTGTGAAAATATTAACAATTTTAGATTGAGGTGAAGACGTACAACCATTAGCATCAACAACATAAACGCTATAAGTTGATGTTGTTGTTGGATTTACCGTAATTGCTGGAGTTGTATAGCCATCTGTCCAATTGAATGTAAATGGAGGTATTCCGCCAGTAGGTTGTGCATTAAGAGTTACACTTGTTCCTGGGCAGAATGTTGTGCTTGGACCATTTATAGTTAAATTAATTAGAGGAGATTGAGTTATAAAATTTGTCATTGAGGCAACACAACCATTAGCATCTGTAACAGTAACATCATAATTTCCAGCAGCTAAATTATTTATTGATTGAGTAGTAGCAGATGTTGACCACAAATAAGAATATGGCTGAGTTCCTCCTGTAACAGAGGCAGTAAGACTTCCATTGTTTGCTCCAGCACATGAATTTTGAATGCTTGAAAAATTAATCACTATTGCAGAAGGTTCAGTAATTGTATCATTTCTGAAAATTGAACAACCATTTGAATCTGTAATAGTTATATCATATACTGCAGCAGATAAATTATTTATTGAAGATGTTGTAACACTATTACTCCACAAATAAGTGTATGGTGATGTTCCACCATTTACACTAACAGTCAAACTTCCATCGGTAAGGTTAAAACATGAAATATTAGTTTTTGAAATTGTTGCAAATATTTGAGATGGTTGAGATATAATAACTGAATTTGTTGCATTACAACCATTATTGTCTGTTACAGTAACTATGTATGTCCCAATACTTAAATTGGATAAGTCTTCTGTATTTGCAGTATTGTTCCAAATAAATGAATAAGGAGTAGTTCCTCCTGTTACAGTTAAATCTGCACTTGCATCAGAATTTCCAAAGCAAGAAGCATCTACTGGGATAATTGAAGTTGATAATGCTGTAGCGTGTTCATTAATTGTAACTGTAATAGTTGCAGTACAATTGTTAGCATCTGTTGCTGTCATAGAATAAGTTCCGCCAGAAACACTAGAAATTGAATTTGTTGTATTTCCATTCGACCATAAATAGTCAAAAGGAGTAGTTCCTCCTAATGCAATAATTGTTGCAGAGCCATTTGAACTATTAAAACAATTTACGTGACTTATGCTCCCAACAGATAATGTTGGATCAGTTATATCGTTCACAACAACTGAAGAAGAAGATGAACATGAATTTCCGTCAGTTACGGTAATATCATAAGTTCCAGCAATTATTCCTGTTATTGATGCTGTAATACCACCATTGTTCCATAAATATGTATATCCGCCTGTTCCACCCGTAGCATTAACAGTGGCAGTGCCATTATTACTTCCACAAGTTGAATTTATTGAAGAAGTTGTAAGCATTATATCACTTGGTTCAGTTATAACAATAGATTTTGTCATTTGGCAATTATTTGCGTCAGTTATTGTAACTGAATAAGTTCCAATAGGAACATTTGTCAAATTTTGTGTAGATATACCGTTAGACCAGTTATAGGAGTAAGGAATTGTTCCTCCTGTGACTGTTAAATACACATTTCCGGTTGATGCTCCATAACACAAAACGTCTGAACCAGAAATTGTTGCAGATAAAGCAGCAGTTGGTTGACTAATCGTTGCTGAATTATTTGTGAAACATCCATTAGCATCTGTAATTGTAACAGTGAAAAAACCTGCTGGAAATCCATTATAAGTTGCTCCGTTAAATCCATTACTCCATAAATATGTGTAAGGAGTTGTTCCGCCCGAAGCATTTACGGTTGCCGAACCTGTATTGTCACCATAGCAGGCAACATTTGAAGTAGTTACCGTTGATGATAATTGGGTTGGTTCGGTTACATTTGCATTGGTTATAGCTATTGCACCGTTAGAGTCGGTTACAGTTACTGTGTATGTGCCTGCACATAAACCTGTGGCAGTTTGTGTTGCTTGACTTAATCCATCGCTCCATAAATAACTATATGGTGTAACTCCGCCAGTTGCACTTACGCTAACTGTTCCATCACAATTGCCATTACACAATACGGTTGAGCCTATCGAGGTTAAATCTAAAGCATCTGGTCCGACTATGTTTACTGTGGTTACTTCTATACAACCATTTGCATCAGTTACGGTTACACTGTATATGCCAACGCATAATGCTGTGGCTGTTTGTGTTGCCTGACTTCCTGCTGCTATATCCCATAAATATGTGTATGGACTTGTTCCGTTTGCACCTGTGACTGTGGCTGTTCCATCGCATAAGCCATTAATTGTTTCGCTTGTGTTTACTGCACTAGCTGTTAAATCGGTAGGCTCGTTGATAATTACACTAGCTGTTGTTGTACATAGATTTGCATCGGTAACTGTTACATCATAAGTTCCTGCTGATATTCCACTTAAATCTTCTGTTGCCATCAAGTTTGACCAGCTATAAGTATAGCCTGATGTTCCACCCGATACAGTTATATCGGCACTTCCTGTTGTGCCCCCATTGCATAATACATCAGTTCCAACTATTGAAGCCGATAAAGCCGATGAAGGTTGACTAATAGTTGCTGAATTATTTGTAAAACATCCATTAGCATCTGTAATTGTAACAGTAAAGAAACCTGCAGGAAATCCGCTATAAGTTGCTCCGTTAAAGCCATTACTCCATAAATACGAATATGGTGTTGTTCCTCCGATTGCTGCTACAGTTGCTGAACCATTAGCATCACCCCAGCAAGAAATATTAGTTGTAGATACTGTTGACGATAAAGACAACGGTTCAGTAATTGTATATGTATAAGTATTAAAACATGTGTAGTCAGTGTCATAAATAGTTACAGAATATGTTCCTGCCGATAATCCAGAAATTGAGTCATTTGTAGAATAATCATACCATTCAATATTATAAGTTGTTGAAGTGCCTCCAGATGGATATATTTTAACTGAACCATCATTTGCACCAACGCAAGAAATATTATTAATTACTGCATTATCAGCAATAGCTGTAGGTTCTGAAATTGAATATGACGAATCAACCATACAACCATTTGCATTTGTAACTGTAACTGTGTAATTGCCTGGTGTTAGAGATGTTAATGTGTCGTTAGTTGAGCCATTGCTCCAGATATATGTAAAAGGAGCTAAACCGTCAATGTAATATAATTCTATTTTTCCATCGTCACTACCGTTACAATAAGAATCAAATGCACCAAAATCAATATATGTTGGCGATGGCTCATTTACAGATAGTATTGAGTCAAGTGCAACAGAACACTCATAAGAGTCTATAACAGTAACATGGTATGCATTAGTGCATAAGTTTGAAATTGAATCGGTATTTTGCCCTTCTGCATTAAACCAATAATAATTATAACCAAAGCCATCATCAAAACTACCGCCAGAAGCAGTTACTTTAGCACTGCCATCACAAACGCCGGGGCAACTCATGTCGTATTGTGCTGAATAAACAATATCAAGAGGAGATGGTGAGTCTAAAATTGGTACAATATCATAATAAGAGCAGCCATTATTATCATAAATATATACATCTTGGTTAAATGCAGGTAAATTATAAGCAATTGAATCAAAAATGCCTGTATTAAACCATTCATAGCTATATGGTGGAGTTCCTCCAGATGGAGTAACAACTGCACTTTTATCTGAAGCTAGATGGCATCCTTTTGTTAATTGCATGTGAGTTGATGTAAGAGGATCTGGCTGTTTAACTTCAGCTGAGTCAACTGTTTGACAAAAATTATCATCTACTATTACAACGTAATAACCTGCACTTAAGAAGTTTACGATATCGTAAGTTCTTAAAGGATTTTGTTGATTATTCTCACCATTAATTGCTTGTCCTCCTACAGTTGGCCAAAAAGTATAAATATTACCAACGTTTTCATAAGCTAAAGGTAAGCTAAGTTCGATAGAGCCATCGCTATCTCCAAAACAACTTACATCATTAACTAAGAATGTTAATGGAATTGTGGGTTCTGGGAATTTATTTAAAAACATTTGATCTCCAGAAGTTCCAGAAATATACCATTCACAATTTTCGAATATGGAAGTTGTAGCAATATCATCAATACCTGGTTGTCCAAATGTTTTTGTCCAAAGTGTATCTCCTAAATCATTTAATTTTAATACATAAGCATCTTTATCAGAAGAACCATCTTTAGTTGTATAGCCAGAAACAATTATGTAATTAATTCCATCACCTGCTTGAATTAATATGTCAGAAGCTTCATCATCGTTAACTCCTCCGTATGTTTTAGTCCAAATAGTATCTCCTGTTATGGCATCTAACTTTAAAATATATACGTCTTTATCGCCAGTACTATAGCTATTAGTTGAACCAACTACATAGAAAACTTCTCCAAAATACATGTCATAAGCATGAGCAATATCATTAGCAACATCTTCACCAGCTTCACCATAAGTTTTTTGCCAAAATATTGAATCTCCACTTTCATCGTAACTAACAATATAAATATCATTATCACTCCCAGCACTAAAACTATTTGAATAACCTGCCATGTACCAATATTGGTAACCATCTCCGTAAATAGTAGTTGCAACATCGTCGCCAACTCCACCAAATATTCTAGTATAGCCTGTGTCTAATGGGCTTGACATTATACTCATGAAATAAAAATCTTTATTTCCAGACAAATTTGTAGTATAACCAGCACCATAAGATACGCTTTCAGTTGCGTACATAACACAATTTAACTCATCATCGAAAGGATTAGAAATAATTACTGAATCACAATTACCTAATGCGGCATTTCCCAATGTGTCAGTTACATATATTATTACATCTTTATTTCCATTTATGGTTGTATATCCTCCAAGTAAAAAATTAGGAATGTCATACCCTGATTGTTGTGTAAAAGGACAAATTGAATTAATAACTTCATCAGCAACAGAACCACGAGTTTTGGTAATAATAGAACTTCCGTCTATTCCAGCTCTAACAAAGTAAACATCTTTACCTCCAGCACCTTCCGAATCAGTAGATCCAGCTATCATAACGCTATTAAGCATGCCAGTGTAATAATCAATATACGGAGCTGCACTATTGCTATTTTGTATTCCTGCATCACCATAATATTGAGGCCAAGTTTGTGCATTTGTATAAATGTTTGCACAAACAATTACTAAAATTAAAAGTAAAAATTTTTTCATAATTGTATATATTTTTGTCAAATGTATGAAGTAAAAAATAACTAAACAAATTTTAGTATTGAAATACTTAAAATAAATTGTTAAAAAAAATGTAAATTGCAAAGTCAAACCTTTTAAACATTACAGATATGAAAATTAAAAAGAATTTTGCAATTATTTTGTCAGGATGTGGTGTATATGATGGAACAGAAATTCATGAAGCAACTTTAACTATGTTTGCAATTGTAAAACATGGTGCATGTTACGAAATTTTTGCACCTGATATGGAACAGTTTCATGTAATAAATCATGTTACAGGAGATGTGATGAACGAAAAACGTAACGTTTTGGTTGAATCTGCCAGAATTGCAAGAGGCAAAATCAAGAATCTGAAAGAATTTAAAGCTGAAAATTTCGATGCACTTATTTTTCCGGGCGGATTTGGTGCAGCAAAAAATTTAAGCACATTTGCATTTGATGGCGAAAATTGTACTGTAAATAAAGAAGTCGAAAGTGCTATTTTAAAAATGCACAAACTTGGAAAGCCAATAGGAGCTTTATGTATATCTCCAGTTATTTTAGCAAAGGTTTTGGGAAATATTGAAATTACGATTGGTCAGGATAATGGTACTGCTGAAAAAGTTAATAAAATGGGAGCAAAGCATAATAATACTTCTTTTGGAGAAGTGTCGATTGATTTGAAAAATATAATATTTACTACTCCTTGTTATATGCTTGATTCAGATATTGCACAAATTGGTGATGGAGCAATGAATATTGTTGGTGCTATTTTGAAAAGTCTGAATTAAATATTTCTTGCAAATGACGGAAGTATAACTAATCAGTCTTTTTATTTGCTAAAACATAGTTTAATAAATAAAATTATTTTAGATATTGATTGGTTATCACTAGTTCGTTATGCTTTTTATCTTTTATTTTTATAAAAGGGCTAAAGCCCTGATTTTATTTACATTAATTAAACCCACCTAAAGGTCGTGGCAATTGAAATTGCTAATTTTCAAATTATTACAAAAATATTAAGAACCATTAGTTATCAAACTTTGCGAATAATGTATTACTTTGATTGTCTGTTAACAGAATATTTTGTGACTAGGCACTAATGTTAAAATGTGAACTACTGACAATACAAGGCTTTGTATTTTAGAACTTTCTATTCTTTTCTACATCTCAAAATTAATCAACTCCTCTGGCGAATTTGACTCAGTAAGGCAAAAATTTTCGCATTTTAAAGTCCTGAAAGGGAATTTTTTAAGTAATTGATAATTATGTGTTGCCATAACAATTGCTGTGTCGTTTTTTTGAATTTCTTTAAGTAAGTTCATAATTATATCTGACGATTCTGGGTCGAGATTTCCAGTTGGTTCATCAGCTAAAATAATTTCAGGAGTATTTAATAAAGCTCTGGCAATTACAATTCGTTGTTGCTCACCACCAGACAGTTGGTGTGGCATTTTATTTATTTTGTCTGTTAAATGTACTAAAGTAAGAACCTGCTCAATTCGTGTTTGCATTTCGGCTTTATTAGTCCAGCCAGTAGCATTTAAAACAAATAAAAGATTGTTTTTAATATTTCTATCGGTAAGTAATTGAAAATCTTGAAACACAATCCCAATTTTACGACGCAAATAAGGAACTTGACTCTTTTTTAATTTATGAAGCTCAAATCCAGCAACATTTCCTGTTCCTTTTTTCAGAGGCAATTCAGCATATAAAGTTTTAATTAGGCTTGACTTTCCGCTACCAACTCTGCCTATTAAGTAAACAAATTCGTTATCTTTTATCTGAAAATTAACGTTTTCTAAAACAAGATTATTTTGTTGATAAATTGCAACATTTTCGAGAGATATTATTTGTTGTTCAGCCATTTTTGTAAGTGTTTTTTTAATACTAATATCACTAATTTTAAATTAAATCAATAAATCTGTGATGCAAATCAGTGAAAATTTGTGTAATCTGTGGCAATCTTTTTTTAATTATAATTTTTGTAAAACCCCATAAGGCATTTTGTTTATTGAATCGGCAATATTTTGCTTTTCTGCTATATTAGAGTTTCTAAGAAATTCAGTAGCACTATCAATTTTACAGTGTTCTATAAGGATAAAATCATTATCACGAATTTGAACAAAATCAGGAATTCGGGAAGTGCCTTTAGTTTTGATTAAGTACATCATTTTTATTTTCCTCAAAAATAGAAATTATTAAAACATATCGTAAATACTCAGCCACATATTTTCTTTTATTGCCACAGATTACACTAATTTTCACAGATTGATAACCGCCAAAGGCGGTTATTTTTGTGAAAATTTAAAACAATTCTGTGAAGCAAATCTGTGTAAAACTGTGTAATCTGTGGCAAAGTGAGTGGCTGAGTAGTTAAAATATAACAGACTCTTATTAGTTATAGAAATAAACAGTTGATTGTTAATTAAAACATTGATATATAAAAATGTGAGAGTGATTTATTAATATTTTTACACCAAATATTTGAGAAACAACATAAAAGAAAGGTTAAATTGATAAATGGATAAATGGTTGCTTCGCAATTAAATCGTAAATATTACATCTTAAATAATAATAATGATACTAAAGAAAATACAAATAATTTTTATTGTACTGCTGATGTCCATTTTATCGGTAAATGCACAGCATACTTTAAAATACGAAGACTATGATGCTGATTTTAAAATAGGTATAGATCTTTTTAATAAAGAAAAGTATGGAAATGCTCAGATTTATTTTGAACGTATTGCAAAAAAATACGGTTCGTTTACATCTGATATTAAAGCTGATGCAAATTTTTTGGCTTCACTTTGTGCAATCGAACTTTTTAATAAAGATGCCGAATATCTTTTGATTAATTTCATTAATGATAATCCTGAAAGTTCTAGCATTAAAAATGCTTTTTACCAGATGGGAAAATATCAATATCGAAAAAAGAAATATCATAAGGCAATTGACTGGTTTGAAAAAATTGACAAGTATCAGCTTAGTAATGAAGAGCTTGCAGAATATTATTTCAAATTAGGTTACAGTTATTTTATGATGAAAAAATATGATGAAGCAAGTAAAGCTTTTTATGAAATTAAAGATGTTGACACCAAATATACAGTTCCGTCTCTATATTATTATTCGCACATTTCATATTTAAATAAAAATTACGAAAATGCACTTTTAGGATTTGAGAAGTTAAGTCAAAATGTAACATTTGCTCCTATAGTTCCTTATTACATCACACAAATTTATTATTATCAGGAAAAGTACGACAAAGTAATTGAGTATGCTCCATCAATTTTGGACTCTGCCATGTCGAAACGTCAGCCAGAGATTGCTCGAATTATTGGAGAATCATATTACAGAACCAATAAATTTAAAGACGCAATTAAGTATTTGGAATTTTACAGAGAAAAATCAGAAACATTTTCTCGCGACGATAATTATGAATTAGGCTATGCTTATTATAGAACTTCTGACTTTGATAAAGCAATTGATTTTCTTAAAAATTCAGTAAGAGATAATGATTTAATTTCTCAAAATGCTTACTATCATTTAGCTTTTTGCTACATTAAAAAAAATGATAAAAACTCTGCAAGATTATCATTTGGAACTGCTTCGAAAATGGATTACGACAAGGCTGTAATGGAAGATGCTCTGTATAATTACGCTAAATTAACTTATGAACTTTCGTTCTCACCTTTTAATGAAGCTATAAAATCTTTCAATAAATACATTGAGCTTTATCCAAACTCTGACAGACTTGATGAAGTTTATTCATATTTGGCAAAGGTTTTTATGACAACCAAAAATTATAAAGATGCTATCGAATCGTTTGAAAATATTCAGAAAGTAACTGACGAGACAGAAGCTGCTTACCAGAAAGTTACATTTTACAGAGCTTTAGAATTGTTCAACGATTTAAAATTTACTGATGCGATAATTCATTTCGATAAATCATTAAATAATTCGAGATACAATGCCTCATATAAAGCTCAAAGTCTTTACTGGCGTGGCGAAGCTTACTACAGAATAAAGCGTTACGATGATGCTTTATCTAGTTTAAATCAATATATTTTAAGTCCGGGTGCAATAAATATGGATGAATATCAAATTGCACATTACAATATTGCATACTGTTATTTTAAAAAGAAAGATTATCAAAATGCTATTGTTTGGTACAGAAAATACACTTCCGGAATGTCTGATGTTAAGTCAAAAATGACTGGAGATGCTAATATCCGAATTGCAGATTGTTATTTTATATCAAAAGATTATCGAAAATCGATTGATTTCTACGATAATGCAATTGATATTAAAACTATTGATGTTGATTATGCAATGTTTCAAAAAGGCTTCTCACAAGGTCTTTTAAAAGAATATACCGAAAAAATAGTTGTCCTAAATAATTTGTTAAACGACCATCCAAAATCTGCTTTTTGCGACGATGCATTATATGAACTTGGTAGGAGTTATGAGGTTATAAGCGAACAAGATATGGCTATTTCAACATATCAGAGAATAATAGACGACTATCCAAGTAGTAGTTATGTAAATAAAGCATTATTGCAAATGGGAATGGTATATTACAATACAGATAAAAATGAAGATGCTTTAGCTACTTACAAAAAAGTTGTAGAAAAATCACCAGGAACTCAAGATGCAAATGATGCTTTGTTTGGAATTAAAAATGTATATGTTGAAAAAAACGATGTTGATTCTTACATTGCTTATACCAAAACTTTGGGCGATTTTGCAAATGTAACCTTAACCGAGCAGGATTCTCTAACATATCTGTCTGCCGAAAAGCTATATATGACAGGAGATTGTCAACAATCAACAGAACGATTTAATGCATATATTGATAAATTTCCAACAGGAAGTTTTATATTAAATGCAAATTACTATAAGGCCGACTGTAACTACCGAAATAGTGAATTACCAGAAGCTTTAAAATCGTATGAGTATGTAATAAAGCAATCAAAAAATAAATTTACAGAAAATGCATTATTGAATTCAGCTAGAATAAATTTCGAGCTTGCAAATTATAGCGAAGCCTTAAATCAATATACTGAATTGGAGAAAGTTTCAGAATTACGCACAAATCAAATGGAAGCCCGAATTGGAAAAATGAAATCAGCTTTTAAGTCTGCTGCATATAACGAAGCAATTAAATATGCAATTAATGTTCTAACTACTGAAAAATTAGCGGATGAAACATTTAGATCAGCTCATTACATTCTTGCAAAATCATATTATATTCAGAAAGATGTTACTTCAGCATTTGATGAATTCCAGATTCTTTCTCAAGATTGCAAAAGTAAAGAAGGAGCAGAAGCAAAATATTATTTATCAGAAATTTATTACTCCAAAAAAAACTTAGACAATGCTGAGAAAGAAATATTTGATTTCGTCGAAAAAAATACTCCTTTTCAATATTGGTTAGGTAAGTCGTTTATTTTATTGGGCGATATTTATGTTGATAAAAAAGACAATTTTCAGGCAAAACAAACTTATCAAAGTATAATCGACAATTATTCAGTTAAAAATGATAGCATAATTTCAATAGCAGAACAAAAACTGGAAGTTATTGTCGAAAATGAAAAAGCTGAACAACAACTGAAAGATGCACTTGAAATACAAATAAAATTTGAAGATAACGAAGACGGCAAATACGATAAATTATTTGAAGATGATGCTGAAATAAAATCGTTGGAAATTTCTCCAGTAAGTAACGATTCGATTAAATAATTGTTTGTTGTTTGTTGTTTGTAGTTTGTAGTTGTTATTGTTAAATGGTTAAATTGTTAAATTACGAAGCACTGAGTTTAGTCGAAGATATTTAATTGTTTATTCATAGTGTTTGTTAGCATTGTTTAACCCCGTCCTTTAGGTCGGGGAAAAGAGCTAGGTTAGAATTTGGGCTTTAGCCCTGTCAAAGTATTGGATGTAGAAAATAATAGTACTAGAAAAATTGATTAACCCCGTCCTTTAGGTCGGGGAAAAGAGCTAGGTTAGAATTTGGGCATTAGCCCTGTCAAAGTATTGGATGTAGAAAATAATAGTACTAGAAAAATTGATTAACCCCGTCCTTTAGGTCGGGGAAAAGAATTGGGTTAGAATTTGGGCTTTAGCCCTGAATATTATAAAGATAAATAAAATATGTCATTTGTAAAAGTAATGATACATTCTGTGTGGGGAACAAAAAATAGGGAACGTATCCTATTAAACAGCTCTCGGAGTCTAATATTGGAGCACATCAAAGAAAATGCGAAATCAAAAGGAATTTTTATTGATACCATTAATGCAGAGCCCGAGCATGTTCACTGTTTATTCGCACTTAATGCAAATATGGCATTATCAAAAGCAATGAATCTAATTAAAGGTGAAGTATCATTTTGGGCAAATCAAAAAAAACTAATTAAACCAAAATTAGATTGGGCTGATGACTATTTTGCAGCATCTGTTAGCGAATCGCAATTACAAAAAGTACGAGAATATATCCGTAACCAA
>MEND01000055.1 GCA_001768975.1 Bacteroidetes bacterium GWA2_31_9 | reverse complement strand
GTTGATAGATTTTCCAAATGAGTTCTGAGCAATAAATTTTGTCGTCTGACCACTCAAAAGTCAGGTCGTAATTCTTGCCTTTAAATTTCTCGCCTTCTTGTTTCATTTTTTGAAGTGTCTCGGTAGTCAAAACTTGGTCTGCGTTTTTAAGTCGTTTGATTACATAATGTCCGTCTTTGCCACGGGCAATCCATTTGTCAAGCGGTGTTGTCTTTACGGGTTGAATTGCTTCAAAAACAAAATTATGTCCATTTTCTATGTAAATTATCCCACAATGTGAATATTCAGAACCCGTCGCAAGTTGAATAGCTTTACTTTGTTCGGAAAGGGACGTTTGAAAAATAAGGTCTCCATTTTTTAATTCGACATTATTAGAAAGTTGTTGTAATTCTTTTTTCTTATTATCAATTCTATTTTTGGAGTTATGCGATTTTGAATTCAGTCCAATTAGAAGTATTACAATAACAGCAATAGTAAATACTCCAATTCTTCCATTCCAATCTTGCTTGTAAATGTCTTTGTAAGAGTATTTTGTTCTCAGAAATAACCATCTTATAAATGAGCCAAATCGTTTAATAGAAGCCCATAAAACCTCTGTAAATAATGTCCCGATAAATTCTTCAATAAAGCTCATAATGTCGTTTTTTTCGCTTGCAGGTAACGGTTGGCAGTATAAAATCGTTGGGGGTTTCGGAGCCACTTCACTATCAAGGAGCAACTACCTTTGATGCGAAAACTAAAACTCAAATAACCACCTCGCCCCCAATGTTTTATGACCGCTTGTTGGGCAAAGTTTTTATTTCATTTTCAATTTCACTAACATAATCGTTTAGCCCCAGTAACTTATATAAATCTCTTGAATTCTGTAATGATATTAATGCATCCTCAAATTTTCCTTGCTGTATATGAATCTCAGCTTTTAGCCTATAACACCCTGCTACACCAAACTTATTATCCGTTGCATTATCTATCTTTAATGCTTTTTCAATTTCAATCAGTGCATTAGTATAGTCTCCTTTTTTCAAAAACAGTGCACCAAAATTTTTGTATTGATGAGATTCTCCTTTGTGATCATCGAGGGTTTGACTTATAGAAAGTGATTTATTAAAATAGTATTCCGCTTTATCCAATTCATTTAGTTCTAAATGATTTAATCCTAAATTACTAAATTGAATTTGCATACCTCGTCTATTGCCAACTTTTTCTTCAATTTCAAGAGCATGAGTATGTTTGTCAATAGCTTCATTGAAGCTCCCCTTTCTCCTTAGGACAACTCCAATATTTGCATATTCTCTTGCAATACCTCTAGTATCACCAATTCTATTAAAAATGTCTAATGCACGATTGTGTTGCTCTAAAGCTTCATCATACTTTCTTTCTAACCGAAAAATTACGGCTATATTGCTATAAATTCTAGCTAGTGCATCTTGATTATTTAATCTCTTCTGAATATCCAAAGCTTTTTGATGAGATTCCTTTGCTTTTTCAAATTGCCCAATATCCTTGTAAATAACTCCAAGATATCCAAGGGAAGCGGCCATCTCTTCAAATTCATTATTTTTTGAATAAATACCTATTGATTCATTTATACTTTCGATAGCTTTTTCTGGTCTGCCAAGTTTATTTTCTACAAAAGCAATATCTCGTAAAGTCCGAGCAATAGATGACAAATTGTCATTTTGCTGATATAAATCATATGAAATCCTAAATAATTCCAATGCCTTTCCCATATTCCCTTTGTACTCTTCAATTCTGCCTAATTGCCTCTTACAATAACCCTGTGAGTTTATGTCTTTTAATAAAATAGATAATTCTTCTGCTCTTATAAGCACATCTTGAGCACTCTGAATTCTCCCTTGTTTTCGTAAATACTTTCCGTAACGAGCAATTAGAAATGGGTTATTACTCCTTTGAGTTATTTGACTAAAAATTAATTCAGCTTCTATTGTTTTACCCTGCTTTAAATACTCCTCCGCTTTTTCAAATGCTTTGTCCCAACTGTTATATTTTGTGATATTGACTAACCAATCATAACTGTTATCTTGAAAAGTCGTTTGAATTTTGCTTTCTATTTTGCTTTTTTCAGGCTTATTACTAACTTTTTCAAGGTCTCTTAATATTCTTGAAAGATGGAACTGAATTTTGTTTGAGAAATTTTCTTTAACATCAAATGTTTCATATAGAAAATCCTTTTTATCTTCTCTTTCCTTTTTAAATGTAAGGACTCTTGATAATTGTGTTCCAGGGTCTGCCAACTGATTTTTTGCAACATCTTTAAAAAAAAGAGCAATTCTAATCATTGGATATTTATCGCTATTTATACATTCTAATGCAACATGAAATTCCTCTTCAGTACCTGAAGAATACTTCGAATCAGCAGATGACGGACTACCCCATCTGTCATGTAAAACTAGAAACATATAATCACATTTTCTCAAATCCTCATTAATTATTTCTTGGGGTCTGCCTTGATGTCCAAGTGTATCTTCCCAACCAACTGGTTGAAAATAAAATCCTCTTTCAATAGCATCACTTTGATTAAAGTTTTCAACAACATCTCTAAACGCTTTTCTTTCTTCTATTAGTCCACCTGGTGTAGCTATAAAAATTTTGTAATGAAATAATGTGCCTGCCATAATTATTTTTATTTATAGATGTTCAACATTTTTTTTCTAAATTTTGCCCAACTCCTTTATAACATCGGAAAAACCACACAATATTTCCACATATAGTTGAACATGTACAGTTTTTATTAAACATTATTTCAAATGTAATACTTTTTTATAAATCATCAAAAGGCGACTTAATATTTTGTAAACTTTTTGTACATACATGTGTATAAATTTCTGTGGTTTTACTGCTTTTATGTACTGAATAATAAAACAAATTGTTTCTTTAAAAAAATTCAAGAATGAACATTTTTTCGCAGTTTTGAAAACAAGGTGTTAACATGTGTATTAGAGCTTTTTTGTTTTGATTATTTTTTAAATACAGACAGAGCCTGTAAAAATAGAATTGGCAGAGGCAGAGCCTCAGCCAAACAATTAATAAAATATTGCTGATTAAATTTGTGAAATTCGTGTCTGAAAAATTTAAAAAACCAATTAATTAGAGTTTGTTTATAAAGTCAAGAGTCTGAACTATAATGTTCGAGTTTGAGACTTGCGAAGTTTTGAAAATCAAGGAGTTTACTTTTGTAAATGACTGTTTTCAAAACAAGCATAACAGGGCAAACACTCGTGGAGTGTTTGAGCCAGCATTTGTAAAGCTCAAACATTATAGACTGACTCTAATTAGTGTCTGTCTATAAAGTCAAGAGTTTGAAACAAAATGTTCGAGTTCGAGGTTTCGATGAGCTGAAAATCAGGAGTGTACTTCAGTACATGACAGATTTGAAGGTCGAGAATAACGATGAACCGAACGAAGTGAGCTCACGAACTAAGCGAAGCGACCTCACGAATACCTATAAAAAACAAACTATTATGAGTAATACCTTTAAAATAAAATAATTATGAGTAAATCGGACATTATAGACAGACTCTAATTATAAACAATCTTCTTTACAAAAGACTCCTTACTCCCCGAGAATCTTAAATAATAAACCCCAAAAGCAAAGTTTTTAAAACTTGTACTGTAAGTCTTGTTTCCTGAATCAATTTTAATTTCCTTAATTAGTTGTCCTCCAATATTTAATATTTGAATTTTATCGAATTTATCGGAATTTCCATTCAAATTAATTGTAACAACATCTTTTACAGGATTTGGTGAAATATCAATATTCAATTCTGATTTAGTAATTTCTGAAAATGTTGAAATATCGTAAATGTCAGCAACCCAAATACCTCTTCCATAAGTTGATGCGTAAATCTTACTCTGGTTGTAGTTTATTTCAAGTTCAGTAATGCTCACATTTGGCATTCCATTGCTATAATTTATCCAAGTATTTAAAATTGTATCTGTATAATAAATACCAGCTTCAGTTCCCAAATAAACTCCCTGCCTATTATTACCAGCACATAAAATTGTATTAAAACCCATATTGGTTAAATTATTCGTAACATTTGTAAAATTTGCACCAGCATTAATAGAAGTATAAACTGCATCAGATGAATATGAGTTTAACGATAGCCAAATTTTTTCAGGGTTATTAATATCCACAGTAATTCCTGTAATATACAAACCAGAGTTTGGAGTTTTAGTTGTCCAGTTTTGACCTCCATCTTTAGTAATATAAAGATTTGAACTTTCAGAGGCATAAATATAATTATTATCTGAAGGTGCAATGGTCAAATAATCATAATTTACTCCACCACTTTGATAATTTGTTATCGCATTCCAGCTTGAACCAGCATCTGTTGACTTATAAATTTCGCTATATGCAGCAAACAAAAGTGATGAATTTGAAGAAGACATTACATAAGGTGTAACCCAGCCTCCATCAGTAGCTGGTGAAACATCGTTAAAATTATTTCCACCATCAGTAGATTTTAATATTCCACCACTTTGATATTCAATGTAAATATGATTTGCATTTGTATGAGAAATCAAACATTCCATTCCATCGGCACCAAAAACATGCTTCCAACTTCCATTATAAAGCACATTACAACCATTATCCTGAGCTCCGGCAGCAATTTTAACAACAGAGCCTGCATAAATTCCAAGTTTATAAAATTGAGTTATTTCTAAGCCGGTGCTAATATCTGTCCATGATTCTCCAATATCGTCGCTATAAAATACTCCTCCATCGGAACAAACAAATAATCTATCCTGAAAAAATTCCAAACGGTGAATATCTGCATGCGTATATGCCAATCCACCACCCATATACCACATTGAAACTGGATTTAAATTCACTCCTCCATCTGTTGACTTCCATACATTTATACCTCCAGTAAGTACAGTATTTTCATCGGTTGGCGAAACTGCAATTGCTAAATCATAATAACCCTGTCCGCCAGCATCGCTTCCATCAAACTCATATCCCATTATATTAGGACTGTTAGCTTGAAGTGTAAATGAAACTCCCTTATTTATTGATTTATATAAACCTCCAAAACCATAATCGCTACTACTAGCACCAATAACATAAACAACATCTGGATTTGCAGGTGTAATATCAAATTCAAGTCGAGCATTTCCTGTTCCTAATCCAGTAGAAGTATGTGTAAAGCTGCTTCCTGAATTTGTAGAACGCAAAAAATAATCTCCTGCACCATAAATTATTGTTGTATCGTTAGGTCTGAATTTTAAATCAGTAACAGAACCTCCGCTATATACTGAACTCCATGTTAATCCTGCATTTCTGCTTCTATAAATCTTACTAGATGTTGCTGCAAATATTGTATTAGAGTTTAAAGGGTTTATCAGTATTTTATTAATGTTAATTCCAGAAGTTGAAATACCCATATTCATTAAGTCCCAAGTTGCACCTCCATCAAGAGATTTGTAAATTCCAACACATTTTGAATCCCAACCATCTCTATCGCCTGTCCCTGCATAAATTATATCTGAATTAAATGGATCAATTGCAACTGTAGAAGAGCCTATCGACTCCAAATTATCGAAAGTAGTATTCCATGTTGCACCTCCATCATTCGATTTCCAAACTCCACCAGATGGTGCAGACACAAATAAAATATTTGAATTATTTTGATCAACAGTAACAGAATTTATTCTTCCATTCCCTGGATTATAACCGCTATAACCATTTGTCCATGAAGAAATTCCAAGAGGTAGCCATTCTTCTGTTGTTTGAATTGATTTTAAATTATCGCTCTCAAAACGTTTGTATTCATTTGAATATTTATTCAAATCGACAAGATTATTATAAGGAAACGATTTTGATTTCATTTGATATTCCCATCTTTTAAAAATCATATAACCCTTTCCTCTTTCATAACTTCTGTTTTGCCAATAATTATTGAATAACTTTTGTGATTCATGATATACTGAAGAAACATCGCTGCTGACTTTTGATGGAGACCAAGCTTGCGAAAACACTGATATACTAACAAATAAAGCAACAATAAATGATAGTGTGATTTTATATCTATATAACATAAATGTAAATATTTATAGACAAAACTATGAAACAAAAATATAATTATTTGCATTATATTTTAGAACATCAAAATTTATAACAAATAGGAATTTTAATCTGAAGATCTGTGTAGTTGTCTGCTAACTGCTTACTGATTACTGAATACTGCTTACTTTCCTCGTCTTGGAGCTTGTGCTTGGAATTTGAGATTTGGGGCTTGAAACTTGGGACTTTAATTTGTCGCATGGTGCTTTAGTGCCTTAATTATCGTTTCTGATTGCGACAAGATTGTTGGTGGAATCATTTCCTATAAACATTTCGCTACTCTGTAGCTCTGTGTAGCTGTCTGCTAACTGCTTACTGATTACTGCTTACTGAATACTGATTACTGATTACTTTCCTCGTCTTGGAGCTTGTGCTTGGAATTTGAGATTTGGGGCTTGAAACTTGGAGCTTGTGCTTGGAATTTGAGATTTGGGGCTTGGAACTTGGAGCTTGTACTTGGAATTTGAGATTTGGGGCTTGAAACTTGGGACTTGGAGCTTTGAACTTTGAACTCATCTAATGCGGTCGGCTGATCTTACTAATTCTTCATCTCTTTTAATTGCTCTGTAAGCCAAATAAATAAGAATAATAGAAATGACTGGCATAACTGAAAAAATGGTATAATGAATATTTGCATTTATACTATCAGCAGTATTGAAAATATAAAAAGCAAACATTCCAATAAAACCAATTAAAACAAGAATATTAAAAACACTTAAACGCATTTGTAATGACCTATTTTTAAAAGCGAATATTGATATCAAACTTAATAACACAACTATCGACAATAGTATTAACAAAGGAATTGTAGAGATAATTTCTTCATTATCAGCAAAAATACCGAAAACGCTGAAGTTAAAAATCTGACTATTATCATCTGAAAATTCAGTCAGCGGAAATATGTACAACAAGCTTAAAATTGCTGTAGATACTATTAAAAATAAAGTTTGAATTCGTTGTATCATATTATTTATTTCAAAAAGTAAAATTAATTGTTTTTAATAAAATTAGCAATTAAAAAAGAATTAATTGATTCCTTTCTCTTTGTGTTTATACTTTTTTTAGCTTAGTTTTGTTACATGATAAAGAGTTTAGTTATAATATTATTGATAATTTTTTCTTTTAACTGTTATTCTCAAGAAAATAGCACATTTACAATTTGTAACAAAGACCACATATTTTCAATCGATAATTATTTATTAAAAAATATTATTTCTGATAAAATTAAAGAACCAAAAAAAAGTCCGGAATATATAAATAATGGATTAAGTGGTATAAAAAGTTTATTTGAAAAAAAATCAATCGAATCCTCAGAAGCAGATAATACAGTTTTTAGAAGTCATATTGCATTTATTGTTAATTGCAATGGAGAAATTGGAAATTTTCAAATTATTAGTAAAAACGAAAACAATATTAAGCTTTTAGAAGAAAAATTATTGTTACTTGTAAAAGAAAATTTATCAACTTGGACTCCCGCTGAAAACAAAAAGGAAAAGGTTGATTGTTATCAAGTTTTAGTTTTTACAGTTTTAAATGGAAATATTACTAATGTTTTTTATAAATAACATATATGAAAAATATAATTTTAATACTCTGTATATCTTTAATTAGCATTGCTTATTCATGCAAGCAAACTGACATAACAGAATCTAATGGTTTAACTTTAGAAGATTATAAGTTTGCAATTCCTGGCGAATCAGGTGGCTTGGCAGTAAAAGATGATCAATTCTTTAAAAAAGGAGATGTTGTATGCCTAATTCTAACAAATGTTGGAAAATTCAAAAAAGGAGAAGATGGATTAAATAAATTTGAAATGAGCGTTGAAGTTACTGACTCTGACGGAAAAGTAGTTTACAGTCAATCTGATATGCTTGGAGAAAATGGACATGTATTACTTCCAAACGATATTGCAGTTTCGCCTTATGGCGTTTTTAACAGTTCAACCGAAATGGTTAGTGGCAGATATTTATTCAAATTAACTATTTTTGATAAAATTGGAACCGGAAAACTTTCAAAAACAGTAACTTTTAACTTGAACTAATATGAAAAAAATTATACTCATATCAATATTAAGTGTATTTTTTCAAAATATTTTTTGCCAAAACGAAAGCATAAAAAGTATCAGACAGCAACAACTCGAATATTATAACAGCTTAGGAATTAGTGGCGAAGAGTATGAACAAATAAATAAACCGACAATAATTAAGAATAAAAGTGTTAAAACCTGCACTTTAAATAAAAAAGTATTTGGTTGGCATCCATACTGGAGCAACGGTTTA
>MEND01000054.1 GCA_001768975.1 Bacteroidetes bacterium GWA2_31_9 | reverse complement strand
ATATATTTTTCCCAATTTTTAATTACCTGTATTTCGTCCAGAAAAAGATAATTGATAGTATTTCCTGTAATTTTTTCGGCTAATTCTACAATATTGTAGAGTTTTGATGCATCGTCCCAAATTTCGGCAAAAAAAGGGTCTTCGCAATTTATAAACAAAATGCTTTTAGGCTTTTCGGTTAACATTAAATGATTTATTAATAAACGAAACAGGCTTGATTTGCCACTTCTGCGGATGCCTAATAATACCTGAATTTCTTTCAGCACAAGTTTTTCAACCAGATTTTGCAATATTGGTCTGTCAAATATCTGAGTGTACTTGTCTCCTTTCCAGTGCTTGTTTTGAAGTATTATTGCTTGTTCCATTTCTCAATTTTTATGATTTATACCGATTGCACATTCAATATAGTCCAATTTTGTAAAATACTAATTGTTCTATTTTCATGTAGTATCGGCATTAACCATTGTAAATTTATAAAATAGTTTTGGACTATTTTATAAATACAATTGGTATTAACCTGTGTAAAAATAGAAATTAAAAACTATATTACGAAATATATTTAGTAAATAATGCGTTTATTGCGATTTATGATTAGTAATTTTCGTAAATAATAAATTTAATTCTACACAATTATAAAAAAGTTAATCTTACAGAATTAAAATTAAAACAAATAAGATGGAAAATATTGAAAGTGCTATAAGTGATTTTATATTTCATTGCCGATACGAAAAAAACCTGAGCCCAAAAACTATTAAGGCTTACGGGATTGATTTGTCTCAATTTAAGGCATTTATAAGATTGAAAGGATATAGCGAAATTATTAAGGAAATTGACAAGACTGTAGTTAAAGAATTTTTACAAGAAATATCGCAACATAAACCCAAAACTATTAAGAGAAAAATTGCTACGGTTAAGGCTATGTTTACAACATTGAATTATAAAATTATTTTTTTTAATTATGCTAAGATTTTTCCACTTCAAACAAATCTTCAGAAGGAATATACTTTATTTTTCCTTCTTTTTCCAAATCATGTAAATAATCTGCTACTGTAACCCCAGTTGATACTCTTAAAATTCCACCCTTCCTAATAATTGTACTTTGAACTTCTTCGTACTTAAATGTGGGTTTTTGATGAATATAAGCTTGGACTATACCTCTAGCTATCCAATGTTGTTTGCACATAATCTTTAATTGTTTGATTGTTTTTTTCAATTAATTCAGTAAAATAAATTAAAATATTTTTAATTATAACATTATTAACTCTATTTTTTTCAGAAAGTTGTTCAATTGAACCATTATAATATGCAAAGAACTGAATACCAGCATTTATATCTGCTTCAATTGTGCTTTTTAAACAAGAAACATCTGAAAATGCAACAATTCTATCAGATTTATTTTCTACTAAATTTAATGAATCTATACCAGAATTAAGTTTGGGTTGAACTAATAATATAATGTTGTTAAAATCGGACTCATATATTCTTTCTTCAACATTTCTACACCAGCCACCTTTTCCGTGTAATTTTTTATAAAAATCAATAATGAGTCTTCCTATTTTTTTATGTTGAATTTCTAAACATTCATCTGTGTTATTATTGCTTGAATCACAATTTAATTTATTATACTTTGAAGTTATACATTTTTTATTTACTTCTGTATAACATTTTTTTGAGGATATTTTTTTATAATTTTCTTTTTCTTTTGCAATTAGTTTTAGTAAAGTATGTCCATCAGTATTAGGTATTACTTTATATTTTAAATTATCTTTAATAAATTGTTGTCCAAGTAAATTTAAAAAATCATCGTATTCGAAGTTTCTTTTCCAAAGACTTTGGAAAGAACGAGTATTTTCGTAAACTTCTTTAAGAAATAAAAAAATCCTATCTTTCTTAGGTTCGTCAGAGCCAAGCCTTTTATAAAACTCTTTGTTTAATAATGATAACAACCAAAAATCTGTGATTTGTGAAAATCTATAAATTGTCATTTTATAATCTTCAGGATCTAAAGGTTGAATTATTTCTTTAGTAATATTGATAACATCTTTAATGTTCTTTGAATCAAGCTCTATTTCTTTTTTCTTTTCTTTTTCTGCAACATTATCATTTTCATTAGTTAGATTATTCAATGCCACTATATCTTCATATATAATTTTTTCCAAAACATTTTGAAATATATAATCAGACCTTTTAACTGCATGGTGATTAACTAAATGCTTATATATCTTATACCTATCGTGAAGGATTTCTTCAATATCATGAATAGCCTGTATTGCTGGCAAGAAAAAATATTTATCATCTTGTTTGATTAATTGAAACATTTTTAATATTCGGTCGATATTACCAGTTGAAATTGAAATTCCTGAATTTGCACCATCTCTCTGAATAAAATCTAACCTATCAGCATCTATTGTTCCTGAAATAAAACCATATAAACTATTTAATTTACCAGACTCTCCTTTTGATATTTCTTTACAAATAATTTCAATTAATAAAACAAAAATTGAATTGAAAATAGCATTTTGGCTTTCGTTATTTTTTAAATCTGCAAAAATAAATTTTGTTATATTTTTACCAATTATTTCATGGAGCTTATCCCCTGAATAATCAGTCTTTACCTTCAAAATAGAGTAAATGTCATCTAAAACACTCTTTGCATTATTATTTTCATTTTGAACTTTTTCGAGTTCATCTTTTAAATTTTCGATTGCAAATTCGAAAATATGGCTAAAAGGCAAATGCCCGATATCGTGTAAAAGAGCAACTATTCTCAATGCTTGATTAAGTAATATTACAGTCACTTTATTTGAAATTGAAAAAGGAGTTTTATGTTTTTCTAGTATATTCCGAAACTGCTCATCCCCAAACGCAAACCAAACATTTCTTGCTAAAAATTCACTCCCAATAAATTGCATTAATGAGTCTAAAAATTCTTGTTTATTAATCAAATCTGTATATGAACTAATGTTTTTACCTTTTTTAAAACTACTAATGGCTAGTGTTTTTTCTCCTTTTTTTCCATTAATTGAAATCGCATTATCTATATCTACAGATATTTCAGTGAACTTTTCTTCGATTAATTTAGTGCAAATTTGAATATATTCATGTGATTCAACGGAATTTGATAAGCCATTTTTAAATATTTTAGATGCATAATCCATAGTCCCTATACTATGCTCAAATCTAGATGTCTTACAACACGGATAAACTAAATAAGCAGTAGAGTTTTGTAAAATCTGATGTAGTCTATTTAGTAATGTGTTTTTGAATAATTTGGCTTCAAATAATGAGAATTCAATATTCCCATGATAATTATCGTATATAAACTTTACTTTATTGCTCATTTTTTTTTTAGTAGTTACTTATTTTTATTTAAAGATAAAATAAATAATTTAATCTGATAACTAAAATATCTTTTTTAATTCTCTTCCTTAAAATAAACCTTATATTAATTCATCCGTATCTAATAAAATATTAAAACTTAAGAATTAATAAGATTTTATCGTATTTTATCATATAATATATCTTCAAACTTTTTAAGTATTGGACTAAATGATTGGTCTAATAAGTATTGAGAGACTTCCGTGCGATACTCTTTTGCAATATTTATTTTAACTACAGACTTCATAAATGTTGTCCATTCAACAATCTCAATATTATTGGCGATTTCAATAAAGTCTTCAAGTGTTAAACTTAAGCTAGATAATTTTGGGAATTTAGACCTAAAAGGCAATTTACAACTTGAATCTCTCACTTCATAATTTTGTGCTTGCAAATTGTTACTGTACCAAAAAAAACGAATAAACCCGTCTATTAATCTTTTTACCTCGCTTCTTATTTCATCGTCAATTTCATTGGTTTTCTTGAATTGGTTTTTAAATTCAATATCCATATGGCTCTGACTGTTAAAATCGAAATTATTGTAGGTATCAATACTCCAAGGTAATTCCTTTTTATTATTCTTAACACCAATTTTATTAAAACTACAGTTCTTGAAATAATTTACAGTGCTCCAATCATTCTCCCAAAACGAAGAATAATTTTCAAAATAACAATTATCAAATTCATGTACTTGGGTAAAATCAAATATTAACGGTTCGTTAATATTAATAATATGTAAATTTTCTATTTTACTCTCGGTAAATATCTTATTTAAAAATTTAGTATTTTCAATTTTATTTGTTAAACTATAATTGAATTTCTTATTTACTTCATATGCAAGATTAAATACACCTGAAAAAAGCTTATCCTTATCTGGGAAATCATTCTTTTTTACAATATCAAAAAGATTATTAATTGTTAATATTTCTGCATCAGACCAACTTTCAACCCTTAATGCAACATCTCTAACTAATTGAGAACCAAAAGTGCAATCTTTAATAATCTTTATAAAATCTTTATTTACCTCATCAATGAATTCATAATCTAAATAACTTGCCACATAAGTTGCTTTAAAGAAATCGCATAAAAAATCATATGCAAATTCAATATTTATTTCTTTCTCATTAAATAAAGGATGCGAAGAAAACGATTTAGTTAGTACATCAGGTTCAAAGTCTTGCTCCTTTTCTAAATTTTTATTAATTCCAAAATATACAGCTGAATCAAGTTCTGAGATTTTTATTTTACCGTTATAGTTGATGGCTATATATTGAAAAATTTTAACCTGTTCATCAATACTTAAATTAATAATTCTTGTTTCACCGAGTAAATAATTTTCTCTGAAGCACATTTTTGCAATAATATAATCCAACGTTTTATTTGTTTTTAACATTCTTGTTTTTTGGACATCATATGTTAAAACATTATCATTTATAATCTTCGTTATTAAATCTAAAGCATAAGGATGATACAAATTTTCTTTTTGCTTACCATCTTTTTGATTCTCTTTTTTAATATCTCGTTTTTTATGAAAATCATTTGCAATTTCAAGAGCTTTCTGAATTTTTCTATTTTCATTCAAAAAACTTTTTTTAAAAAAATTAGTCGCTTGTTCTAAATTAAAAGGGTAAATTTTAATTGATTGTATTTTTTCATTAGTTACATCCCAAAATTCACTTCTGCATGTTACAATTATTTTAGGGTTTTCAAATTGCTGATTTATTGAAATTATCGAATCTAAAAAATTTATAATATTGAAATTACTAACTTTTGTTATAAGTTCATCTATCCCATCAATAATTAAAAAAAAATTCCCTGTATCAAGATTATATTTAAAAAATTTATTATCCAGATATTTTTCATTTAAAATAGATGATTTATATAAATCATATAAATTTATTTCATAATCTACACATTCTTTTACTAATCTTTTTTTTGCTTCAACAGAATTAATAAAAATATTGGAAGCATATTGATCATTTTTCAGAATCACGTTTGAAATGTGTTGAGCCACAGTTGTTTTACCTATTCCAGCTTTTCCTTTTATTAATAATATTGGATTCCCTTCAGATTTATACCAACCATCAATAATATTATCCGTTAATTCGTTATTTGATTTATCATCTATTAAATTATCTGAATTTTGAATTGTTGGATATATAAAAGCATTTGATGTATCATAAAAAATCCTTTGAAATTTAGAATCTAACTTTTTAGAACTAATCTCTTTTAAAATATCTTGGATAAAATCAATGTTTGTAGGTGTAATTATTTCTTTAATTTTTTCCTTAATCTTAGATTGAATAT
This sequence comes from Bacteroidetes bacterium GWA2_31_9, assembly GCA_001768975.1. Lineage (GTDB taxonomy): Bacteria > Bacteroidota > Bacteroidia > Bacteroidales > GWF2-33-38 > GWA2-31-9. The sequence goes on along the minus strand of MEND01000054.1, from coordinate 2,627 downwards.
TATGAGCTCTTGTTATATAAATAAATACTTTTATTGATTGATTTTTTTTCTGTTTTTCTTTTAAATAATCAGCCGTAGCCAACGCATTTGCATCTTTACTAAAGAAAATATGAATCTTTTGTTCATTATTACTACGATGATCAGTTTCAACAAAATAATCATAACTAATTTTGCCATTATTACTAATAAAATTCCTTGACTGATTTGAATAATATTCAAATACAGAGGCACTTAATGACATTTCCTTTAAAATATCAAAATAAAAATTTATTTTTTCTTCCATATATTAATAATTTGAAAATTTATCTAAAACATTTATTCTAAAATCATCATCTTTATGTAAATCTTTTTTTATTAAAGAATCATAAATATTTTTTCTAAATTCATTATATTTATGTTCTTGTATCCCTTTTGTTAAAGAGTTCATAATAATATCTTTTAATATATTATCATTATAAAACTCAATTGACATTTGAATAAAATTGTTAATTATATCATTATCATTTAATCTTTTATTTGAAAAATCATTTAATTTACAAATTACATTTAAATAAATTTTCTCAAATAAATCTGGCATTTTTCTAAATTTTATTACAAGCTCAAAATAATCGGTGAAATATTCATTAATAATTTTGAAATTATCACGTTCCAGAATATGCTTAAATATTAAATATTCAACCTCAATATTAATTTTATTAAATTCGGGATTATATGTATAATAATCGGAAAATAATCTACTAAGCTTTATAGGTTCAGTAATTTTGTAATGAAGATTATATGTCACAACATCGTTGATATTAGTGGAGTTATTTATTAAATCGAAAAAATTATGGAATTTATATGATTCAGATAAGTTATCGTTAAGATAACTATCTTTAGTATTTACTTGTGAAAAAATAAATTTGTCCAATAATTCACGAGCATTCGATTTATTAGATTCTATAATATTTACTATAAATGAATAATTATATGAAGCAGTATCAATTAAGAAGTTTTTATTACTTAAAATATGCCCAATAAGTAATTTACTAAATGCACTATTTTTATTTTTACCTACTAAGTCCCTATAATTAAACTTTTTTAAATATTGATAAACTAAATTAAATTCTTTTTCATTAATTAAGCTCTGATATAAACCTAAAACACTTTCTTTATTACTTTCAGGAAACGATGAATAGAAGATTTTGTAAAAAATAATGGAAATTAAAAAACATGATGTCAAATAAGCCCATGTTTCAGGTAAAGGGAAATCTTTAATAATAAAAATTGATAGAAAACTAAATTTATTATACCACCATTCAAAATACAATAAATAATTAATAAATATGAATATAGTGATTATTAATATCTTATCAAATAAGCTAAATTTATTGATTACAAATAATCTTTCATTTGAATCCAAGAATGCGATAATTGCTAAGATTATTCCTAATAAAGATATTAAATCAGATATATTCATTTTTCAAATTCAGTTAATAAGAATCAACATTTATTTATTGTTTTTAATAATTACACATTTTTTCGTCTATAAATTTACCCATTCCAAATTTACCATGCAATGACATGTTTATAGCATGTTTTGAAAAAATATTTTCTTTAAAAATCATGCCTTTATCTCCTTTATATTGTTTACATTCAACACATTAGATACAATTTTGCAATAATTAACCATCGTAAATAAAAAATTTTATTGTATCACTGCGACGTCATTTTTTTTCATTTTTTCTTAAAATTGGCAAACCAACATAAACTTTTCAACTATTCAACTTCAAAAAACAACACATAACATTAAACACATAACAAAAAATGTCAAATGAATGTAAACACATGAACACTTAAATACATAAACACATAATAATATAAAACAATAATAACATAAATAAATAATTCTATAAACTTATATACCTTTAAACTATTCAACTCATCAACTTTTCAAACACTTAACATAAAACACTAAACAAAAAATGACTAATTAACTGAACCACAAACTACAAACCACAAACCCTCTTCTAATAAATTGACGTACTAAGCTGGAACAGTGGCAAATACATTGCAACCAATATTACTCCTACCAGAACACCTACAAAAATTATCATTGCAGGCTCTAAGAGGCTGCTCATCATGCCTATACGATGTTCGAGTTCGTCGGAATACTGCTTATTGAGCCGCTCAAAAATTGTATCAAGCTGATTTACTTCTTCTGCTACTTTTACCAGCGAAATTGTACGGTTATCGAATATGCTGAACTTTTTCATGCTTTCGTGAAGCGATTTTCCGCTCATTATATCGCTGTCTATTATATCGAGTGCTTTCTCGAATGGATAAAAACCTATCATGTTACGCACAAGCTGAATTGCACGTAGCATTGGTGTACGTGAGGCAATAAGCAGTGCCATTGACTGGCAAAATCGGGCAAGATAAATCTTTTTAACTATTGGTCCGAATATCGGCAAACGCATCATTATTCGTGAGGTTAAACTCCGGTACCATTCATTTTTACGCTGCGAATAAAGGAAAATTATAAATATTGTAAGTGTCAGGAAAAACAGTCCTGCCCAGTTGGAAATAATGTCTGAAATATTAATTATAACTTGGGTTATATAGGGTAATTTTCCCTGAAAACGTTT
>MEND01000053.1:13808-14879 GCA_001768975.1 Bacteroidetes bacterium GWA2_31_9 | reverse complement strand
ACGGCAACCTGACTGACGACTGCGAGAAGTGCGGCTGCCCCTCAACCAAGCAGTGCAACACCGCGACCAATGCCTGCGTGGCATTCTCAGCAGGCTGGGTGTGCAAGGAGCTCACTATCAGGGGCCTTCAAAAAACAGACGGCACTTATCAAACACTTGAGAACTGCCCGGCAGGCTGCTATGAAGGCGTTTGCAACCCAGACCCCTGCGTGAACATAACCTGCCGTGACGCCTGCTTCAGCAACACAACCCTGAATACCAAAGGCTTCTGCGAAGGCGGGATATGCATCTACAAAAAGCAGAAATGTGAGCAGGGCTGCTATGCGCTTGGCAATGGCACAGGAATATGCACTGAAAACCTGACAATAACCGAAACCCCGGAGCTGATAATCAACGGAACCGCAACCCTGCCGGCTGAAAAGGTAGGGGAGAACCAGACAGGGCTTAACCAGGCAACAATTAATCAGACAGCAACCCAGATAACAGCTAATGAAACAGTTGGGGAGGGGGCTGGAGAAGGAACACAGCCAGCGAAACAGGGCTTCTGGCAGAGAGTGTTTGGCTTTTTCTCGTTTTTGAAGTTCTGGGGCTGAGATTATTAAAAAACAAAGCTTAAATATATGAGATAAAGTATCTTCTGATTAATATATAATTGACTATTTGTTAGTGGTAAAAATAGTAATCTTTAAATAGCCGACACACTTTCTGCAACCTATGGCGGGACCCAAAATAATAACTCCTGATAAGAACGGTAATGGCATTCATAATCTGTTAACCATAGGTTATGACTTTGATGAACTATTAACCACAGAAAACCGAGATGGAGTGGAGATTATAGGTAAATACAATTTGTTGAATTTAGCAGGTGCACGCATTTTAGCTGGCCAGCTGGCCGCAACCGTTGGCTCAGAAGCCGATAGCGTTATCCTCTCCGGCGCCTATGTGCCTGATGGAATTGATTTAAGATGGCTGTATGTTGCTGGAAGGCTTAACGCGCAGGGAATCTGGACAAGCGACTTACTTGTTGGCCACATTTCAGATTGCCTTGACGCCACAGCCTCAAATGTTAAC
>MEND01000053.1:13339-13722 GCA_001768975.1 Bacteroidetes bacterium GWA2_31_9 | reverse complement strand
TTCCTAAAGATTTCAGGAACGCTTTAAAGCAATACTAACCGGTTTTGCACTCTTCTTAACCCTGTTTATATGCAAAGCCTTTCCCAGTAGGAACAAATATAAAGCGGAAGCTCGTAGCGAACCGGCTGGCAAAGAAAATAAGCCCCAACACATACAAAATAATAACAACAGGCGGCAAGTGCCTTAGAGGAACAAAATGAGCAGAAGAATGAGGGAGATAGGAAAAACAAGAGGCGGAAGAAAGCGAAGAAGAAGATACCTAAAAACTACGCCAGTTTAGTGTTAAAAACAGGGCTGCTAAATGATAACTTAACAGCTCGGCAAATGGGGCTTTGGCTATAAACTCTCATACTGGCCATATAAACAATCTTCACAGATAGGGT
>MEND01000053.1:5462-13267 GCA_001768975.1 Bacteroidetes bacterium GWA2_31_9 | reverse complement strand
AGCAAAAGTCTTTGGAGCATCATTAATTCCAACCCATTGGGTTCTGGCTGTTAACCTAATTGGAGTATATTCAACGCTACCTGCCATTGCTGGATTAAGCAAGAAACCATTCATCATATACTGACTATATAAAGGCAACTGTTGTGCTTTTAATGAAATCATCGAAAAGATGAATAGTGCCGAAATAATTACTAACTTTTTCATATTATTAAATTTATTCATTGATTACTAATTAATTATCTTATAATGGTTACTACTCCAGTTTTTGGTTCAACTTTTCCATCAGGGAATGTAAGAATATATACGTAAGATGCGGCTGGTATTAACTGACCATTAAAAGTTCCATCCCACTCTTTACCAAAATATCCTTTTTCTTCTTTAAATAGAATATTACCCCATCTGTTGTATATTTCTACTTTTACTTCAGGGTACAAATCTATATTTTTAATTTCCCATTTATCATTAATACCATCAGTATTAGGTGTAAAGCAGGTTGGTATTTCTAAACACTCAACATCCTCACTATTTACAGTAATAGTATCAATTTTTGTACAAGAATTATCATCTGTAACAGTAACTACATAATCTCCACCATATAGGTTTTCAACCATATAGTCGGTACTAAAATCAGTTGTATTCCATAAGTATAAGAAATTACCTACTCCACCACTAACTGTTAATACAATTTCGCCATCGTGACTATCTCTGCAACTGGTATTTGTTGAAACATTTGTTATTACAATGTCTGTTGGTTGAGTAACTTGTAATGTCAAGCTTGCACTACAACTCTTGTAATCAGTAACAGTAACTGTATAATTACCAGCTACCAAACCAAAAGCTGCATTTGTAGCCTGACCATTTGACCAAACATAAGTATATGTTCCATTTCCTCCCATTCCATCAACTTGTAACATTCCATCTTTTCCTTTATAGCAAGAAACTGGAATAATTGTATCGGTACCAATATCAATTACATTTTGTGGTTGATTAACTAATACACTTTGAACTTCAGTGCATCCATTGGCATCAGTAACTGTTACACTATAGCTAGTAAATGGCTTTAAGTTAACAATATTATCAGTAGTAGTAGCTAACGAATCAGACCATAAATAATAATATGGAGGTAAACCTATTGGACGTCCACCAGAAGCATATACAATTGCAGATCCATTGTTTTCACCGAAACATCTAACATCAGTTCCAACAATATTAGCTATCAAATCCGTAGGCTGAGGAGCAATTATTGCAGTTGCATTTCCCTTACATCCAACACTATCTGTAACTACAATAAAATAATTTCCAGAATTAACATTAGAAAATACCACAGAATCTGAATACGAAGTTGATAATCCAATTACGGAAGAATCAGAGCTATTATAAAAAGTATATGTAAAAGGAGCATATCCAGCACCAACATTAGCTACAACACTTCCTGTTAATCCATAACATCTAATTTGTGTTACACCAGGAGTTACAGGTATTGAACCTACAAAGTTAATATTGAAATCAAAAGTTCTCACACAAGCATTTATATCTGTAACTTGTATGGTATGTGCTCCAAAAGCAAGACTATCGGCAGTTATTCCTGTATCACCATTTGACCATAACCATGAATATGGACTAGTTCCTCCTGTAATAGTATCAAGAGTTGCAGAGCCATCTTCTTTACCGCAATGCGACTCGATAGAAGTCCATGAAATACTTATTGGATCTGGTTGAGTAACCAATATTGAATCAATATGAGTACATTGATTAGCATCTGTTATTGTAACTATATAATTACCTGGTAAAATATTGAATATAGTATCATTATTTTGACCATAATTCCATATATACTTGTAATTTGGTGTCCCTCCATTAGTTTCAACAAAAATATCTGCATCTTTTGCACCATAACAAGTAGTATTGTTAGTAGTAATAATAGATGACAAAGGAGCAGTTGGCTGATTGATAGTAATTGATGTATCAGCAGTACAATTTTTAGAGTCAGTAATTGTTACAGAATAAGTTCCGCTTACCAAATTGCTAATAATTGCAGAAGTTTCAGTAGTTGACCATAAATAAGTATATGAAGGTGTACCTCCTATAATATCTGCATAAATCTGACCAGTTGTATCTCCAAAGCATAATGCATCGCTTATTGCAGGAACTGCGACTAACAATTCAGGTTGAGTAATTACTGTTGTAGTTGAATCCTGACAACCATTAACATCAGTTATCGTAACATTATATGTTCCAGCAGATAACCCTGTTGCTGTAGAAGTTAATGCTCCACTATCCCAATTATAAGTAAATGGAGAAGTTCCATTAGCACCAAAAACAGTTGCAAATCCATCATTTCCACCATTACAACTTACATTTACTTTATTAAGAATTAATGCAATTGGGTTTCCAAGGTCAATAATTGTAGTAGAATCTACTTTTGTACAACCATTAGCATCAGTTACTGTAACATAATAAACATCAGGGGATAAGTTAGTAATACTATCTACGACTATACTATTGTCCCATGAATAAGTATAAGGAGTTGTTCCACCAACTGCAGTTACAATAGCAGTACCATTATCATTTTCGCAAGTTGAATTAACTTTCGTCATTGTAGTAACTAATCCTGCTAAAGGTTGTGTAATATTGTAGGTTTCAGACTCAGTACAACCATTAACATCAGTAATAGTAACTGTATGATAGCCTACTGATAAATTAATAATGCTATCTAATGTTTGTCCATCATTCCACAAAAACTGATATGGACTACCTGCTCCACCAGAAACTATCAAACTGATAGAACCATCTGAAGCTCCATAGCAATTAATATTAGTTATAGAATCAACTACTAAAATTGAATCTGTTGGCTGAACAATAGTTGCACAAGATTCGAATGTACAGCCATTTGCATCTGTAATAGTAACGCAATAGTTTCCTGCAGGTTTGTTTGATATTGTAGCAGTAGTAGTATTTCCTGGGAACCAATTATAAGTAGGAATGCCAGTACCACCAGATACAGTTAAGTCAACTGCACCAGTACTAGCACCATAACATAATACATCAGTTGTATTCATTATAGCTGTTAAAATTGATGGTTGAACAATTGTAGCAGAATCTATTTTTGTACAACCATTATTATCGGTAATTGTAACATTATAAATACCACCGACTAGGCTATAGATTGAATCAGTAACTGCCCCATTTGACCATAAAAAAGTGTAAGGCGATGTACCACCAACAGCAGTAACAGTAGCAGATCCATCAGCTAAACCACATGAAGAGTTAAGTTTAACAATAGTGCTAAGGATTCCTGAAGCAGGTTGTGTGATATTTATTGTTGTAGAATTATTACAACCATTAGCATCAGTTACTGTTACAGAATGTGAACCAACAGATAAGCCAGAAATACTGTCATTTGTTTGTCCATTATTCCATAAATATTGATAAGGCTCACCTGATGTAAATACTGTTCCACCTGAAGCGACAATTGACGCATCGCCTGTTGAAGTTCCATAACAACCTACATTAGTTGATGTTGATGTCAATAATAAAGAATCTGCAGGTTCTAATATATTAACACAAGAATCATAAATACAACCATTTGCATCGGTTATAGTAACACAATAATTACCAGCAGGTCTGTTTGTAATTGATGCTGTTGCTCCTCCTACTGACCAAACATAAGTTAAAGTGCCAGTTCCACCAGTTGTTGTTAAATTTACAGAACCAGTATTTGCTCCTTTACATAAAACATCGGTTGCTGTTAAACTTGCTGTTAATATTGTAGGTTGAACAATTGTAGCAGAATCTATTTTTGTACAACCTAAACTATCTGTAATTATAACATTATAAACTCCACCTGCAAGGCTGTCAATAAAGCTAGTGGTATCTCCATTATTCCATAAATAAGTATAAGGCGATGTACCACCAACAGCAGTAACAGTAGCAGTTCCATCAGCTAAACCGCATGATGAATTTGTTCTATTTACAACAGAATTTATTCCTGCTAATGGCTCTGTAATATCGAATGTCGTACTTAATAAGCATCCGTTAGCATCTGTTATAGTAACTGAATAATAACCTGATGTTAGCCCACTTACATCCTGTGTTTGTTGTCCATAATTCCATAAATATGCATACACTGGTGTTCCTCCTACTGGAACTAAATCTATACTTGCATCGTTACCTCCCAAGCAATTAACATTACTAACAACAGAAGTAGCAGAAAGTACTGAATCAGGCTCTGTTATTGTTGCACTAACAATTGATTGACATAAATTAGCATCTGTAACAGTTACTATATACACACCAGGCCACTGGTTATTAATATCGGGGGTTGAAAATGTATTACTCCAACTATAAGAATAATTCGCTTTTCCTCCAGTAACCGATAAAAAAATTGCACCTGTTTTATTTCCTTTACATCTAATATCTTTTACAGTTGATGTAACAGTTAATTCAAGAGGTTCGATAATACTTACATTGCCAACTTTTTGGCAACCATTAACATCTGTAACAGTTAAATTGTATGTTCCTTGAGGAACAGAATTAAGCGTATTAGTACTTTGAGCTAAATAATCATCCCAAAGATAAGTATATGGCGACTGACCACCCAAAACAGTTGCAATCGCAGTACCTGTTGAATCGCCAAAACACAATACATCTGTTGTTATCAAACTTATATTTATGCTACTTGGTTGTGTAAGTATAAATGATGCCGAACCCTCACAAGCATTAGAATCAACAACAATTACAGAGTAATTTGTTGCAAATAAGCCAGTAATATCATCTGTGGTTTGACCATAATTCCAGTAATAATTAAAAGGAGTAGTTCCTCCTGTAACTGTTAAATCTATTGTGCCATCACTTAATCCATAACACGATACATCTGTTGTAATTCCCGTAACATCAAGTGCAAAAACAGGTTCTGAAACAATAGCTGAAGTAATTGCTGTACAACCATTCCCATCAGTAACTGTAACATCATAAGTATTTGGTGTTAATGTAAAAATATCTTGAGTAGTAGCAACTGTATTAGTCCATAAATAAGTGTATGGTAATTTTCCACCTGTTACTGATAAATCAATACTACCAGAGTTTTCGCCATTACAAGCTACATTTGTAATCACAGTAGCTAATGAAATAGCACTAGGTTCTAAAACAACAACCGAATCTATAGATTTACAACCAATAAAATCGGTCAATGTTAAAGTAACTGTACCACCAGACAAACCTGTTTCAGTATCAGTGTTATTTAAACTTGATGACCATTCAAAAGTATATGGAGTCGTACCTCCCGAAGTATTTGCCATTGCAGAACCATTTGCATTTCCATTACAATCAACATCACTTAATTTTATTAAATCTAAAACAACTCCTCCCATATCACTAATATAAACTGCTTCAATTTTAGTACAAGCATTATCATCAGTTACAGTAACCAAATATGTTCCTGCTCCTAATGCACTTATTGAATTTGTTCCGTCACCTATTGGTGTTCCAGTCCAATCGTAAATATAATCTAATGAAACAGTTCCTCCGGAAACAGTAATAGTTGCAGTTCCGTCAGAATTATTACATGTTGAATTAGTTTGAGATGTTGTAATTGTAATTGGGGCAATTGGTTGACCTATAGTTACTGAGCTATTTGCATAACAAGAATTAACATCAGTTACTGTTACATCGTAAACACCTGCAACAACATTTGTTAAATCCTCAGTATTATAACCATAACTCCAATTAAATGTAAATGGCGATGTTCCTCCTAAAATAGTTAAATCTGCACTTCCTGTTGCACCATTATAACATAATGCATCAGTTGCAGTAATATTATCTACAGTTAAGCCGGTAGCTGGCTCAGTTATAGTTGCAAATACATTAACTGTACAAGAATTTGCATCAGTAATTACAACAGAATAATTGCCAGCGATAACACTACTTATATCCTGAGTTAATGCACCATTACTCCACAAATAAGTATAAGGTACTACTCCACCAGTTGGAGTAATATTTACCATTCCTGTAGCATTATTATAACAATTTACATCTGTAACTGTTACAGTTGAAGTTAATGCAGCCAAAGGCTCTGTAATTACGGTTGTAACTGTTTTAGTACAACCATTATCATCAGTAACCGTTAAATAATAAGTAGCAGGTGTTAATCCTGATAAATCCTCGCTATTTGCTGAGAAAGAGCCTAAGTCTGACCAATTATAAGTATATGGACTAACTCCACCAGAAACTGTTAAGTTAATTGCACCTGTTGCATCTCCAAAACAAGCAACATTTGTTTTAAGGATATTTGTCGTTAGAACAGAAGGTTGAGTTATAATAACAGTTGTTTGAGTTGAATAAGAATTAGCGTCTGTAACTGTAACTATGTATGTACCTGCAGCTAATCCTGTTTGAGTTTGAGTTGTAGCACCATTTGACCAATTAATAATATATGGTGAAGTTCCTCCTGTAACAGTTAAATCAATTTCACCTGTTAAATCTCCATTACAAAGAACATTTACCTGAGTATAGCTTAGACTGAATGACACTGGTTCAGTAATAGTAACAGATGTTGTAGAAGTACATCCTTTAGAATCTGTAACAGTAACGGTATAAACACCAGCACATAAGCCAACTAATGAAGATGTAATTTGGCTATTACTCCATGAATATGTATAAGAGGTAGTACCTCCAACTGCACCTACTGTTGCAATTCCATCACATACACCAGCTGCAGAAGCATTTAAACTTGAAGTTATACTTGCAACCAATAGATTTGGCTCAGTTATAGTTACACTTGAATTAGCTGTACAAGTATTTGCATCGCTAATGTCAACTGTATAAATTCCTGCAGGAATATTAGTTAAATCTTGTGTAACAGCAGAATTAGACCATAAATAAGTATATGGTGTAGTTCCACCTGTAACATTCAAATCAGCTATTCCATTAGTTCCACCATTACAGTTAATATTAGTTTGACTGGCTATATTTGCCACAAGTGCTAAAGGCTCTGTAATTGTAACTGAAAGATTTGCAGAACAATTATTTGAATCCTCAACTGTAACGTCATATACTCCACCTGATAATCCAGTTTGAGTAAAAGAATTTCCAGCTATAGACCAAGTATAAGAATAAGGAGTAACTCCACCTGATACAGCAACAGTTACTTGTCCATCAGCATCTCCATTACAATCAACATTTGTTTGAGAAGCTATTGAAATTGTAGGTGCTCCTGCGTCAATTACATTTGCAGTTGCAGTTTTAATACAACCATTAGCATCAGTTACAGACACTAAATAAGCACTTGATGCTAAATTCGATATTGTTGTTGTACCATCACCAGTTGGTGTTCCATTCCAGTTTATAGTATAAGGTGTTAAACCTCCGCTAATATTAACAGTTGCTGTTCCATTTGAACTACCACAAGTTGAATTTGTTGTAGAAGTCGTTAAAGCAATTAAAGTTGGTTCATTAATAGTTGTAGATGAAGTAGTTTGGCAACCTGCAAAATCAGTAATTGTAACACTATAAATACCAGCCAAAGCATCAGTTAGGTCTTCTAAAGAAGATGAATTTGACCAATTAAAAGCATAAGGAGTAGTTCCTCCAGAAATAGTTAAATCTGCATCTCCAGTAGTTTCGCCATTACACAAAACATCTGTTGGAACTATTGAAGCTGATAATGCCGAAGGTTCATTTATAGTAGCACTTGCATTTGCAGTACATCCATTTGCATCAGTAACTACAACACTATATGCTCCTGCATATAAAGAAATTAAATCTTGATCAATTAAGTTTGTGTATCCACTAGGGCCTGACCAACTATA
>MEND01000053.1:0-5441 GCA_001768975.1 Bacteroidetes bacterium GWA2_31_9 | reverse complement strand
TAACAACTGCTGTACAACCATTATCATCGGTAATAGTACCAGAATAAGTTCCGGCACCAATTCCATTTAAATCAACTGTAGTTGCACCATTATTCCATAAATATCCATAATCTATTGTTACAGTACCACCAGAAACCGTAACATCAATAGCTCCGGTTAATCCGTTTCTACATAAAACATTTGTACTTGTAACAGTAGTTGATAAAGTTGTTGGTTCGGTTAAAGTTACCGAAGCATTAGCTGTACAACCTTTATTATCGGTAACAGTTACAGAATAATTCCCTGCCGCAACATTTGATAAATCTTGACCAGTAAATAATGTACTCCAATTATAAGAATAAGGAGCATTTCCACCTGCAACAGTTAAATCAGCACCAGCATCATTTAAGCTATTGCACGAAACATTAGTTCCAGTAATATTTGCTGTTAAAATTGCAGGTTCTATAATTGTAACGGTAAAATTAGATGTACAAAAATTAGCATCAGTTACAGTAACAGTAAAAGTTCCAGGAATTAATCCTGTTGCTGTTTGTGTATTTTGTACAGGAGCTGAATTCCATGAATAAGTATAAGGAGATGTCCCTCCTGTTGGAGTTGCAGTTGCAGTTCCATCGTTATCACCATTACATGTAATATTAGTACGTGAAGCTGTAACTGATAATGCCGAAGGTTGAGTTATAGTTACAGATGAGCTAGATGTACAACCTTTATTATCTGTAACTGTAACTGAATAATTTCCAGATGATAATCCAGTTAAATCTTCTGAAACTTGACCTCCACCCCATAAATATGTATAAGCAGTTGTTCCTCCTGTTACTGTTAAGTCAGCCTCACCGTCATTACTTCCATTACAAGAAATATTTGTAGGACTAATACTTGTGGTTAATGCTGCTGCCGGTTGTGATATTGTAACTGCAGAAGTTGCTTGACAAGCTTTATTATCTGTTACAGTTACTGAGTAATTTCCAGCAGCTAAAGTTAATAAATCTTGATTAACAGAAGCATTTGACCATAAATAAGTATAAGGTGCTGTTCCTCCTGATACAGTTAAATCTGCTGCTCCTGTAGTTCCACCAAAACAAGAAACATCAGTTCCTATTATTGATACATTTAACGCTAAAGCTGGTTCTGATAGAGTTACAGAAGCTGTAGTTGTACAACTATTTGCATCTGTTACTGTAACATTGTATGCCCCTGCTGGCCTTAATGTTAAATCTTCAGTAGTTGCAGTATAAGCACTAGGTCCAGTCCATGAGTATGCATAGGCAGTTGTTCCACCAGTTACAGTTAAATCAACTGCACCAGTAGATTGCCCAAAACAATTAATATTGGTTGGATTAATTGTAGCTTGAAGAGCTGCAGCAGGTTGAGTAATTGTTACACTTCCTGTTGCTGTACAACTATTTGCATCAGTAACCGTAACTGCATAAATAGCAGCACTTAATCCATTAATTGATGCAGTACTAGAACTATTAGACCATATATAACTATATGCAGATGTTCCTCCCGATGGAGTTGCAGTAGCAGTACCAGTACTCAAGCCAAAACAAGTAACATTTGTTGACGACATATTAACTGTTAATGCTAAAGCTGGTTGAGAAATAGTAACCGAAGCTGTTGCTGTACAAGTATTAAAATCTGTTACAGTAACTGTGTAAACTCCTTGAGCAACATTTAATAAATCTTGATTTGTAGATGAATTTGTCCACGAATATGTATAAGGTGCAGTTCCTCCTAATACAGTTAAGTCTGCAGCACCTGTTGAAGCTCCATTACATGAAACATTTGTCCCGACAATTGATGCTGATAATGAAGCTACTGGTTCTGTTAATGTAACAGAAGCGGTTGTTGTGCAACTATTTGCATCGGTAACTGTAACATTGTATGCCCCTGCTGGTCTTAATGTTAAATCTTCAGTAATTGCAGTGTAACCACTTGGTCCTGTCCATGAATATGAATAAGCAGTTGTTCCACCTGAAACAGTTAAATTAACAGCACCTGTAGATTGTCCAAAACAATTAATATTAGTAGAACTAATAGTTGCTTGCAATGCTGCAGCAGGTTGAGTAATTGTTACACTTCCATTTCCAATACAACCATTATCGTCTGTTACTGTAACTGCAAATATAGCAGCAGATAGACTAGATATTGTTTGAGTATTTGCAGAGTTTGACCAAATATAAGTATATGGAGAAGTTCCACCAACAAGATTTGCAGTTGCATCACCGTCAGTCCCACCAAAACATGATACATTATTTGATGCCATTGTAACGTTCAATGCTGTGCCTGGTTCTGTAATTGTTACAGATGCAGTTTCTGTACAAGAATTAGCATCAGTAACAGTAACACCATATATCCCATCTGCTATATTAATCAAATCTTGATTTGTAGAAGTATTTGACCATAAATAAGTGTAGGGTAATGTTCCTCCAGCAGGTGTTAAATCCGCTCCACCATTAGAACCTCCAAAACATGAAACATTTGTAGCTGCAATGGAAGCTGTTAAATCGGCAGGTTCAGTAATATTTGCAGTAGCAGTAATTACACAGGAATTGGCATCTGTAATGGTAACAGTATAAGAACCGTCAGAAATATTATTTGCAGTATTAGATAATGCAGGTGTATTATTTGCATCGGGAATAGCTCCAGGCCAATTATAATTATAATTGGCTGTTCCTCCGCTTATTGTAACTGTAGCAGAGCCTGTTGATGCATTATTACACAATACATTTGTTTGTGCAGTAATAGCAGCATTTAATGCAGCAGGTTGAGTAATTGTAACTGATGACGATGTTGTACATCCATTATCGTCTGTAATAACAACCGAGTAAACTCCCACCGTAAGATTATTTTCTGTATTTGTTGTTAAGACGGAATTTGATGTTGATCCTCCGCTTGACCAAACATAATCAAAAGGAGAAGTACCACCTGAAGTAATTGAGACTGTTGCAGAGCCATTAGTTCCACCATTGCATGACACATCAGTCTGTAAAGAAATACTTGAGCTTGGACCAGCAGCATCTGTTACATTAACATTTGAAGTTCCTGTACAGTTATTTGCATCTGTAACTGTAACAGTATAAGAATCAGCAGGGATACTACTAATAAGATTTGTAGTTAATACTGAATTAATAGTCGATTGTCCAGATGACCAAGTATAATCATATGGTGATACTCCACCAGATGAAATAGTAGCTGTTGCGGAGCCAGATGAACCAAGACATACTGATTGAGTAGAAGAAGTAGTTACAACAATTGCCAAAGGTTGATTTACGGTAATATTTCCTAAGGCAGTACAGCTATTAGCATCAGTAACAGTAACATTATATATCCCTGAAACAAGTCCATTAGCTGTTTGAGTCGATTGGAATGTAGCATCATCCCAATGGTATGAGAATGGACCTGTTCCACCAGAAGGCGTTGCAGTTGCAGTTCCATTGGTTCCTCCATTACATGTAACATCTACTTTTGCCATGGTCACACTTAAAGCTACTGGCTGAGTTATAGTTACAGAAGCCGTTGTTGTACATGAATTTGCATCTGTAACGGTTGCAGTATATGTTCCAGCACTTAATCCTGTCCTATCTTGAGTTGTAATACCACCACCCCAATTATAAGTATAACCTGCTGTACCTCCGTTTGGAGTTAAATCAGCAGCTCCATTTGTTCCTCCATTGCAACTTACATTTGTTCCAACAATACTTGCACTTAATGCTGATGCTGGTTGTGTAATTGTTGCAGAAACTGAAGCAGTACAAGAATTAGCATCAGTAACTGTAACTGAATAAGTTCCAATACTTAATCCAGTTCTGTCTTCAGTTGTTATACCTCCACCCCAGTTATAACTATAGGCTGTTGTACCTCCACTGGCTGTTATATTTATTGCTCCTGTACTATTACCAAAGCACAATACATTCGTTTGTGATGTAACAACTACTGCTAGTGCAGAAGTAGGTTGAGTTATGGTAACTCCTAATGTTGCAGTACAACCTCCGCCACTATTATCTGATACTGTTACTGAATATGTTCCTGCACTTAATCCTGTTCTGTCTTCTGTTGTTATTCCTCCACTCCAATTATATGAATATGGAGAAGTTCCACCTGATACTGTAATATTAATTGCTCCTGTTGAGGCTCCAAAACATCCTACATTTGTCTGACTTGTTAATGCAACCGATAATCCTGATGCAGGTTGAGTTATAGTATATGAACCAGTAGTTGTGCAGGAGTTTGCATCAGTAATTGTAACTGCATAGACTCCAGCAGGACGAGATGTTAAATCTTGAGATGCTGATGTATAACCACTTGGTCCTGTCCATGAATAAGAATAAGCAGGTGCTCCTCCTGCTGGTGTTATATCAATAGCTCCTGTTGAATTACTAAAGCACAAAACATTTGTCTGCGATGCTAATGAATTGCTTAATACTGATGCAGGTTGAGTAATTGTAGCTCCCACACTTGCCGTACAAGAGTTTGCATCAGTAACTGTAACTAAATATGTACCTGCACTTAAACCTGTTCTGTCTTCACTTGTTATTCCTCCACCCCAGTTATAGCTATAAGCTGTTGTACCTCCACTGGCTGTTATATTTATTGCTCCTGTACTATTACCAAAACACAATACATTAGTTTGTGATGTAACAACTACTGCAAGAGCAGAAGCTGGTTGAGTTATAGTTACTCCTAATGTTGCAGTACAACCTCCGCCACTATTATCTGATACTGTTACTGAATATGTTCCTGCGTTTAATCCGGTTCTGTCTTCGGTTGTTATACCTCCACCCCAATTATAAGTGTATGGTGAAGTGCCTCCAGATGCTGTAATATTGATTGCACCAGTTGATGCTCCAAAACATCCTACATTTGTTTGAGATGTTAAGGCAACTGAAATACCAGAAGCTGGTTGAGTTATCGTATATGAAGCAGTAGCTGTACATAAATTTGCATCAGTAATAGTTACATTATATGTTCCAGCTGGACGAGATGTTAAATCCTGAGAAGTTGCAGTGTAACTACTAGGTCCAGTCCATGAATATGTATATGCAGGTGTACCACCGGCAGGTGTAATATCAATTGCTCCAGTTGAATTTCCATAACATAAAACATTAGTTTGTGATGCCGAATTTGTTAATGCTGATGCAGGCTGAGTTACAGTTGCAGTTACAGTTCCTGTACAACCACCATTATCAGTAATAGTAACAGAATAATTTCCAGCAGCTAGATTTGAAATGGTAGCAGTGCCATCACCAGTTGGAGTTCCATTCCAGTTATAACCAGTATAAGTTCCTGTGCCTCCTGATGGAGTTACAGTTATTGCTCCAGTAGATGACCCAAAACATGAAACATTTGTTACAGAGGTAGTTCCTGAAATTACCGTTAAATTAGAAACAACAACAACATCATCAATATTCCATCCTGCATAAGTAACTGAAGCATCACTA
>MEND01000052.1:2000-35761 GCA_001768975.1 Bacteroidetes bacterium GWA2_31_9 | reverse complement strand
GCGATAGTACAGTAACATTATCATTAAATGTAAATGATGCCCCAAGTATAGAAATCCTAGATTTTATTACTATTTACAAAGGTGATGAATACACGTTAAAATTAGATTCTTTACAATATAATTATATATGGTCGGATGGTCAAAATGGTGCGGAAATATTGTTGAAACCCGAAATTTCATCTATTTTATATGTCACAATATCAAATAGCTTATGTGATATTATTGATAGTATTTATATTAAAGTAAATGAAAAAGAATATTCAGATTTAATTATTTATGACATTTTTACTCCTAATGGAGATGGGATAAATGATAATTTATACATAGAAAATATTAATTATTTCCCGAATAACAAAATACAAATTTATAACAGAAATGGGAGCTTAATATTTGAAAAAGAAAGCTATACAAATGACGAAGCATGGAGTGGAAAATATAATGGTAAGTTAGTTCCAGAAGCTTCATATTTTATATTATTATGGCCAGATAAAAGCTCGGACTTTTTAATGAAAAAATCAATTTCAATATTGAGATAAATGAAAATATTTGTTGCAATATTATTTTTATTGTTTGTAAGTAAATTTACTTTCTCTCAGCAAATACAGCAATATAATCTGATATTTTTAGACCCATCACTTGTATCGCCCTCACTAAATCAAGAAAGTAAAAATTCATCCTTAAAAATTCATGATAGAATTCAATGGAGAGGTTTTGATGATGCACCTGTTACAAATTCTTTATCATATGTAATGAAGTTAAATAAAAAAATGGGAGCTGGTTTATATTATTTACAGGATAAATATGGAATCTTCAAAAAAAATGAAATATCTCTGTCGTATTCTTATAGTATTAAATTTTTGGAAGCAGATTTTATTTTTGGATTAAGTGCAAAATTATTAACAAATAATATTAATTATTATCAAAAGACTCGCCATGAGCAAATTGATCCATTAATTTTCAATGGGAATAATTATTTATACAATAAACCCGAGTCAGATTTTGGGATTACAATTATTAAAAACAATTTACAAGCAAGTGTTGCTTTTCAAAACATTATTAGTTCAAAAAATGGCATCAGTTCTAATAAAATTTATAATCAGAGAGTTTATAATTGTTTAATTAAATATGATTATATTATAACAAACCAACTTGCCTTTTATCCAAATATTTATTTATCTTCAAACTTTTATAATCCATATTTGTTAATGGTTGCTGGGATATTCAATATTAGTAATAATTTGAATTTAGGATTGATTTATAATCATCGAAATTCAGTTGATTTTTTGATAGGTTATAGCGGAAAGTATTTTTCTATTTTTTATACTTATGATTTTATTTATAATTCTATTCGGAAAACAAATAATGGATCTCATGAAATTTTACTTAATTTCAAATTGAGCAATTTAAGTAAAGTCAAGGCATTATACGATTTAAAAGGAGAAAAACGAGGACAAATAAAAAATAGATTAGAATAATAAATTATTTTTATTTAATTTTAACATTAATTTAACATTTAAGCAATTTATTGAGCATTCAGAATAAAATATCATCATCATTTAATAATCTTAGATTATATTGTGAAAATGAAAAATTCAAAGGATGGGATCCTTATGATGGTTTAAATAGCCCGTTTTTTAAATTTAATCCTTTAATATTTATTCGCTTTTTTAGATTAGCAACAATACAATTTTTTAAAAAATTTCCGTATAATTTACGTACTCTCCTTTTGATAAATAAAGGATATAATCCAAAAGGTCTTGGTTTATTTTTGACATCATATTGCAATTTATATAAATTTGAAAAAAGACCAGAATATCTTGAAAAGATAAATTTCTTGGCAAAAAAAATTATTGAATTACAAACTCAAGGCTATGCAGGAGCATGTTGGGGTTATAATTTTGATTGGCAATCGAGAGTTTTTTTTCTAAAAAAGGGAACTCCTACGATTGTAGTTACTTCTTTTGTATCTTACTCATTAATGGATGCTTACGACATTACTAAAAACGAAGATTATCTTAAAACAGCATTAAGTAGTTGTGAGTTTGTAATTCAAAATCTAAACAGAACCACAGACGAAAATGGTTTTATATTTTCTTATTCTCCACTTGATAATACAAGCGTTTTTAATGCCTCACTTTTAGGAAGCAGATTATTAGCACGTGCATATTCATATAATAAAAATGAAAATTATTTAAAAATAGCAAAGCAATCGGTAAATTCAGTTGTTAAAAATCAGAAAGATGATGGTTCTTGGCTTTTTGGAAAGGCATCTATGCAAAATTGGGTTGATAGTTTTCATACAGGTTATAAGTTGGAGTGCATTAGTGAATACCAAAAATATTCAAGAGATTTAAGCTATAATAATAATATTGATTTAGGATTAAAGTATTATTTAGAGAATTTTTTCTTAGAAGATGGTACTCCAAAATATTATGACAAAAAAGTATATCCTATTGATATTCACTGTCCCGCTCAACTTATTGCTACGTTGCATAGGCTTAGTAAAATCGAAGAAAATATATTTTTAGTTGAAAAAGTTTTAAATTGGACAATAGATAATATGCAAGATAAAAATGGTTGTTTTTATTATCAAATTAAGAATAATCATTCAATTAAAATTCCATATATTAGATGGGGACAAGCATGGATGATGTATGGATTTAGCTTTTATTTTCTTAATAAACATTCGGATTCAAATTTCAATGCTGATGTTAACAAGAATATTTCTAATGAACTTGTTGACTGTATTGAATTAAAGTCTATTATATAATTTTTTCATATTAAAGATATTTTATTTATGATTATTTCAGCAAAACCTAAACTTCTTTTTTGTTTTAATGTTATATCTAATAATAAGTTTACTAAAAAATAGCCCCACACATTAAAGTTTATAACTTCAATGTAAAGGTTCAATCAGTTTCTAATTGATAAAAAATAAAGCTTAATCTGTTATTGTCTCTGCCTGAAATGTTTTGTTATTAGTTTTTTACAATATCAGCTTCGGAATCTCAGAAACATTAGAAATTGTAATAAGTTTTAGTTTAGATTTTATGCTTTCTTTTTTGATGCTGAATTTTGAAATCATCATACTTTCAAATCCGAGTTTTTCGGCTTCTCTAATGCGTTGTTCAATTTTTGAAACCTGACGAACTTCACCAGTTAAACTAACTTCACCTGCAAAACATATCTTTTTTGCAATTGATGAATCAAAACCCGAAGAAATTATTGCACTTATTACAGCTAAATCTATCCCTGTATCGTTAATTTTGATACCACCTGCAATATTCAAAAAAACATCTTTACCCGAAACCTTAATTCCCATTCGTTTTTCCAGAACAGCCAAAAGCATATTCATTCTTCTTGAATCGAATCCGTTTGTTGTTCGTTGAGGAGTGCCGTAAGGTGAGTTTCCAACCAATGCTTGAACTTCAATTAACAATGGTCTGTTGCCTTCTAAAGATGAGCCAACTGCTGTACCGCTGTAAAAATCATCGTGTTGTGAAAGTAGCAGTTCCGATGGATTTATAACTTCGTGCAAACCATCGCTGAACATTTCAAAAATGCCAATTTCTGATGTTGGACCGAAACGATTTTTCAGTGTTCTTAAAATTCTGTATTGATTACTTAAATCGCCTTCAAATTGTAACACCACATCTACAATATGTTCAAGAGCTTTTGGTCCTGCAATATGTCCGTCTTTATTTATATGACCTACGAGAAAAATTGGAATTGAGTGATGTTTAGCACATTTCAAAAGTAGATTTGTACATTCTTTTATTTGCGAAATACTTCCGGGAATCGACTCAAGCGAGTCGGTTTGAATGGTTTGAATAGAGTCAACAACAACCAAATCGGGCTTAATTGTTTCAATATTATTTATAACAGATTCAAGCGATGTTTCATTTAAAACCAGAAGATTTTCGTTGGCATTTTTGATTCTATTTGCTCGTAATTTAATCTGATAAAGGCTTTCTTCACCAGAAATATAAAGTACTGTAAGATTATTAAATTGTAAAGCCAACTGCAACATGAGAGTTGATTTGCCAATTCCGGGTTCTCCACCGATTAATACAACTGAGCCGGGAACTATGCCACCGCCCAAAACACGGTTTAGTTCATCAATATGAGTATTAATACGTGTAAAATTATTTCCTTCAATTTCAGAAAGTCTTACAGGTTTTAAGTTTTGTACTAATGATTTACCTGATGAACTTGAATTTGATTTAGTGAATGTCTCCTCAACAAAAGTATTCCATTCGTTACATGATGGGCATTTGCCAAGCAACTTAGCAGATTGGAAGCTACAGCTTTGACAAATATAAACTGATTTGGTTTTTGACATTAATTTTTTCGGACGAATTCGAACCTAGCAAAAGCATAATTGCCGTTAGTATCAAATACTTGCTGCATTATTAATATGTCTTTATCGACGTGTAATATTCTATATTTGCCATTAAGCCAGCTTCTAAATCCAACAATATTAATTGTAGCAAAAAGTTTCCCAGTTTTCTTTTCTAATTCATATGTTCCTGTATTTTTTGTATCTACTCCATTTATTGTACTTACTCTTTCAATATTTCCGCCTTCAGAAAAAGAATAAACTATTACTTCATTAGAATCATTTTGTGATATCCAAACATATTCCCATGTGCCAACCAATAATCCTTCTTTTTTCTTTCCACAAGAAGAAAATATTAGTAAAATAAATAAAATAGATATAGAAAAAAGAAGTATGCCTTTAAAATGTATTTTCATAATTTATTATTCTTTAGTAAAATCTTTTAAAATATACTGTGTCGCACCATCTCCATCAGATATTTGAATGGTTTTTAATACTTTCCCCGACAATTTAACAACCTTATACTTTCCGTCAGTATATAAATCAATATCAAATATATCCAGAAAAGTTTTAAAACCACTAACTCTAATGGCATAAGTTCCTGTCTGAACGGTAGTTGTTATAGATGTGTTATCTACAACTGTTTGAACAAAATCGCCATTTTTACTGAATGTCCAAGTTTTATCTTTATCAAGATTAGCTGAAGAATATGGAATAAATTTCCATGTTCCTTCAAGTCTGTTTTCTTTCATTTTTTTACATGAAACAAAAGCAAAACTACTTAAAAACAACAATAAAGCACTGAATATTAATATCTTTCTCTTCATATACAATTCATTACCAACAAAGATAATAAAAAAGTTTTTAAAAATTTATCTAAATTTTATTTATAATACTACTAGAAGAGTGGTTTTCTAAATACTCAATTACAATTACTTGTCCTCCATAAGAACTAACAAAAGCAGAGCCAACAATATTTTCAATTGCATAATCTCCTCCTTTGACAAGGAAATCAGGTTTAACTAATTTAATAAGATTTTCAGGAGTTTTTTCATTAAATAGCACAACAGCATCAACAAATTTTAATGAAGCAAGAATTAAAGCACGAGAATATTCGTCTTGAACTGGACGATTTTTTCCTTTATTTTCTCTAACAGATTCATCTGTATTTAATCCAATCACAAGTTTATTGCCTAAGTTGGCAGCTTTTGCTAAATATTCAATATGACCACGATGCAATACATCAAAACATCCATTTGTGAAAACAATTTTTTTTTCTTTAAATTTCCAAACATTTAAAGCTGGAATAAGATTTTCTAAAGAAAATATCTTTGATTGTATAATTTCAAGATTATTTGTCATTATGTTTCAATTTTCGTCTTCCCAAAAATAACATAAAAAATGAAATTGCCCCAAGTACTAGCATAAATAATGCTTGAGATTCGTGACTTATTGTAGCATAAATTAATCCATCTTCTTGTGATATTCCATAAAGCATCAATGCCAAAGAAACAATCCAATGAAAAGCCCCAAATCCACCTTGAACAGGAGCTGTCATGCCAATTCCTCCAGCTACTAAAATGAACAATCCATCAATTGGTCGCAAATTACTGGTTGCATCAATAGAGAAAAACATTAAATATGTCATAAGAAAATACATAAGCCAAATTACAATTGTATAAATAAAAAATCTGAATTTATTTTTCATTTTTAATAAAGATATTAAGCCCTCTAACATTCCTTTTAAGAAGTTTGTTATTTTAATACCAAATTTGTTTTTAGATATTTTTTTTCTGAGTAAGAAAAAACCTAGTATGAAAACTGCAAAGCAAGAAAATGCAATAGTAATTAATAAAGTAGAGTTTAGTATTTTTTCAAATAATGGATTAAAAATTTCATTAATAAAAAAATCACCAAAAAATTTAATTTTTGAAAAAAAAGTAATCGTGATTAATAAAACTAAAGTAATAAAATCAATAATTCTTTCGAGAATAACTGTTCCAATTAGAGAGTCAACTGGTATTTTTTCGGCCTTTCCAAGAACAGCACAACGGGTTATTTCTCCAATTCTAGGGAAAGCCATATTTGCCATATAGCCTAAGTTTAACGAATAGAAACTATTTAATAAGCTAGGTTTATATCCAAGAGGTACAATAAGCATGTTCCATCGGGCAGCTCTAAAAAACAGTGCTATTAATGCACAAAGTATTGATAACGAAATCCAAAAGTAATTTGCATTAATAATTGCATCAATTAATTTTTCGAGATTAATATCCCTAAAAGCAAAGTACAATAAAACTACACCAAGTATTAAAAATACGAAAAATTGTATGGTTTTTTTTAATTGATGATTCAATTATTTTATCAATCTATTAGTTGATGAATCTGGAAATATGATAGTAGGTTTAAATGTTTTAGCTTCAATAGCATCAATATGTGCATAAGCTATTATTATAACTTCGTCACCAACAATAACTTTTCGTGCAGCAGGTCCATTCAAGCAAATTTTACCAGAATTACGTTCGCCTTTAATTACATACGTTTCTAATCTCTCTCCGTTGTTAATATTAACAATTTGAACTTTTTCGTGTTCAAACAGATTAGCTGCATCCATTAACTCTTCGTCAATAGTTATGCTACCGACATAATTTAAGTCAGCCTGTGTTACAGTTACTCTGTGAATTTTCGATTTACAAACTTCAATCATCATTTTACAAAGATATTAATTATATCTGATATTGTCAATTAATCGAATATTACCTGCAAAAACCGCAATACAACCAATGATTGGGGTATTATTATCCCAATTATCAACAGCATTAAGAGTCTCTGTATTAACTATTTCAAAATATTCAACTTTTAACAATCTTTCACTATTAATATTTTCAATAACATATTTTTTAATTTCTTCGATGCTATTGTTCTTAATTTTTAAAGCAGAATCTTTAAGATATTTATAAATTTTTGGTGCCACGGCTCTATATTCGTTGCTTAACAATAAATTTCTTGAACTCATTGCCAATCCATCAGATTCGCGAAAGGTTTCACAAGCAACAATATTAATACTTAAATTAAGTTGCGTTACCAGCTTTTTAATAATTGTAAGTTGCTGAAAATCTTTTTGTCCAAAATATGCATTATTTGGTTTAACAATATTAAATAATTTACTTACAATTTGAGCCACACCATTGAAATGTCCTGGTCTAAAAGCACCTTCTAATATATTCTCTAAATTATCAAATTTAAAAACTCTCTCATCCTTTTCAGGATACATTTCATCATTTTCAGGAAAAAAAAGTATTGTTGTATTTGTGGTTTTAAGAATGCTTAAATCTTTATCAATATTTCTGGGATAGTTTTTTAAATCATTTGCATTATTAAACTGCGTAGGATTAACAAAAATACTAACAACAGTAATGTCATTAAATTCGGAACAAGTTTTAATAAGAGAAATGTGTCCATCATGCAGTGCTCCCATAGTGGGAACAAAGCCAATAATTTTATTTTGTTGTCTTAATAAATCTAATTCTAAATTTAAATCAGTTACCTTTGTAAAAATTTTCATTTAAGTTTTTATAAAAACGGCACAAATTTATAAATTTAAATTATCCTACAATTAATTTTATAAAATAGTTTGATTTTTGAAGCCAGTTGTGCATTACAAGACTTTTATTAAAAAGCACTATTAATTTAAGATAAAAAGATAAAAAAGTAAAAATAAATTTTATTTTCCACAATATCAATAATTTATCTAAGTTTATCTAAATATAGTTTCATATTTATAATTTTTTTTTTATTATATTTGTAAAAAATTTAATCAACTTCACATACATGGAAAAAACAAAAGTTTTATTCGTCTCTCAAGAAATTGCACCTTATCTTCCAGAAAGTCAAATGTCTAAAATCGGTCGATTTTTACCTCAAGGTATTCAAGAAAAAGGCAGTGAAATTAGAACATTTATGCCAAGATATGGTTGCATTAATGAAAGACGAAACCAGCTTCATGAAGTTATCAGGCTTTCAGGAATGAATCTGATTATTAACGACATGGATCACCCATTAATAATTAAAGTTGCTTCAATTCAGTCTGCTCGTATGCAAGTTTATTTTATTGATAACGAAGATTTATTTCATCGTAAACACATACTTTGCGATAATAATGACGCTTATTTCAAAGATAATGACGAAAGAGCAATATTCTTTGCAAGAGGAGTATTAGAAACTGTTAAAAAGCTTCGTTGGGCTCCAGACATTGTTCATTGTCATGGTTGGATAACCAGTATGGTTCCAATGTATATAAAGCGTGCTTTTAAAGAAGATCCACTATTTTCTAATTCAAGAGTAATTTACTCATTATATGATGATTACTTTGATACTGTTTTTGATAAAAAATTCAAAGATAAAGTTCATGTTGATGGAGTTACATCAGAAGATGTTGAAGAAGTAAAAAAAGTAGTTGACTATGTTTCAACAACAAAATTAGCTCTTCAGTTTTCCGATGGTATAATTATGGCTTCAAATAATATAAACGCAAATATTAAAAAGCATTTAGCCACAATTGATATTCCTATCCTCGATTATCTGGATGAAGAAAGTTATGTTGAGTCTTATTCCGATTTCTATGATAAAATTCTTACAGGAAGTTGTGTTGAAACCGTATAATTTTTTCGTTTCATTTTCGTTTCATACATTTACAACGAAAATTAATGGTTTCAAATAATGTCAGACTTCAATATTTCAATTAATAAAAACAAAGTTGAATTTTTAAAATTCAACTTCTTGTTTTTTAGAGTTATTCTAATTTCTTTAATGGCTTCATCGTTTTTCAGTTCATGTAAAAAAGATACTGATTTAGGATTAACTACACAACCTGCTGGGGATAAGATTAATACTGTTTTTGCCGACACGTTATCAATCGAAGCATATACATTAAAAGATGATTCTGCTACTTCAAAAAACGAAGCTTATGGAATGTTAGGAAATTATAACGACCCTGAATTTGGCAATGTTTCTGCTTCATTTTTAGCTCAAGTATTATCAAAAGTTGTAGGTACAAAGTTTGAGTCTTCATCAGAAGTAGTTTCTATAAAGCTATATCTCGATTATTCTGGAAATTATGGCGATTCTACAAAAACTCAAACTATTAATGTTTATAAATTAACTAATTCAATTGTAAAAGATTCAGCATACTATTCTTTCAATAAAGCATCAAGTTTTTATAATGAGTCAGATTTATTAGGAAGTAGAACTATCAATCAAGGTCAGCTTTATTCTGACAATCTTGGTATTGACTTGCTACCATCGCTTGGAAATTCAATATTTAGTCTTGATTCTATAAAAGCAAATTCCGATATATTATCAGTTCTACCTGGCATTTGCATTACTACAGACACTAATGTTGTTGGAGGCGGTATAGCTTATTTTAACTTAACATCAGGTAATTCTAAAATTGTTTTAACGTACAAAAATGCATCTTCTGACACGGTTACAAGTGAATTCATTATCAATCAAAATTGTGCAAGATTTAATTTATTTACTCATGATTATTCAAATACAAATTTTTATGGTCAAATGAATTCTATTACTCCTATTCAGGATAGTGTTTTCTATATACAACCAATGGCAGGAGTAAGGGGGTATATTAAACTTCCAACAGCTGATAAATTAAATATTAAAAGTAATGTTGCAATTGTTAAGGCTACATTGGTAATTCCAATCGAAAAAAATGATCTTTCGATTTCAACATATGAAGCTCCTACTAAGCTTATGCTATACGAAAGACAAGCAAATAATCAATACAAACTACCTCCTGATTTTAGTTTAGGAGAAATATTCGACGGAAACTATTATCCATCAGAAAGTGTCTATAAGTTTAATATAACTTTAGAAATGCAAAATATAATCGATGGTGTAATTCCAAACTTAGGTTTGTATCTAATTTCAAATGATATTAGTAGCTGTAATAGAGTTGTTTTAACCAGTGGAATTCACTCGAATAGACTAAAGTTAGAAATTTCTTATATAAAATTTTAATTATATGTGTGGTATAGTTGGATATATTGGCAACAAAGATGCATACCCAATCATAATTAATGGGTTAAAACGATTAGAATATCGTGGATATGATTCTGCTGGAATTGCATTATTAAGTAAAGATTTAAGAGTTTATAAAAAGAAAGGCAAAGTTAGCGACCTTGAAAGCTTTCTTGAAGATAAAGACATATCCGGAAATATCGGAATTGGACATACAAGATGGGCAACTCATGGTGAACCAAATGATATTAATGCTCACCCACACTCGTCAATGAATGGTCTTTTTACTCTTATTCATAATGGAATTATTGAAAATTATTCACGATTAAAAAGAAGATTAGAAGACAGAGGATATACTTTTATTAGCCAAACCGATACAGAAGTTCTGGTTAATCTAATCGAATATATTTATATAAAAGGAAGTGTTTCAGCAGAAATTGCTGTGCGACTTGCTCTTACAAAAGTAGTTGGTGCATTTGGTGTAGTTATTATGTGTAAAGACGAACCCGATAAACTTATTGCTGCACGTAAAGGAAGTCCGCTTGTAATTGGAATTGGCGATGGCGAATATTTATTAGCTTCTGATGCTACACCAATTATTGAACATACAAAAAGCGTTATCTACATGAACGATAATGACATTGCTGTGATTCAAAAAGATTCATTAAGCTTAAAGACCTTATCGAACGAACTATTAACTCCAAAAATTCAGCAGCTTGATCTCGAAATTGATGAAATAGAAAAAGGTGGATATGAGCATTATATGCTTAAAGAAATATTTGAACAACCACGTTCTATTCAAGATACATTCCGGGGTAGAGTTTCGCTCGAACGAAAAGAAATTACACTTGGAGGACTTTATGAAGTTTTGCCAAAAATTATTGAAGCTAAAAGAATAATTATTGTTGGATGCGGAACATCTTGGCACGCAGGACTTGTTGGAGAATATCTTATTGAAGAATTTGCACGCATTCCGGTTGAAGTTGAATATGCTTCAGAATTTAGATATCGAAATCCTATTATTTATAAAGATGATGTTGTAATTGCAATTAGTCAAAGTGGCGAAACTGCTGATACTCTTGCAGCTATTCAAATGGCAAAAGATTGTGGAGCAATGGTTATCGGAATTTGCAACGTTGTAGGTTCGAGCATCCCAAGAGCAACTCATGCCGGAGTTTACACTCATGCAGGACCAGAAATTGGTGTTGCCTCAACTAAAGCATTTACTGCTCAAGTAACTGTGCTAACGATGATGGCGATTTTAATAGGTCAAAAAAAAGGGTTTATAAAAGACGAAGATTACAATGTGTTGATTGAGGATTTAATTGATATTCCTACAAAAATTGAATATATTTTAAAAAATAGTGAGCTGATTGAAGATATTTCTGCCTTATATAAAAATGCTAACAATTTTCTTTATTTAGGTCGTGGTTTTTTCTTCCCTGTAGCACTTGAAGGAGCATTAAAACTTAAAGAAATATCATATATTCATGCCGAAGGTTATCCAGCAGCTGAAATGAAACATGGACCAATTGCTCTGATTGACGAAAAAATGCCAATTGTTGTAATTGCTACTCAAGATAAAACTTACGAAAAAATTGTTAGTAATATTCAGGAAGTTAAAGCTCGAAAAGGGATAGTTATAGCTATTGTTACCGAAGGAGATACTACAATTCGCGATATGGCAGACCATGTTATAGAAGTTCCAAATTGCAACGAAGCATTTGCTCCACTATTAACTGTAATTCCATTACAATTATTATCGTATTATATTGCTGTACTTAGAGGTTGTAATGTTGACCAGCCTAGAAATCTGGCAAAATCTGTTACGGTAGAATAGTTTTATTTACACTACTTTTCAAATTATGTTAACGCCAATGCGATTTTTTATCTGGAAAGTTTAACTTCGTTGAGGGCATTGCTGTTCATAACGTTTTTTTCAACACTCTAAGTTTTACTTTATTGGTTTAATTGTATTTTTTTTGCTGACAATCGTTTTGTTTTCTTTACCCAAAAAACAATAATAACAATCCAAATAATAACAGAAACTGTCAAAATAATTAGCTTTTCTGTACCATCTATACCATTTCTAATTAAGCGATTAAACATCATAATTTGAATAATCATGTGAAAACAAGAGGCTACAAATATAGATTTTGTAAGGTCGGTTATTTTTCCAATTCCCCAACTACCAAAAATCATCCAACCTAAAAATTGCAAATTATCAAGAATATCCCGATTCTGAATGAAAGATAAGTGCCACAAGTACCACAATGTCCCAATTATCAAAACCCGTTGCCATTCCTTAATGCTTTTCAGTTCATCTTGCAAGTAGCCTCTCCAGCCATATTCTTCAGCAAAGCAATATACAAAAGTTGCTATTCCGGCAATAAATCCATAATAATGTGCATTTTCGCCTCTGCTGTTATCTACACCAATAATTGTTAGAAGTAGTATTGGCAAAACTGACATTAGAATACTCCATTTTATTGAATATCCAAAAACTGAAATTTCCGTATTTCGTTCTTTTCTTAAAAGGTAAATAGACATAAAAGCTCCTATCAATAAACCAATTGCTTCCAATGGAGAGAAAAAAATAATGAGCCATAAAGATGTTTTTTCAATTGACTCATTCAAATGCAATAGGTCAAATCTGAAAACATTCGAAATGCTGATGCCTATCAAATAAAATATTACAATTCTTAGTAGAGATTTCTTTGTCATTTTTAATTTTTATCTTGTTTGTCCTTGTTTAGAAGTTTTGCCACAAAATTCAAATTCGTTATTAACATATAACCTATTATCAAATTCAAAGCACTTAATGCCCAATTTATTTTATCCGTTGTTCCAAAATCTAAACCAGCTAAATTGTCTTTAAATGCGAATATTGTTAAACTAATAAATGCAGGTATGCTTTCAATGAAAAGTGTTCCACCAATAAAAAAAGTTCCTATTTTAATAATATTTTTTGAATTAATATTTCCGAATTCTATTTTGTCATCATCAAAACCCTTATCTAGTCTTAGAAGTTGAACTAATTTGTCAGCCTTGAAAACCAGTAAAATAAAAAGTCCTAGAACTATTCCAATTATAAAAACAATAAGAATAATTGATAAAAAGTCAATATCCTTAAGTAAAAATATAATACTAGAAGGCAAAGCTGAAAAAAGCGAAGTCACAATGGACATTAAGCCAAAAAGCTTAATAATTAAAATAAAAAAATCTTTTTTTGTCATAAAGGTTTATTTGTTTTATTAGAAAATCACCAACTATTTTTTGCAATTCTGAATCCTAAATCGTCAATTTTAAACTTTAAAGGATGACTTCTTCGACGTGTAGTAGCCATTACGCTACGTTCCTCGTCACACCAACCACCACCTCTAAAAATTCTATACGAACCATATACCGTTGTGTCATAAATATCGGAACACCATTCCCAAACATTCCCTAACATATCGTAAAGTCCCCAAGAATTTGGTTCTTTCAGTCCAACGCTATGAGTAGTTTTTTCTGAATTGCCTTTATACCAAGCAACATCGCTCAACTCTCCATATCTAATTCCGGCTGTACCTGCTTTACAAGAATATTCCCATTCAGCTTCTGTGGGCAAACGAAATCCATCTGCAGTAGGGTCGAATATTATGTCTTCGTTGTCCTCACTAAAAGTATAGCAAGATTTTAATTCCGTCAGAATTGATAAAGAATTGCAAAAAATTATTGCATCTTTCCACGTAACAGACTCAACTGGGAATCTATTACCCTTAAAAAAGCTAGGATTTTCTTTTGTGATTTTAAAATATAATTCTTGTGTCACAGGAAATTTTGCAAGCGAAAATGGTTGAATTTCAACAGTCCATTTTTGTTTTTTTCTGTCGTCTCGCAATTCAATTTTTCCACTTGGTATTTCTACCATTTGGTCATTAATACTAGAAAGATCAATTATATTAATTTCCCGTTGAGTCACTTGCTTGTTTATTTGCTCTTTTTGTTAATATTCTGTTTTATTGTTCTCCCACAAAACTACTACAATTAATTCCACTACAAAATTCTTCGCTCCTCATGATGACATTTGCACTTCCCCAAAATAAAAAAAGCATTTATAAATGAATAATATTTTTTAACTTTCGAGCTTTAAAATTTAAGCATAAATGATATTATCTATTCTGATTCCTGCTTACAACGAAGAAAACACCATTCTGCAATTATTACAAAAAGTTGCATCAGTAAAGCTTGTCGATAATGTTGAAAAACAAATAATTGTAATTAACGATGGCTCAACAGATAATACATTACAACTTATTGAAGATTTTGCAAAAAGCAACAATAGCATTACAATCCTCAACAACGAAAAAAACTCTGGAAAAGGTGCATCAATAACATCTGGAATTAAGCATGCAACAGGCGATTTTGTAATTATTCAAGATGCCGATTTGGAATATGACCCGGAAGAGTATAATATTTTATTAAAACCCGTAATTGATAATTGTGCCGATGTGGTTTATGGAAGCCGTTTTGTTGGCGGAAAACCACACAGAGTTTTATTTTTCTGGCACTCAATAGGGAATAAATTCCTTACTTTTTTATCAAACATGTTTACCGACCTCAATCTTACCGACATGGAAACATGTTACAAGCTTTTCCGTTCCAGTATGATTAAACAAATAGAAATTAAAGAAAAACGTTTTGGAGTTGAACCAGAGATTACTGCAAAAATTGCAAAAATTAAAAACATTAGAATTTACGAAGTTGGGATTTCTTATTACGGAAGAACTTTTAGCGAAGGCAAAAAAATCAATTTCAAAGATGGTTTCAGAGCAATCTGGTGTATCTTGAAATACAATTTATTCTAAATTTGACTATTCCCAGAAGCAAAGCTTTTTAAATACTTTGCTTCTATACTGTAAATGGGATAAATTTCCGCATTTTGATTTGTTGTTTATTTAGTGGCGTAGATAACGACATATATTTCGTGCTAACGGGACTTGAAAAAATGCGACAATTTATCCCGCTTCTAGTATAATCTGAAAAACTTGTTTTATAGCTTGGATTTCGTTACTCGATTTGGGGCTATTTTATAAATTCAATAGGTATTATTCTATAAATCATGGGCAGAACCTTTGCCCAACTGGGTGAATAGTTATTTACAATTTCAGAATTTGATTCTTGGAACTTGAATTTTGGGACATGGAACTTGGATCTTTGAACTTTTCTCATGTGTGAATATTGTAAATATTTTCAGAAACTGTGTAAGTAAATATTTTGTAAAAACGTGAACTTTGTGATCATAATTAATTGATTATTATTTAAAAAATAACATACAATGAATAAAATTAAAAAAATTACAGCATTAATAATCTTCGGGTTTCTTGGTTTACAATACACTTTTATTGCACAGGCACAGGAGTCCCAAAAAGACAATACAAAAATACAAACAAATAATAATTCTAAAAATAAAACGACTATGAACAAAGCTATCAAATTTGAATTTCAGGCACTGCCTTATTCTTATGATGCCCTTGAACCTTACATTGATAAACTCACAGTGGAAATTCATTATAGTAAGCATTATAAAGCATATTATAATAATTTTCTGATTGCAATAAAAGATACCGAAATGGAATCAATGAATATTAAGGAAATTTTCAGGAATATAAGTAAATACCCAATGGCTGCCAGAAACAATAGTGGGGGTTATTTTAACCATACATTTTATTGGGAAAGTATGAAGGCTAAAGGAGGAGGTTTGCCTACCGGGAAATTATCTAAAGCCATTATTAAAACATTTAACTCATTTGATGAATTCAAAAAACAATTTTCCGACGCTGGCAAAACCAGATTTGGCAGTGGCTGGGCATGGTTGAGCCTTGATGATAAAGGCAACTTGTTTGTTTGTTCTACACCAAATCAGGATAATCCGTTAATGGATATCGCTGAAAAAAAGGGAAACCCACTACTTACAATGGACGTTTGGGAACATGCTTATTATTTAAAATATCAGAACAAAAGAGCAGATTATATTGATGCTTTTTGGAATGTTGTTAATTGGGATGAAGTAGCTAAAAGATATGAAAATGCACTAAAGTCATTGAGTACGAAATAAATTTTACCATAGTTTCTGAAATACATATAAGACAAATCAATGTAACATGGAAAAGAAAAAGTTAACTACTGCCAGCGGCAGACCCTATACCGAGTTCGATAACTCTATGTCTGTAGGCAACCGAGGTCCAATTTTATTACAAGACTATTTTCTGCACGAAGATATGGCACACTTCAATCGAGAACGTATTCCAGAAAGGGTTGTTCATGCAAAAGGAACTGGTGCATTCGGTACGTTTACTGTAACACACGATATAACTCAATACACAAAAGCAAAAATATTTTCTGAAATTGGCAAGCAAACAAAAATGTTTGCCCGTTTCTCAATCGTTGGAGGAGAAAAAGGAGGTGCCGATAGTGAAAGAGACCCCCGTGGTTTTGCAGTCAAATTTTATACAGAAGACGGTAATTGGGATTTAGCGGGCAATAATACACCAGTGTTTTTTATAAAAGATCCGAAAAAATTTTCTCACTTCATTCACACGCAAAAACGTGATCCTAAAACAAATTGTAAAAGTCCAACTATGATGTGGGATTTCTTTAGTTTAAATCCAGAAAGTTTGCATCAGATTATTATATTGATGAGCGACCGTGGAACTCCTTTTTCATATCGTCACATGCATGGTTTTGGCAGTCACACATTTTCTCTTTTTAATAAAAACAATGAACGAGTTTGGGTGAAATTTCATTTTAAAACGTTACAGGGAATTAAAAATTTCACTGAAAAAGAAGCAAATGAAATGAAAGGTATTGACCTTGATCAGGCACAACGGGATATGGTAGAAGCAATTGCTAAAAAAGATTTCCCAAAGTGGAGTTTGCAAATTCAAGT
Source organism: Bacteroidetes bacterium GWA2_31_9 (assembly GCA_001768975.1). GTDB lineage: Bacteria > Bacteroidota > Bacteroidia > Bacteroidales > GWF2-33-38 > GWA2-31-9. The sequence goes on along the minus strand of MEND01000052.1, from coordinate 18,458 downwards.
AATGACTGATGAACAAGCAAAAAACTATAACTGGAATCCATTTGACATCACAAAAGTTTGGTTTCATAATGATTTCCCATTAATTGATGTTGGAATTATGGAGCTAAATGAAATTCCTGAAAACTATTTTCGTGATGTTGAGCAATCTGCATTCGATCCGGCTCATGTGGTTGACGGTATTGGTTATTCACCAGATAAATTGTTGCAAGGTCGTTTGCTTTCTTATCCTGATGCACAACGTTATCGCTTAGGTGTAAACTATGAACAAATTCCTGTAAACAAATGTCCTTACGCAGTTTCAAATTATCAACGTGATGGATTCATGCAGGTTGGCGACAACGGAGGGGCGAATCCAAATTACCGTCCAAATAGTTTTGATGATATAATTGTTGACAAAAATTATAAAGAACCGCCAATGCAACTGGAATCAAGTGTTGCCGATTGGTTCGACCGCAATGAAAATGATGACGACCATTTCACACAGCCCGGAATATTATTTCGCAATGCAATGAATGAACAAGACAGAAAAAATTTAATAAGCAACATTGTAAGCTCCATGAGTGGAATTTGTGGTGAGAAAAAAGCTGAAATAATAAATCGACAGTTAAGTCATTTCTTCCGTGCCGACAGTCAATTAGGAATGGCAGTAGCTAAAGGATTGGAAGTTACTATTGACGAAAAGAAAATGAAACACTTGAAATAATATAAAAATAATTTAACGTTTAAGGTAATGGAAAAAACAATTGATAAAAAAAAGTATGGCAGTGCCAGAGCCGAATATATTGAAGTAGAACCTAATGTACGACTTCATATTACCGATGCCGGCGAAGGCAGACCTATTGTATTAATACATGGCTGGCCTTTAAGCGATGAAATGTTTGAATATCAATACAACGACTTGATAAATAATGATTTTCGTGTAATTGCAATTACGTTAAGAGGTTTTGGAAAATCTGATAAACCTTATGGCGACTATTCCTACGATATTCATGTGTCAGACATAAAAACGGTATTAAATAAACTGGAAATAAAAGATGCTGTCTTAGGTGGTTTCTCAATGGGTGGTTCTATAGCGATTCGTTTTGCAGCTGAAGATAACGGTGTTCTTATTTCTAAATTGGCTTTGTTTGGAGCAGCAGCCCCTATTTGGACACAACGCAATGATTTTCATTATAATCTTCCCAAAAGTGCAGTTGACGATTTAATTGAATTGAACAATTTTAATCGCCCAAATCTTTTATCTGATTTTGCAAAAATATTTTCAGCTACCGAAACATCTTTAACTGAAGGTATCAAAAATTGGTTGAATGGAATTTGTCTAAGTGCTTCTTCTTATGCAACAGCCCAATGTTTAATCGCATTGCGGGATACAGACCTAAGAGGTGACCTTGTGAAAATAAAAATACCAACATTGATTTTGCATGGAGAAAAAGATAAAATATGTTCTTTCGATTTGGCTAAACAGATGAAAGCAGGAATTTCAAATTCACAACTTATTGCTTTTGAATTTAGCGGTCATAGTTTATTTTTAGAAGAGACTAAAAATTTTAATGAGGAACTAGTCAAATTTGCAAAAAAATGAATAAAAAACTAAAAATATAAAAGATGATAGAAATTAAAAAAGAAGGTATTTTATTAAGTAAAACTGATTTGGATTTTGAAAACGAATGTGTTCTGAATCCTGCAATTATACGCGAAGGCGATAATGTTCACATGTTTTACAGAGCTGTACACGAAGGAAATCATTCGAGCATTGGATATTGTAAACTTGATGGCCCTCTTACAATAGTAGAGCGTTGGGAAAAGCCTTTTATGGTTCCCGAATTTGATTATGAATCGCAAGGTGTAGAAGACCCACGAATTGTAAAGATTGACGACCTTTATTATATGACATATACTGCTTATGACGGAACAAATGCTCGTGGAGCTTTGGCTACTTCAAAAGATTTAGTACATTTTAAAAAACATGGAATTATTGTTCCTCCAATTACTTATGCCGAATTTGTATTTCTTGCCGAAACTGCGGGTAAAGTAAATGAAAACTATTACCGTAATCAGAAGTTTTATTATCAGGAATCAGATCCTGAAAAAAAGATATTGTTATGGGATAAAAATGTGGTTTTCTTTCCACGAAGAATAAACGACAAATTAGTCTTTCTTCACCGAATCAGACCAGGTATTCAAATAGCTTCTGTAGATAGTTTAAAAGACCTTACACATGAATTTTGGGGAAATTATTTTCTTAATTTTGAAGAACATATTGTTTTAGACCCAATTCATGGTCACGAGTCAAGTTATATTGGTGCTGGATGTCCTCCAATTGAAACAGAATACGGATGGTTATTGATTTATCATGGAGTGGAAGATACCGATAAGGGACGCATTTACTCAGCTTGTGCTGCGGCATTAATGGATATTGAAAATCCCACAAAAGAACTAGCTCGATTGCCTTATCCTTTGTTCACACCTGAATATGATTGGGAATTAAGAGGAGAGGTTAATAATGTTGTTTTTCCTACAGGAACAGCATTGTTTGGAGATACATTATTTATTTATTATGGAGCAGCAGATTCGCATATAGCATGTGCCTCTTTGAGCATTTCTGCATTAATGAAAGAATTATTATCTTATACTATTAAAAAATGAAACACCATTGACACACAAGAATGATTATAGAAAAGAATCTGACACGAATTACACAAATTAACTTTAGTATAAAACAATCTTTGATTGTTTTTTGGAAAATATCTTTGTAGATGAGTGTAATTTGTGTCAAAAAAAAATCATAAATATCATTATAACTCAGCGTCTAATAAAAATATATAAAATGAAAAATGAAATTGTTGCCCAGAATTATGATTTTGATACAATGAATATACAAACATTATATAATTTAGAATATCCTACTTCTTTTTTAGATATTCCAAAGTCTGTTTTATTAATACCAAAGCAAGTTGAATCTAAAAAACTTGCAGAGATTTTATTCATTACATCTTATCCTCCAAGGGAATGTGGAATAGCAACATATTCGCAGGATTTAATTAAATCGTTAAACAATAAATTTAGCAAATCATTATCAATTAAAGTTTGTGCATTAGAATCTGGAGATGTAAATTATACTTATCCAATTGAAGTTGAAAGTATATAAAAAACCGCTATTGCTTCTGATTATAAAAAATTAGCTATATCAATTAATCAAGACAATCAAATTCAAATCGTATTAATTCAGCATGAGTTCGGATTTTTTAGAGAACAGGAAAAAGCATTTTTGGAATTTTTATACGAAATTTCAAAACCAATAGTAGTTGTTTTTCATACAGTACTTCCTAATCCAAATGAAGTATTGAGAGCAAAAATTAAGAATATTGCAGCTCTTTGCGAGTCAATAATTGTAATGACAAAAAATTCGGCAAAAATTTTAATGAATGATTACGGAGTTATGGAGCAAAAAATATCGGTAATTGCTCATGGAACACATTTAGTTCAACATAAAAATAAAAATTCCTTAAAACTAAAATATGGATTAAAAGGCAAAAAAGTGCTTACTACATTTGGGCTATTAAGCTCCGGAAAAAGCATAGAAACAACTTTAGAAGCATTACCAGTAATTGTTAAAGATTGCCCCGATGTTATGTTCCTGATTATTGGAAAAACTCATCCCGAAGTTGTTAAAAATGATGGTGAAAAATACAGAGAAAGTCTGGAATTAATAGTAAAAAAATATTCACTACAAAATAACGTAATTTTTATTAATAAATATGTGGCATTGCCCGAATTGCTTGAATATTTACAACTTACAGACATTTACCTATTTACTACAAACGACCCAAATCAGGCTGTAAGTGGCACTTTTGCTTATGCAATGAGTTGTGGATGCCCAATAATTTCTACTCCTATACCTCATGCAAAAGAATTTATTACTGATGATACTGGAATTATTTTTGATTTCGGCAATTCCAATCAGTTATCAAATAGTGTTTTACGATTATTAAACGATAGTGCATTAAGAAAAAATTTCAGCACAAATACTTTACAAAAAATAGTTTCAACAGCTTGGGAAAATTCGGCAGTTGACCATGCCATTTTATTTGAAAAGATTGCAGAAAATATAGATACATTAAAATATAACCTACCTGAAATAAATCTAAGCCACTTAATGCAAATGACCACCAAGACTGGTATTATTCAGTTTGCAAAAATCAATCAGCCAGATATTAGTACAGGCTACACTCTTGATGATAATGCAAGAGCTCTTATTTCTACGTGTATGTATTTAAAACAGACTGGTGATAAAAAGAGTTTATTTTACATAAAAAAATATTTAAACTTTATTAATATTTGCCAACAACCTTCAGGCGATTTTCTTAATTATATAGATTCTGAACTCAATTTTACAGAGCAAAATCAAACCGTAAATTTAGACGATTCAAATGGAAGAGCAATTTGGGCTTTAGGTTATTTATTATCATTAAAAGATTTGTTGTCAGAAGATATAATAAATGAAGCAACTAGAATTATTAAAAAGTCATTGAATAGTTTTGATACTGTTCATTCTACACGAGCTATGGCTTTTGCTATAAAGGGAATATATCATTATCAAAGTTACAAAAATTCTACTAAAAATATTGAACTATTAACAACACTTGCTGATAGATTGGTTCAGATGTACAAACACGAATCTGACAAAAAATGGGAATGGTTTGAGGGATATTTAACTTATGCAAATAGTATTTTGCCTGAAGCTATGCTTTATGCGTGGTTGTTGACAGATAAGCCAATATATAAAGAAATCGCAATCTCATCACTTAATTTTTTATTAGCTCAAACTTTTAACGAAAATGGAATAGAAGTTATTTCAAATAAAAATTGGTTAAAAAGAGGTAACGAGGCTGAACATTATGGAGAACAACCAATTGATGTTGCTTATACAATAATGACATTAAGTAAATTTTATGATATTTTCAGCACAAAAAAATATTTTAGGAAAATGGAAATTGCATTTAACTGGTTTTTAGGAAAAAATCGCTTAAACCAAATTATTTATAATCCTTGCACTGGTGGTTGCTACGATGGGTTAGAAGAATCAAACATCAACCTTAATCAAGGAGCAGAGTCAACAATTAGCTATCTGATGGCTCGATTAACAATTGAAAAATATAAAAATGAAAGTACAAAATTACATATTTGTTAAAAAAAGCCACCTAAATTACTTTAAGCAGCCTTTTCTAAAAAACTAAATTGAAAACTATTTGTCAAAAATTAATTTATACTTAACGTTCATATCCTTATTTGAAATATTGATGAAATAAACTCCTTCTGAATATTTTGAAAGGTTTATTTTTTTCAACGATGCTTTCGATTGGTCAGAATTTAATTCATATACTTTCTGACCAACAACATTTTCAATAGAAATATTTGCATTTATTAGTTCTTCACCAAAATAAATATTTACAATTCCAGTTGTTGGATTTGGATAAACATTTATATCGTAATTTTTGTAATTTTCAGAAAGCTCTGTTGCAATTACATAAACACAAGATGAAGTAGAAGCACAACCATTTTGGTTAATAACAACTCCGTAATTTCCATTTACTGTTGCAGTATAGCTAGTACCATTTTCCCCAGGTATATCTGAATTTCCGTTATCGCAATTTACCCACTGGTAAGTTGCTCCAGTTAAACTTGATACAGAAACAACAGGATCTGATGAAGTAATAGTATAGCTGTCAACAGCATTAACAGTCATTGTAACGTCATTTGAAGCTACAGTTTGATTGTTTACGCAAGTCAACGATGAAGTCATTTCGCATGAAACAACATCTCCATTTGCTAATGAATTATTTGTATAAACAGGATTGTCAGTTCCAACGTTAAATCCATTTAAGAACCAGTTGTAACTTGGAGTTCCACCATTTGTAGCAGAAGCGTTAAATGTTACATTAGTTCCAGAACAAATTGTTGAAGCATCAGGAGTTACAGTAACAGATGTTGTTGCAAGAGCATTTACTGTCATTGTAATAGCATTTGAAGTTACAGTTGGACTCAATGCACAAGCTAATGAACTAGTCATTTCGCAAGTAACAACATCTCCATTTGCTAAAGAAGATGTCGAATACATTGCATTATTTGTTCCAACATTTGCTCCGTTTACTAACCATTGATAAGTTGGTGTTCCACCATTTGTTGGAGCAGCAAGGAAAGTAACCGAAGTTCCTTCGCAAATAGAAGTATTTGTTGCTGCAATAACAATATCTGTTGTAATGCTTGTTCCAACTGTAATAGTTTCAGAATTTGAAGTTACTGTTTGAATTGTAACACATCCAAGTGAAGAAGTCATTTCGCACGAAACCACGTCGCCATCAGCCAAAGTTCCATTTACATAAGTATCACTATTTGTACCAGTACTTACACCATTTAATAACCAATTGAAAGTTGGAGCTCCTCCATTTGTAGCCGATGCTGTAAATGTTACAGAATTTCCAGAACAAATACTGTTTGAACTAGCAGTTATTGAAATTGCTGGAGAAACAATAGTTCCAACGGTCATAGTCACTGCATTTGATGTTACTGTTGGGTTTGATGCACAAATCATTGAACTTGTCATTTCGCAGCTAACAACATCGCCATCAGCTAAATTACTATTTGAATATGTATCGCTATTTGTTCCAACATTTGCCCCATTTAATAGCCATTGATAGGTTGGTGTACCGCCATCGACCGAACTTGCTGTGAAAGATACAGAACTACCATCGCAAATTGATGTAGCAGTTGATGAAATAGAAACAGATGGATTTGCATTTGCATTTACAATCATTGTTACAACATTTGATGATGCATTTGGATTTGATGCACAAGATAATGAGCTTGTTAAATCGCAAGAAACAACATCTCCATCAGCTAAAGCCGAATTTATATAAGTATCAGAATTAGTTCCAACTGGATTTGAATTTAACAACCATTGAAAAGTTGGAGTTCCTCCATTTGTTTGTGAAGCAGTAAATGTAACCGAAGATCCATCACAAATTGTTGAAGAAGTTGATGATATTGAAATAGTTGGAGTAACATTTGAAATTACAGCCATAGTTTCAGAATTTGAAGTTACAGTTGCACTTGTAACACACGATAATGATGAGGTCATTTGGCATGAAACTACATCACCATCAGCTAAAGCAGCATTTGTATAAGTGTCAGAATTAGTTCCAACTGGATTTGAATTCAACAACCACTGATAAGTTGGAGTTCCGCTATTAGACGCTGAAGCTGTAAATGTTACAGAATTTCCATTACAAATAGAGGTTGAACTTGCTAATATTGATATAGAAGGAGTAATCATTGTTCCAACAATCATTGTAACTGCATTTGAGGTTACAGTTGCACTTGTAACACACGATAAAGATGATGTCATTTCGCAAGAAACTACATCACCATCAGCTAAAGTAGCATTTGTATAAGTATTACTGTTAGTTCCAACTGGATTTGAATTTAACAACCATTGATAAGTTGGAGTTCCTTCGTTTGTTGGTGTAGCTGTAAATGTTACAGATGTTCCATCGCAAACAGATGTTGCAGTTGCATTAATTGCTACTGAAGGAGCAATAGTTGTTGTTACAGTCATTGTTACATCATTTGAAGCAACAGTTGGTACAGTAGCACAACCAAGTGAACTTGTCATTTCGCAAGAAACAATATCTCCATCCGCTAAAGTTCCATTTGTATAAGTATCGCTGTTAGTCCCAACAGGATTAGAGTTTAATAACCATTGATAAGTTGGAGTTCCTCCATTTGTTGGAGTTGCTGTAAAAGTTGCTGAAGTTCCAGAACAAATTGTGGAATAGCTTGTTGTAACAACAATAGCAGGAGTTACAGATAAGCTATAAGTTATTGTTAATGAATTTGAAGTAACTGTTGCACTAGTAACACATGATAATGAGCTTGTCATGTCACATGTAACAACATCGCCGTCGGCAAGTGTGCTTGTAGTATATGTATCACTGTTTGTTCCAATATTTCCGCCATTTAAAAACCATTGATAATTTGGTGTTCCACCATTTGTTGGAGTTGCTGTAAATGTTACAGAAGTTCCAGAGCAAATTGTAGTTGCAGTTGCACTTATCGAAACAGTAGGTGTAACAGCAGGATTAATTGTTGCAGTAGCAGCAGTTCTTGAACTTACACAATCAGTGTTAATTTCCCAATCGTAGAAAGAACCATAACGTGTTCCACTGCTACAACCTGTAATACTTACAAGTCCATTTAAAGCATAAGGATAAGTTCCAGCAGTATTTACTCTCCATAAACTAGATCCTGAAGGCCCAACCAATTTTAGCCCTGTAGCTGGATTTAATGACCAATTTAAAGTAACTCTACTTGCTCCATTTGGAACGGCAAATGTTCCTGTTTGAAGAACATTACTTGCTGCATCTTGTAATTGAATAGTAATATTTCCAGCTCCATTTTTATCAATTGCAACAGATACTAAGTTACAAGCTGAAATGCAATCAAAAGTTAAAGTATAAGCTGTATTTGAATAAGAACCTGCGGCAAAATTACTCAAAGGTCCAACATATTGACTTGCTGCTACAATATGATCTTCTGCATAATATGTTGTTGTAGTTGAAATTGAAGGAGTTGTAAAATTATTTCCAGTTCCTAAGTCAGTTCCAGCAGTTGCAGCATCAAACCAATGAATTGTTCCTGCTCCTGAAGCTGTTAAGTCAACAATTCCAGTTCCGCATCTTGAATTATCTGTAGTTGTTGGAGCAGCAGGAGTATTTACAGTTATTGCAACAGCATTTGAAGTTACAGTAGAACTTGTTACACACGATAAAGAACTTGTCATTTCGCAAGTTACAATATCGCCATCAGCAAGAATACCACTTGTGTATGAATTGCTGTTTGTTCCAACATTAGCACTATTTAATAACCACTGATATGATGGAGTTCCACCATTTGTTGGGGTTGCAGTAAATGTTACTGGAGCTGGTGTACACATAGTTGTTAAGCTTGCCGAAATTGTTACTGATGGTGTTACTGAAGGATTTACAGTCATTGTAACAGCATTTGAAGTAGCTGTAGGTGTAGTTGTACAAAATACTGAAGATGTCATTTCACATGTAACAGCATCGCCGTTTGCTAAAGCTGAGTTTGTGTATGTATTACTGTTAGTTCCTACATTTCCACCGTTTAACATCCATTGATATGTTGGAGTTCCACCGTTAGTTTGAGTTACAGTAAAAGTTACAGATTCTCCAGCACAAATTGTTGATGAACTTGCAACAATAACAATAGAAGGAGTAACTGTAGTGTTAACGGTCATTGTGATTGAATTTGAAGTAGCATTTGGTGTTGTTGCACAGGTTAATGAACTTGTCATTACGCATGTTACTACATCATTATTTGCTAATCCGGCACTTGTGTAAGTTGCACTATTTGTTCCAACATTTCCACCATTTAATTTCCATTGATAAGAAGGAGTTCCACCATTTGTTGGAGTAGCAGTAAAAGTTACAGAATTTCCAGAACAAATAGTTGTAGCACTTGCTACAATTGAAACAGCAGGAGCAACAGGAGCTGTTATCGTAATTGTTACAGAATTTGAAGTAACAGTTGGACTAGTAACGCAAGTTAATGAACTTGTCATTTCGCAAGTAACTAAATCTCCATTTGTCCAAGAACTATTTGAATATGAAGAACTATTTGTTCCAACATTTCCACCATTTAATTTCCATTGATATGATGGTGTTCCTCCGTTAGTTGGAGTAGCTGTGAAAGTTACATTTTCACCAGCACAAATAGTTGTTGCAGTGGCTGATATTGAAACAGATGTAGTTGCCGCAGGATCAATTGTTGCAACAACAGAAGTTCTTGAACTTACACAGTCTGGTTCTTTAATTTCCCAATCGTAGAATGATCCGTAACGAGTTGTACTACTACAACTTGTAATGCTTACAAGCCCTGATAAAGTGTATGGGAAAGTACCGCCTGTATTAACTCTCCATAAGTTAACACCTGAAGGACCAACCAATTTTAGCCCAGTAGCTGGATTTAATGACCAATTTAAAGTAACTCTACTTGCTCCATTTGGAACGGCAAATGTTCCAGTTTGAAGTACATTACTTGCTGCATCTTGTAATTGTATTGTAATATTTCCAGCACCATTTTTATCAATAGCAACAGAAACTAAATTACAAGCTGATAAACAATCAAATGTTAATGTATATGCGGTATTTGAATAAGAACCTGCGGCAAAATTACTCAAAGGTCCAACATACTGACTAGCTGCTAACACATGGTCTTCAGCGTAAAAAGTTGTGGTAGTTGAAATGCTTGGAGTTGTAAAACTACTTCCAGTTCCTAAGTCAGTTCCAGCAGTTGCAGCATCAAACCAATGAATTGTTCCGCTTCCTGTTGCAGAAAGGTTAACAGTTCCTGTTCCGCATCTTGAACCCGGAGTAACTGTTGGAGCAACTGGCATATTAACAGTAATATAGTTTGTTTTTACCATTTGATTGTTGCCATTTGCATTTGTAGCTGTAAGAGTTACGGTATATGTACCACCAGCAGTATATGTATGTATTGGATTTTGACTAGTTGAGGTTTGTCCGTCGCCAAAGTTCCAAAGCCAAGATGTAGGAGAACCAGATGAAGCATCAGTAAATTGAACGTCTCCAGTACATAAGGTTGTTGTTGGATTAGCACTGAAATTAGCTACTGGAGCTGAAGCTGCAGTTGCAGAAATGTTAATATCGTCAATATAAAGATTGTTTCCCCAACGATTACCGTACTCGAATTTAACATTAATATTTTGATTAGCATAAGCAGATAAGTCAATCGTATCAGTATCCCAATCAGCAGTAGCAGATGGTGTAAATGTTGTGTTTATTGTTCCGTTTGTTGCAAGCTGAACACCTTTTTTGAAATATAGTGCAGAGCCATAAGTTGCACCACAATCAGTAGAAACGTAAATTTTTAATTCATCATGATAATTGTTTGGACTAGTGGAACTATTATAATATTTGTAAGCACGTTTAAATGTCATTTGAGCAGCTGAAACTCCAACTAAACTTAATGGATTTGAAATTAGATTATCTACTTGAGTGGTATCGGTATCGTAATTAAAAAGTTCAATGCCAGCACAGCCAGCTGTACTTCCTGTGTTTCCGGCAGCAGCTCTTCTTTCAAGTCCTTTAGCACCAGCACTTCCCCAAGCAGTTGCACCACCATCGGCGTTTTCAATAAACCATCCTGTAGGAGGAAAAGTAGCACCTTCAAAGTTTTGTACAACAGGTAATGTACCTGGTGAAACAGGAGTAATATAATTTGTTTTAGTAATGCTGTTATTTCCATTAGCATTTGTAGCTGTAAGAGTTACAGAATAAGGTCCGGTAGCATTAAAAATAACCTGAGGATTTTGTGAAGATGCTGAAGTTCCACCTGTATATGTAATAGATGTTGGACTAAACGACCATGCCCAAGATGTTGGTGTTCCTGACGACATATCTGTAAATGTTACAGTAGAACCATTACATGGAGCTGTATTGTTTGCCATAAAATCAGCAACAGGTGGCGTTGGTCCAGCAGGAAGCTGAAAAGAAAAAATTCGGGTTTTAACACCAGAAGCAATATATTCTCCTGTATGCCAAAATGTAATTCCATCAGGGTCTAGCGATGTATGAGAATAATCTCCAAATCTGTTTCCGCTTGTTTGAGAAGATGTTCCAGCAATTGCAATAGTTTCTGCAAAAGACATTGTCCCAAGTGGGTCACCAGCTAATCTGCCTGTGTAACATAATGTTGGATAAATAGATGAAGAAGATTTACAATATGCTAAACCGATACTTCCATTATTATCCATGGCAATACTTCCTAGCCATCTTGTATGTGAGTCTGGACTATAAGTTCCTTCTTGATACAAACTCCATGTACCAGTAGATTGGTTTTGACGTAATTCAACCCATCTAATGCTTCTTTGCGAAGTACTAATTTTAACTCCCCAATTCATTACTAAAGAGTTATATCCGCTCCATGGTCTCCATTGTGCTCTGTATGTTGGAATTCCTCCAATACCATCTAGTTTTTGAGTAGTTCCTGGTTGAGTTACATCATTCCAACTTGCATCGTAAGAACCATCAAATGCAGAAGTAGTTATAGTTGTACTTGCAGAAATTGAAGCCGAAGGAGTTCCGCCCCAAGATACAGTCATATTCCAAATTGTAATACCATCAACAGCTCCACCTCCCCAAGCGTTATCAGAATATGCAAAAAATGGCATTGGTGTTCCTGCTGCTGGTAAGCCTCCTTCTGAAGCATCGGCAGGAAGTGGAACATAAAACCAAGAAGTGGGGGCTAATGTACTAAAAGTTGCACTAATTGATCTTGCCGAAGGATTTCCTGCTATCATTTGGTCGCGTTCAAAACAGAAAACTCTATCAGGAGCTTGATTAGAAGTCATATAATATCCATTTTCCCAAATTGCAAATTTCAAATAATCTGGAAACTGAGGAGATGTATAGGTATAAGTGTAATATGAACCTGTAGGATCATTTGTTGCAGAAATAGCAATGTAAATTTTGTTTCCAGTAGTGCCAAATTGACTGACAAACCAACGATCTGCATATTTATCATACATAATTATAGGGTCTCCATCGTCGGGTGTAGCAGGACTCCAGAGTGAACTAATATTTGCTGTTAACATATTTGCACCAGTAGATTTATTAAAAACTTTAAATGGAGTTCCATTAATTGCCTGAATGTAATGATTTGGTCCGGCTGCTCCAGTTGGATCAAAAGGTCTAAATCCAGATGCGACTTGACCTGCCCAGTTTTTTATAACTGCTTTTGAACCACCAATAAGTCTTTTTCCCATTTCAGTTTGTCTTACAGCAGGATCTTCTCCATATTGAGAACCATCTGCTACCGAATATACAAATGTTTGAGGCGTACGATGTCCACGATCAGGAGATTCGGTTACCTGTTCGTCTCTCATTTTTTTGGTTTGAACATAAGGTCTTTCTTGAACAATTTCTCTTAATGGACGTGTTTCTTGAAATGATGATGGATAAATAACATCATGACTTACGGTTTGTCCAAAGGATTTACTTGGTCTTAAACCAAAAATAAAGATTATGGCTACGAGAAGAAATAAATTTTGTTTCATATTAATCTGTTTATATTAATGATTGGTCAAATTGACGAGCAAGTTTAAGTAATAGTTGCTTATGTTGGTCAAAAATGTAATTTATTTTGACAAAAGTTAAATTTTTGTTAATACTTGTTTTTTCTTTTAAAGCATCTAAATTATTATGAATTTATTATTCAGATATTTTTTAGATATTTGTTACCTAAATGAACTAAAATGAAATCTATCTTTTTTGTTGTAATTCTAAATTTCTTCTTTAACTATTTTACAATAGCTCAAACCAGCACCGACACTATTTACAGAAGTATTAACACTCAACAAGGTGATTCATTAATTCAGGCAAATTCAGGAAATTCAAATTTCATAATTTTGGATATGAGAACTCCATCTGAATATTCAGGAGGTCATGTTCAGAATGCTATAAATATGAATTATAATTCTCCAACAATATCAAGCGATTTAGATGCCTTAGACAAAAATAAAATTTACTTACTTTATTGTGCAGCTGGTTCAAGAAGTACAGCAACATTTAACCTAATGAAAACTAAGCATTTTAGGGAGCTTTATAATATGCTTGGAGGAATTTCACAATGGATTTCGTTAGGCTATCCTGTAGTAACAGGAACAACCGAAATTACCGAAAATTCAGTAGAAAGTATCTTTGAAATATTTCCAAACCCATGTAGTTCTAATTTATTCATTAATTGTGTCTCAACATCAATTGATAAAATAAAATTATATGATTTTATCGGTCGAGAAGTGCAGGTTGAAATTATAAGAGTTTCAGAAAATAAAATTAACATAAACTTAAACGCAATAAATAGAGGAATTTACTTTGTATGTTTGATTGAAGATAATAATACTTTTACTGAACGTGTAATTGTTTATTAGGAAATTATCTATTTTGCAAATAAATGAACAAAGTCTATATTGAAGATAAGGAGTTTTCAGGAAAAACATTTGCTAAAAACGAATTAATTAAAGGAGAATACGAAAATTGCATTTTTAAAAATTGTTATTTATCAAATTCAGATTTATCTGAAATTACATTTGCAGACTGTGCTTTTGAAAATTGTGATTTAAGCTTAGCAAAAATTTCACAAACAGCATTTAAAAATGTAAAGTTTAAAAGTTGTAAACTTTTGGGGTTACGTTTCGAAGATTGCAACCTGTTTTTGCTATCAATGTTTTTCGAAAAATGTTTTTTAAACCTTTCTTCTTTTCATAAATTGAATTTAAAAGCTACGAAGTTTATTGAATGTAGTATTAAGGAAGTTGACTTTGTTCAATCTGACCTAACTAATTCAATTTTTGAAAATTGTGACCTTGAAGGTTCTGTTTTTGAAAACACTATTTTGGAAAATTCAGACTTTCGCACATCATACAATTTTATCATAGATCCAGAAAACAACAAAATCAAAAAAGCAAAATTTTCGACATCTGGTTTAAGAGGATTGCTGTTTAAATACAATATTCAAGTTGAGTAGTTTATTTGCATTTAATTTTGAAAAATCTTTTCATTGTTTGTGATTTTTTATAAACTTGTAAAATGAAACAATCAGGACTAAAAAAGACAAGTAAGGGAAAAATTTAAACAGAGTTTATCCAGTTTTATCGGTAATTACAGGATAAAAGCCTGTAAATCTTGTTAATCCTGTCAAAAAAATAATTCACCTGTGAGATAGCTTTTAATAAAGGAACGAGCATAAAATGAAGAAATTATCTAACAGGTTAAATCAGTGTCTAATAAAAAATATATACACATGAAAAATCTAATATTATCATTTTCAATATCTTTTGTCATCTTTAGTGCTTATTCTCAGAAGTTTGCTGTTGTAGGCGACCAACGAGGTGCAACAATTGCAACACAACAAGTTTCGGTACTCGTAAATTCTTTTAATCCTGAATTTATTGTAACAACTGGCGACAATTTTGATCTTACACAGGGAACTTTAGATTCACAAGTTGGGCAATATTTTCATAATTATATATTTCCTTATTTAGGAACTTATGGTGCGGGAGATACAATTAACAGATTCTTTCCGGCACTAGGAAATCATGAATTAAGTGCAAATGGATTAACCGAATATTTAAGCTATTTTTCATTACCAGGAAATGAACGTTACTACGATTTTGTTAAAGGGAATGTACATTTTTTTATAATCAATAGTAATACAAATGAAATTGATGGCACTGATACTTCATCTATTCAGGCACAATGGCTTAAAACTAATTTATTGACTTCTGTTGAACGTTGGAATATTGTATGTATTCATCATTCGCCATATTCTTCATCATCACATGGCAATAATTCTTGGATGAATTGGCCTTATCAGGAATGGGGAGCTACTGCTGTTTTTGCAGGGCACGACCATGTTTATGAAAGAATAATGAAAAATGAATTTCCATATTTTGTAAATGGTGCCGGAGGTGCCGGACTTTACCCTTTTAATAACCCTGTTCCGGGAAGTATTGTAAGATATAATTTAAAAAATGGAGCACAACTCATTAGTGCTTATGCAGATAGTATTTCGTTCCGATTTTATAATGTTGATTCAGAGCTAATAGACTATTACACTATTATTTCTCTAAACGATAATTTAAAAAACAATCAGCAATGGTATTTGAATGCTTATAAAAACAACAATTCAATTTATATAAACTATAATGTCAAAATGCCTTCAAATGTTTCTTTTGAAGTTTACGATATATCAGGTTCTTTATTGACAAGCACAGCCAATACTTACAAATTATCAGGAAGTTATGTTGAGAAAGCGACTTCAAATCTACAATCAGGAATTTACATTGTTTGCTTGAAAATTAATAACAATATTGTTTGTTCGAGAAAAATTTTATTCTGAGAAAATATTTTTTTTATCAATAAAAACCAGTCTTTTATCAATTGTTTTAGCAGATTAATAAAACAGTATCTTTTATAAAAAATTCAAAGAAACATTTTTTGAAATAAGTAAGTCTTTCCTAAAATGAAAAGATTTTTCAGCTGATTTTTATTCCAAATTTGACATTAAATGTCATATATGGCTTGAATTATAGAGCTTTAATGTAGAAAAAATAACTATAGAAAATAAAGTAGTTAAACAAAAATTAACAACGGTTAACTTAATTTGTTTTTTTAGAGCAATCATATTTCGAGATTTGTTTTAGTATGTTTTAAAGAAGTCATTGTTTGACCAATTAAATATTTAACATATATTTACTTATTAAATTTTGATTAAAATCTGTAAATGACGAAGCAAAAATCAGATATGACTTATAAGCTAAATCCTAGACTTATTTTTCAATTAAAATGTATTAACTTG
>MEND01000052.1:0-1893 GCA_001768975.1 Bacteroidetes bacterium GWA2_31_9 | reverse complement strand
TGGATGGCTCAAAATCTGAATTTTGGTACAGCCGAAGACGGCTTGTGTTATGATAATAAAAAAAATAAAAATTAAAATATGAAAAGTTTAAAAAATTACTTACTAATATTTTTTTTAGTATTTCTATATACAAATTATGGATTTTCTCAATGTACAGGTTGCGATCCCGATGTCGTTACCAGAATTGTTGACCTCAGCAGTGCAATTGATTCTATTTGGATAGACGACGATATTCAAAGAGGTGGATATTGTTGCGGAGAATCAGGAAGTAAAACCTGCGTTAAATTTATTGTTACCCTAAACCCTGCTACAGAACAATTAAAATTTGAAATGGCAAATCCAGCACCTAATGGAGCTGCGGCACATTATTGGATTGATTGCGATGAAGACCATACATTAGCCGAAGAAGTTTGTATTGCAGGTAAAGTAAATTTTTGCATTAATTATTGTAAAAATGGAAACGACCCAAATGCAATTTATACCATTTCGGTAGGACGACTCACAAAAGCTTCTGATAATATTTCACTTGCCGCAGGATGTATAGATACAATGTTTGTAGAAGGTATGCAACAATCTACTATTAACTGGACAGCATTAGGTTCAGATGCTGGTACAATAGCAACTTATAACAGTTATCTTAACAGCACAACAAACGATACAATTTTGGTTAGTGCACCAAACCCAATTCCAGATGGACTTAATTATATTGATTATGTTGTATCTGGAACTTCTGCAGGTTGTTCTTCAGGAACATCTTACGATACTGTTAGAGTTTATTTTATTTCAAATTCTTTAAGTGTAGCTATTACCCCAGACGATCCCGCAATTTGTGCCGATGGTCCTGGAAACGTTGAAATTACAGCTAATGGAATTGGAGGAACTCCTCCATACTCTTTTGTTTGGAGTACAGGTGCTACTACATCAACTTTAACTGTAACAACTGCAATGGTTACTGGAGACACCGATTTTTGGGTTGAAATTTCTGATACTTCTGACTGTGGAATAAAAAGAGATACTGTTAATGTTGCTGAATTTGATTTTGCAATAACAGCTAATGCTGGTAATGACAGAATTGTATGTATTTCTAATCCATCTATTGATCTTGAAGGTGTAATTGAAGTTGCTACAGGAGGCACTTGGACAGGAGGAACTGATCTTGGGTTTGCAACGGATAGAAATGATTTGAATGCTACATATACACTTTCAGCATCAGAAATTGCTGTAGGAGAAGTTGAGTTAACATTAACATCTACTGGAAATAGAGGCTGTACTGCTGCTACAGATAAAATAAAAATATTTATTGAGCCACTTCCTACTTTAACAATCAACAAAACAGATGTTCTCTGTAATGCAGGGACAAATGGTGTAGCTTCAATTACTATTACTGGAGGAACAGCAAAATATAATTACTCATGGTCTAATGGAAGTTCGACATTAAATTCTAATTTAAATTCAAATACTATTAACAGTTTAATCGCAGACACATATTGTGTAACTGTTACAGACAGTGTTTTGTGTGTTGTAAACAAATGTACGACTATTACAGAGCCGGCAGTACTTACTTGTAGCATAACAGCCCAAACAAATGTTTTATGTAATGGAGCGTCAACAGGTTCAGCAACGGTTACTGCTGTTGGCGGAGCAGGTGGTTACACCTATTTATGGAGCGACCCATTACCTGCACAAACAACTCTTACAGCAAATGGCTTAGCCGCAGGAACGTACATGGTTACAATTACCGATGCAAATGGTTGTACAACTACAGCAGGAGTAACAATTACAGAACCAGCCATTGTATTAAGTGCAAGTATAACAGCACAAACAAATGTAATGTGTAAGGGCAATTCTACAGGAACAGCAACCGTTACAGCAGCAGGTGGAGCAGGCGGATAT
>MEND01000051.1 GCA_001768975.1 Bacteroidetes bacterium GWA2_31_9 | reverse complement strand
TCAAAATATTCTGATTGTGATAATTATATGTTGAATTGCTGTAAGTATCATTATATGAGTACTTATAAATGTCTGCTTCTTTAATTTGGTATGAATATCTCAATGAAATGCTGAGTTTATTAATAGGAATTATCAAATTTATGCCGTATCGGCGATTCAGTCTATCAACATCATTGTATATTGTATATCCATTATTTTCAACATAATCGTATATAGTTCCGAATGTTGCATGTAGTTCTGTCCAAACTTTCCAAGTTTTAAATCCAATAGTTTGCTGTAAAATTGGGTCTGATTTTACTTTGTATGATTTAGATGATTCAAAAACTTTAGAAACATGCGTTGTTGAATAAAAATTTAAATTTCCGAAAGGAAAAAAAGTTAAATCCATATTTGGTTGTTTTTGCTGATACGAATTTAGGTTAGAAAAAGAAAACGACATTCCTAAACTCCAATATTTATAATCTGATTTAAATCCTATAAAGTATAGTCTTTCTGCTGTTTTATTTTCAATGTTATAGAATATTTTAGAATATGGTATTGCGGTAGTCTCAAATTCTAAAGTATTATAATTGTTTTGTATCCAAAGAAAATGTGCTCCAAACATGTATGTTGTACGCTTTGAATTATGAATATTTATACCTAGGAAATATTGATTTTGAGTTGTATTGTGAAGAAATTGTTGTGTTTCAGCATTGTCAAATTTGTATTGTTGATTCCAGTTTAGTTTTAATCCACTGTAGCTATGAACAATTTGAGTTTTTTCGCCAAGCCTATGTGTTAAACTAAAATTTCCAAAATAGCTGTCATTTGTGATATTCCTTTGTGTATTTGAATTTTTTTCTCCTGGAATTTCTGTTTGCAAATCTTTGTAATCGTTATTAAGAGAGTAGCCCGTTTCTGCATAAATATTCTTAATGAATGGATTTTTTGATGTGTTAAGTTTTGTTTTTAATGATTCTGAAAAAGTTTTTGCATATTGCTGTGCTTCAAATATTTTTCCTGAAAATTTATATGAATAATAAATATATTCTTTTGATAAATTATCGTCGGGATTAAATTCCAGAGCTTTTTCGAAATGTGCAATTGCTCTAGTGTATCTTTTTTTTTCGTAAAGTGCAATACCAATCCTCATTCTTAAATAGTAGTAATCAATATTTTTATCAAATGCCTGCTCTACAATCGGAATAAGTTCTTTCCAGTTTTGTTCAGAGTACAGTTCATAAGATTTTTTCTCGAAGTATGCAGAATTCAAACTATCTTGAGAATAACTTTTAAAGTATCCTGCAAATAATAAGCTTATTAGTAATATTTTGATTGTATTTTTCATAATATTTCTACATCAGGATGTAGCATTGAAATAATAAAATTTTCGCCATTACTTTTGTTAACAATAATTTTTTCGATACCATATTTTCCAATTTCACTCTCAAATGAAATTTTAGTTTTCGATTTGTTTAAAAAATGAGATTTGATATTTGAATTTAAAACAATCTTATTTGATTGAAAATAATCATCAATAAATACATATTTTATTGAGAATGATGACGAAATTATTTGATAAAATGGTGCAATAAAATCATGGAAAAATAATTTAGATTTTGAATATAGCATTGTAATTGGTAAGAAATCAGTCATTTCTACATCTTGATAAAAACCCAGATTCAGCTTGTAATATGCTAACATGAAATAGAATAGAATAGAATTTTTATCTCCCTCAAAATGACTGAAATACAATATGTTCCCATCGCTTATGAAATATGCCGATGATTGAGTTTTTGAGCAATAGATAAACGAACGATTATATACATTTGTAATTACTTCCCATTCTATAAATTCTTTTTTATCGCCATTAATAACTACATATTTTAATTTTTTTCCGGGAATAAAATTAAAAGCATGTTTCATTAAGTCATTAACCTGAATGTTAGATAGTTTATCGTCTATATTTGGTTTGTCGAATGAATGTAATTTATTTTTTCCAGAATTGTGTGAAATGTAATTACATAAAGGATAATCAAGTGTTTTTGAGCCAACAAAAGGTGTCGCTTGAAGTTGAAAATGCAAATGCGGATATGGCGAACGACCGGAGTTTCCGCATAAAGCCAACACTTGACCTTGCTTTACAAAATCGCCTTTTGATACTTTAAACGAACCCGCTTTTAAATGACAAAGTTTGGTGTATAAAAATTCTGTATGCTTAATTATTATTGTGTTTCCCCAATTGTCTTCTGTGTTTACATCACCAATTTTATTATCAGGAATATTGTCGATAATTTCATTAATAATTCCATCAGCAGTTGCTACTACACTTTTTTTGTAAGCATAATAATGGTCAGGCACATTTCCATCATTGGTAAATTGTTTGTTGTTTTCGTCGGTAATTATGAAATCCCATGCGTGTTGCCATTCGCCTTTATGAGTATATTGTCCGTTATGTGCTTGTGAAACAGTCCATTCACCGATAAATGGAAGTTTTATAGGCATATATAAATAACTTTCGCTAAAACGAAGCAAGTTGGTTTTAAATAAATATAGATTTTTTTCTGGCGAATTGTATTGAACAGGAACTTCGGTAAGCTTTCCAGATTTATAAGTTCTTATTTTTAAGGAATATATAAAAATCAATACAATTATATTGAATGGAAGTGAAAAGATTGACAATCCGAAATTTCCAAAAATAATACTCGAACTAATTGTAATTATTGCTACTACAGGAATTAATATTATTGTCCACAAATAGGATAGGAGCGAGGGAATTAGAAAATAACCACCAATTGCTATTGCCGAAAGAATGTAATTAAAGCCTATGTATGTGTATGTTACTTCGGTAATTTGTGCTCCTATTAAATGATAAAATATGTAAGCACCATAAAAACCAATTAGCGAAAGAGTAAATGCAATTCTCGAAAAAAGCAACAATCCAATCGAAATTAATAAACCCGAAAGTACATTGTATTGAAAGAATATAGCACCTAGTGAAATAAAATAAATTTTTAAAGATTCAAAAATAGGAATAGAATTAAACCACGTATAAAAGTCAACTAATGACTGTCCGCCTATAATATACAAGTCGTTAAGTGTGTAAATTCCTCTTTCGCTTATTCCTAATGCGTGGAATTCTCTGCTAGCCAACGAAATAGCCCAAAACACTAATAAAAATGGAATACTTAAAAAAGGAAGTCCATATTTCCCGATAATTCCTTCTAAAACAACCGAAATGAAAAAAGTAAATACCGAAGCTAAAGCAAGAATTAAAAATAGTAACCAACTGTATTCATAATAAATACCTATTCCAAGTCCAACTAGCAGTGCATTAAATCCGTAAAGACCACTAATAATTTTATTTCTATCGAATCCGAGTCCAAAAGCAATTAAATTAGAAATCAATATTGATAAAATACCACAAAGTCCTGCCATGTAATCGAAAAAAGAAACCAACATTAACAAAACAGAAAAAATAATACTTTTTGAAAAAAATATTTGAGAATAACTGTTGAGTATTCCTTTCAGAATTGTGATTGAATTTGTTTTTATAGGGCTCACTTTCTGTATCATTAAATTTCGTCAAAAATAACTAATTTTCATAATTTTTGTTCAAATTCTTCAACTGTTGGCATTGATTTTTGAATTTTTAATGGCAATTCGTTAAAGCTAAATTCATTAACTCCGAAATTTCGTAGTATATGTAACAATATTTATTATTTGCTTTCAGTCAAAAATGAAAGCACCAATTGACTTTTTTACGAAAATAGAAGATCTGCGAATAGAAAAATGTAAGGAACATCTATTAGAAGACATTATTTTATAACCATTTCAGCAGTAATATGTGGAGCAGAAACGTGGAATGACATTGAGAATTATGGGCGTTCTAAGGAATCTTGGTTAAGAAGTTATCTAAAATTACCAAACGGTGTACCATCTCATGATACTTTTAATCGTTTTTATAGTGCAATAGACCCAAAAACAATTTGAAGAAGCATTTATAAATTGGATAAAATCTGTTGCGGAAATAACAGAAAGATAGGTTGTTAGTGTAAATGGCAAAACCATAATAGGCTCTTATAACAAATGGTCAAAATCATTTGTACACATGGTAAGTGCATGGGCTAATACAAATCATTTACTATTAGGACAAGTCAAGGTAGATGATAAATCAAATGAAATTACGGCAATTCCTAAATTACGGGAAGTATTAGAACTTACAGGTTGTATAGTAACCATAGATGCAATGGGTTGTCAAACAGAAATAGCAGAAAAAATCATTAAAAAAGGAGCAGATTATATTCTGGCAGTGAAAGGTAATCAAGGGTTATTAGAAGAAGGAATAAGATAGCAATTCTATTAAACGTTAAGGTTTCTTTACATCTATAATAAGTGTATCGGAATTAAGTCCTGTGAAAATTCCATAACCGTTGGTAATACTTGTAGAAGGATTACTTAGGTTTTGTGAACTTGTACTGCTTTGATTGTAGAGGGCTGCGTAATCGGGTAATACATGATAGATTATGATGCGATGTGTGCCGTAGTATTGAAATTCCATTGAGCGGATTTCTTCTGAAGAATTATTGCTTGGCTGTTTGCGGAAAAAGTTGCCGGGGGGTGCATTATCTCCAAAATCACGAATAGGGTCAAGTGTTGCTTCAATGTTTTCTACAACAATTAAATAATAGGAATTATCGGGGTTGCTCCATGTTATTTCAATGGGGTCGGGCATTGTTAAGCCACCGGAAGGGAAGCCAGATGATGTATCAATACGCTCAATGGTAATTTGGGTAGCAGATTGTGTAACATTAGTGGGTTTGCCAGGAACATAAGTGTAAGCAGT
Source organism: Bacteroidetes bacterium GWA2_31_9 (assembly GCA_001768975.1). Classification (GTDB taxonomy): domain Bacteria; phylum Bacteroidota; class Bacteroidia; order Bacteroidales; family GWF2-33-38; genus GWA2-31-9. The sequence goes on along the minus strand of MEND01000051.1, from coordinate 3,559 downwards.
AACATTTTTTGAATTGAACTGAAAGGATAGATTATAATTATCATTTTCAGAAACGATTAATGAACTATCAATATAATTTCCATTGCCGAGTGGTTGCAATGTATGTGTAATATCATTTATTGTAACCTGAACATTAAGGTTATCAATATCATCGGACGAATAAGAAACCTCTGATGAAAATGGAATTTGTCGGCTGACTTTTATATTTAGATAATCGCCCGGCTGAAGGTATGATTCAATGATTGGGGTATCGGTAAATTCAGAAACTTCTTCTTTTTCGCAGGAAGAAACTAAGATTATTACCGATAGAAATACGATGATTGAAATTCTTGCTTGCATACTATCTGAGTTTAAATGAAAGTGTAACATTTGGAGTTAAGCCTGTATAGTTTACATTGGTTTCGATAACAGAACCGCTTTCAATAGAATAAGTTTTATACCATGTGTTGGTGCGGTTGTAAAGGTTGAAGATTGAGAAACCTATATAGCCAATTTCTCTTCTCTTTTTGCTGTCGCCTTTTGCTGGTGCAAGAAGTTTATAGTTTGCTGAAATATCGGCACGATGATAGTCGGGCAAGCGTAATCCGTTTTTAGCTGTTACTGTATAAAAATCTTGTGAACTGCCATCAAGTAATGTAACACTATATGCCCCCGAAGGTGCAGTATAAGGACGGCCTGTTGCGTAAATCCAAGTAGCTGAAAAATCCCAACGTTTCCAATTGTAAAGCAACACAATTTTGAATTCGTGTGTTACGTCTTGATTAGCTGGGAAATAAGTATCTGTGTAAACATCAAAATGGTTTCTTGCTTGTCCCAAAGTATAGCTAACCCAACCATTGAGTTTTCCCATTTTCTTTTGCATAAGAAGTTCTATTCCCTTTGCAAAACCATAGCCTGAAAAAAAGTTTTCATCGTATTTAACGCCCATTGGGCTTGGGTTAAAACGTAGAGAATACTCAGTTAAATTTTGCACCTGTTTATAATATGCCTCTGCACTAAATAAGTAGTTTGTGGTTTCATAAGTTAATCCTGCAATGTAATGATTGGCTGAACTCACAGGAATGTTTTTTCCATCGGATAATAACCAAAATTGTTTGCTGCCCGAAAGAATATCTTCACGGGTTATTACATTAGCAAATTGATAGTATTTACCTGTTGCCCCTTTTAATGAAATTCTATCGGTTATATTAAATGTAAGTGATGCTCTTGGTTCGTAATAGTATTTTTTGGTAGTTTCAAAATAGTTTGCACGAATACCAGGTACGAAAATTAATTTGTCGTTAAAGAATTTGAATTTGTTTTGCAAATATGCACCCGCTAAAATGGCTTTGTTTTTTTTGTCGATAATGGTTGTAGTATCGTTTTGCGAATAAGTATAGTTTATATCATACTGCGTTCCGAAAATACCAAATTGCAGTTGGCTAAAGGAGGAAATATCCCACTGATAGTCGGATTTTAAACTATAATCTTTTAAATCGTTGTCTTCGAGAAGTCCATTTTTACTGGTGGTTTCTTCACCGCTTGAATTTGTATTTGTTCTTTCGGTTGATCGGTCGCGAGTGCTATAAAAATTGGAGTAACTTAAAATGGTATTGCCATAAAATCTATCTGTCCATTTGCGACTCCATTTTAAACTGCTTCCGATGTTTCCATATTTGGTAAGGTCGTTTGAACTGAAACTGAAATTTGAGTTGGTATTACCTCCAAAAGATGGAGCATTGGAATTGTCAATGCTATTATCCAACTTATCAGTTCCATTAAAAATACTGAGTGTGATAATGTTTTTTTGAGTTGGGCGGTAAGTGAATTTTCCGTTTAAATCATAGAAGTAAGATGTAACTTTTGCATTTTGCGAAAATCTTCTTCCGCCAGGTCCATCTTGCTGTGTAAGTGTTGATGTTGAACTGCTCTTGCTGTATTTGTCAAAAAGTTTGTTGTAAATAAAACCCTTGTAAGACCTTCGTACTGCAATGATGGAAGAAAATTTTTCTCCGATTGGAATTTCTGCCCAAGCGTTTACGCTTAATAAACTTAAATCGGTACCTGCATTAAATTTCTTTTGATTTCCGTCTTTGCCCGTAATTTCTGTAACGCTTGAAAGTCGTCCGCCAAAGCGTGATTCAAAACCACCTTTATACAGTTGAATATCTTTTACAGCATTTGCATTGAATGCACTAAAGAATCCATAAAGATGGTCAACATGATAAACTGTAAAACCATCAAATAAGACAAGGTTTTGGTCAGGTGTTCCGCCACGAACATAAAGCCCAGAAGATGATTCCTGTGAAGCACTAACACCGGGCATTAACTGGAGCGAACGCAGGACATCTTTTTCGCCAATGTTAGGAAGTTTTTCAATTTGTTTTGGTGTCATTTTTATAACACTTACAACTTCTCGTTTTGCAAGCATTGCTTCCTCTTTGGCAGCAGCAATCGTAACTTGTTTTAATACATTACTTGATGGTGCTAACTCAATGATGAAATTATTCTTAGGCAATAAAGGCGAAAAATATATTGACGTGGTTGCATAGCCAATATAGGAAACTAAAAGCACAATAGTGTCACTTGGAACTTTTGGAAGTGTGAAATAACCATCAGCATTTGTTGTAACTCCTGTATTTGTACCCTTAATCAAAACATTTGCAAATGGCAGGGCTTCGCCTGTTGATTTATCTTTTATGAAACCCGAAAGTGTGAACTTAAATGTTTTTGGAGAGCCAAAATAAGTTTTGCTTGATAGGGGATTTGATGCAAGTTCTTGATTAACTTTTTCCTCTTCTTCATAATAAAAAGTTCCCAAATTGTCTTCTTCATCTTCTGATTCAGCATCATAGGCAGCAAGGTTTTCTTTGAAATCGTCAGTACTCGTTGCAGGGTATTGAGAACTGGCAATAGTTTTGAATACATTGTGTAACGACAATGCGTTAATGTCCGTTTCGTTTATGAAGTTATCATAAATGGAAAGGAACATATTTTCCTTACCGTACTGGTAATGCATTGTAAGCATACTTGTTAATGATTCAAAGCAATAGAGTTTATTGTTTGCCGTACCACCACGATTGGGAACATAAACGAACATATAATTGTAAAAATGGGTAAGGTTTTTTAGCGTATCTGATTGAAAGGTTTCGAGTGCTGATTCGTCTGCTTTTCCAAGGATAAAAATATAAGGACGTTTCCCGAAAGTATTATCACCATTTTGTGCATAGCAGATGTATCGGAAGTTGCAAACATTGCCGTGGTTGTTGAATTCGTATTCTTTGTATTCTGTATTTTGTGCAGATATTTTATTGGCTAAAAATAATATTGTTAGACTAGCAAGTAGGGTTTTGATTTTATGGTTTAATTTAATCATTCTTTTATTTTTATAAGCAGGTAGAGAGCCATGAAAAAGTCAAGGCTATTATTGTTACGCCATGAGAAAAGAATGCTCTCTACTGCTTAATAGTTATTAACTTGCTTGCAAAGTAGAAGAACTATAAAAGAAACTGAAAATAAATGCGATGTTGTGAGAGATTGTGTGGGAGTATAAAGCCTCACCCAAAATTTCTCTCCAAAT
>MEND01000050.1:36314-43037 GCA_001768975.1 Bacteroidetes bacterium GWA2_31_9 | reverse complement strand
ATCGTTGTTTTAATTGTACAAATATGTTTTAAATGTTGTATTTTTGCAGTATTCAGGGGTTGAGTTGGTTTTGACAGCAAGACGAATCTGAATGTAAGCATGTCGGGCAACGTAACATTTCCCGCTAAACGAGGGTTACAAACAATCAAACGGCGATAACAATTTCGCACTTGCTGCTTAATCTACTATGTAGATTTGCTTAATTCAGTCTCAAGGAGATTGAACAAGTTGTCTCTCCAAAGCTACTCCCTGTTGCGTTGGATTAAGAGGCACTCGCAAATCGGGGATAGTTTGTGATGTGTTTCGGTTCACGAGCGAAACAATAGAAACTAAGGTTCAGGTCGGCTGCTGATTGCCAGCTTGTTCTCGAAAATTAATAACCAGCTAAACATGTAGAAAGCTTTGAGGTTTCTTGTTTGGACCGGGGTTCGACTCCCCGCAGCTCCACGACTAAGTATTCAAAAATTATCAAAATCTCTAAAGAATAACACTTTAGAGATTTTTTGTTTTATACAAGATATCATAAAATGTCTATTTTCTCTTATGTATTGTCCCTAGTTAGTCCCCTTTTTTATTATTGTTGAAATAGGGGACAAAAATGGGACTTAATGTTTATAACTTACTGTTTTGATGGCAGATATTGCAAATTAATTTTATAAATATTTAATATTTATTTTGCTTTTTAAATCCTTTATTATTACTTTTGGGTATTAGGGGACAAAAAAATAAAAACTATGTCAGTTCAAGCAAACATTACAATGTCTTTCTTCATCAGGAAGGATAAATTAAGTAAAGATAAAAGATCACCTATTTATTTGAGTCTGATTGTCAATGGTCAACGAACCAAAATATCTATTCAAAGAGAAATTGAACCAGAAAGATGGGATAATAGAACGGGTTATGTAAAAGGGAATAAAGAAGATTCACGGCTTTTAAACCAGTATATTGACTTGATTCGAAGTAAAGTGTATCAGTATCATAAAGAACTTATTGATAATAATGAAGTTATTAGCCTTGAGGCGTTAAAGAGCAAAATTGCTGGAAAAACAAAAAAAAATAAGACACTATTGGAGGTGTTTGAGTATCATAATCAACAAATGGTTGAAAGAAAAGGAATTGACTTTGCTGAGGCTACTATAAAAAGATATAAAGTCACTCTAAAACATATTAGGGAGTTCATAAAACATAATTATAATAATAACGACATTTATCTTTCACAGCTTGATTATAATTTTGTAACCAATTTGGAGCACTATTTTAAGACTGTGAAATCCTGCAATCATAACACTACTATAAAGTATATTAGAAACCTTAGGAAGGTCGTTAACATAGCATTAAAAAGTGAATGGTTGGATAAAGACCCATTTTTGCTATTTGAGGGAAGAATAAAGCAAATAAACCGAACCTTTCTTACAGCAGAAGAATTATTAGCTATAGAAGAAAAAGATTTTAAGATTGAACGACTTGCAGTTGTTAGAGATATTTTTATATTTTCATGTTATACAGGATATGCATATATAGACGTTGCTGAACTTACACCTGACAATATTCATATTGGAATTGATGGGGAAAAGTGGTTCTTTAAAGACAGACGAAAAACCGGGTCTAAATCGAATGTCCCTATCTTACCCAAAGCACTTGAGATAATTGAGAAATACAAAGAGCATCCTCTTGTTGTTGAGAAAGGAACTTTACTACCTGTTTACAGCAACCAAAAAATGAACGCTTATCTCAAAGAAATAGCGGATTTGTGTGGCATTACCAAAAACTTGACTTACCATTTAGCACGACATACCTTTGCAACTACTGTAACCCTCACAAACGGAGTTCCTATTGAATCGGTTAGTAGTATGCTTGGACATAAGGATATTCGGACTACGCAAATTTATGCAAAGGTGGTGGAGAGTAAGGTTAGTGAGGATATGGGGAGGTTAAAGAAACTGCTTAACGAAAATGATAATATTAAAAAAGATAAATCAAATTGGAGAGAAAATAAACTTCTAATTTGAACTAATACTGTTAGACATCATTATTCTTTGATGCAATATTGATAACTCTTTTTTTTCTTTCTTTTTGATTCCACTAAACTCTATCCCAAATTTTTTTATTTCTTTTAACAAATAGACAATTTCTTGATTTTTTATATTTTTTTCAAATAATACTATAAATGTAACCAGATTAGGTTTTACATCATATTTTCTCATTAATTCATAATATTTTATTGCTTCTTCAAAATCTTTATACCTTTTTAAAATTGCATTAAAACTTTGTACGTCTGGTATAATCCCCGCTTTTATCATTTCTTCAAAATGTAGTTTTGCTTTGATAATATTAGGGGATAAATAGATTAAAAAATTAGATATTTTCCTTTTCTGTTCTAAATTTTCAAATTTTATCTCCTTAATCAAATACAAAATAAAGTCATAGCTTTTAACTTTATCAATCAAGTTCTCATATACATAAAAGTCAGGTTCAAATCCAGCATTCCTATATATAGAGATGAAGCTGGTTGCATCAAGTTGATCGTTAACCTTGTTAAATAACTCGAAGTAGCTGAAACTGTCAGGAGAAAGGTTATAATTTACCATTATATTCACTAATTTTAAAGCATCATTATAACACAATGAATTACATATTAACAAATTTAATTGATCATTACTTGTTTCAATATTTAGTTTTCTTGTTCTATTTAAATAATCAATAGACTCAGTTATCGTTTTAGCCTTATTAATTAATTCTTTGACAAAACAATTATCATTTTTTTCATCTTCTTTCATAATTTTACTTAGAAACATAACAGATTCATTATAAGATTTTAACACAAGAAATAATTTTTTTATTATGAAAATTTCAGGATTAATTTTTGATTGTTTCAGTTTTTGAAAAAAGATATGCTTTTTATTTGATTGTAATAAATCAATAACTAAAGAGGGTAAAGATTTTGTGGAGTGATTTATTTTAGTGCGATAAATGTTCATTCTACTTACTTTTCCAAGAAGTTTTTGAAAAATTTTATTTTCATTCCCTTGGTCATAATAAATAACATTTTCATGTTCAAATCTTTGGAATTCATACAATAATAATTCTTCTACAAACTCTTTAATATCAACACATGACTCTCTTAACAATTTCATGAAACTCATTGCATTTTCACAACTATCAACTTTTTCGATTAATACTAAATACGTTTTTTTATCAGGTAAAAGACCATCTTTTTTTATTACTTCAATAAATATTTCTGCTTCGCTATAACTACGGATATTTTGTAATATTAAATTATACATTAAAATTTCACTTTGTGCTTTATTCTTGGGGCAAGAATTTTCAAGTTCTTTAACAAAATCCTTTGCATTTTCTAAAGAGGAAATTTTATCAATCAAATTGGTAAATATGAATATTTCATGTGAAAATCCTTCTATTTTAAGCTCCTGAATTACAGGTAATGCGTCCTGATAGTCATCAATAATATCAATAAATAAACGTGCATTAATAATATCCATTCGCAATCCTTTCATTCGCATATCGTCAAGATACTCCAATGCTTCTGATTTTTTTCTTGTATTTTCTAATAATATCGAATATGTGAAGCTATCAAAATCAATATTTTCACTTTTCATTTCATTATATAGTATTCTTGATAAATATTCATTATTGACTAATATAAGTAACTTTTTATATGTTGTTAAATCTAGCTTAATACCCAGCTTTTTATTATAATAATACAAAATAATTGCATCAATATTTCCTTTTGTTTTTAACATTAATTTATTGAGAGTTCGTAAGTCAGGGACAATACCTTTTTGAATCATCTTTTCAACCAATAACAATGAACTCACAAATGAATCTTCAATGAATAAAGTTTTATTAAGTGTAGATACATCTGGGTAATAATTCAACATCTCTTCAATTACCTCAGAATTTCTTAATATTGGAAGAAATTTTTCTAAATATACTTCTTCTATATTCAAGTCATCTAAATTACTAATTATTTCTTTTTTATACAATTCACTTAATGACCTTTCCCAGTTAGAATCACACACTTCATTGTTATATGGATAATTTAAACGCTTGTAACAGTATTCTTTAATGCTTTTTGCAGAAATACTCTTCCCTATTTCTATAAGTCTGAAACATTTATATGCTCGAAGAATTTCTCTTTCAATACTTGATAGCCCTTTAAATACCTCTTTCATTCCGCAAAGTGGTAATAAACATGATCCAATGGTATCATCCATCACAATTTTTGAAACATTCAATTTCTTAGATATATACTCCTTAATTTTTTCATCTTTAATTGGTTCAATATGAATCCTACAAAACTTTACAAAAAGATATAAAAGCGAGCTTTCAATCGTTTCTATCATACTTGTTTGGCATGTACAAATAATTGTAAGTTTTAATTCCGAATCTAATATTTTTTTTAGAATAAACCAGAAATCTTCATGCTTGAAATACTTGTCAATTTCATCGAAGATAAATAGAGTGTTTTGTTCCTTTGGTAAAATTAATTTTGAGATACTAATTTCCTTCCAAATCTCGTTATAATGATGATAAAAGACTATGTTCGATTCAGGAATCTTTTTGTTAATAAGTTCATAAATAGCTCTCGTCTTACCTGCTAATGGTTTTCCTGTTATTATAGTATGGTTACCTGCTTTTACATTCTGCAACAATTTTTCATCAATATCATGTCTTTCATAATAATAGTCATTAAATTTTCTTGTATTTATTTCTCTATCTTCAAAAAAATCAGATGCAGAAATATCTTTTCCTTTTCTAATTTTGAAAGAACATTCTGATTCAGGGTTCTTATTGGATGTTTCTATTTTATCAATCCGATGTACTTCTTTCATTCGTCTCCTTAACTCTTCATAAGTATACTCTCCAAAATAAAATGCAATTGTATAAAGTGTTTTTTTAAAAATTCCTTTTACATCTTTTTCATTTTTATATGCAACATATAAATTTTGAATCACACTTTCGTCAGAACTCAGGCAGCTTATTAGGTTACTTCCTTCCAAAACAATTTTATCCTGTTGGTTTTCAATAGAAATTTTCACTTCCCTCCTCTCAAACATATCAGACCAAATCCAGTTTCTTTTTTGTTTAATAAATTCACTTTGATAAATGCCATTTCCTAATTTTTTTGAAAAATTTTCTAAAAGGAAGATAATCGCTTTGTCAATAATCTCATTCATAATATCCACGTACCTTAGATTCGACTTATCTTCAAACATGAGAGGTTTTTCGAGTTCTAATTGTTCAAACAACCTTTTAATTAACTTATATTCAACTGTTGGCATAAACTCAACTTGACAGGTTCAATAATTTGAATTATACTATTGTCTTCAAATTTAACGAATAATTTATGAAAAATAAAATATCAAATTTTGAAATTAATGGAGATATATGGACTTTGCTTCCAAATCACAAAAATATTGAAGGAACTTCATTATTTAATGGAAGGGCAATTCCTAGTAAAACTGTATTAAATTTGATAGGCTCAGAAGGTGTGAAAAAAATAGATACTATTATTAAGTATTTAAGAGAATCTAAAGTTGCTTTATTTGGAAAGGCATCTCAAAAATCCGGTTTTAGCGAATTTCAATATTTTGTTCAATGTAATAACATTAAGGAAATTAAAAACTTAACCTTGCAAGAGTTATTCACTAACTATCAATTCATTATTTGTGGTTGCGGTTTTAACAATGACTTTTTCAATGGTAAATATAACGATTTGAAAAAAGAAAAATGGGAAAGCATGGGATTCAACATCTCCGCTTTTCGCGATTACTTAATTTACACAGTAGAAGACACCAATGAAATAACTCGTGAGTTGAAGATAACAACTGCAATATTTGAACACGAATGGGAAGAAATAATTAATGGAAATAGAAATACAATCAATGAAATTCTTGGAAAATAACAAGGGTAATATAGACAAATTGGACATTGATTAAATACTTCCAATAACAATCTACCCCGAATCTACCGGAAACCTACCGTAAATCTACAATTGGAGTAAACAGTTGGTTAAATTTTCTTTGCAATGAAATTTGAAAATCAACCAACCTAAATTATTATGAAAAAAATTAAAGCATTATTTAAACCAAAAGCTAATTCAAAAGAAGAAGTTGCTTTATGTATCATGCTCATAATGTGTACATTATTTAAAGCCTCTGCAATGGTCATTTTTATAATGATATTAACACATTAGTCACTCAATAATGTATCCTTCCAATATGTTTCTGGAAGGGTTCATTTAAAAATTTTTATAAAATGCAATATAAAATCTATCAATGTGTGCCTCTTATATCACAAAAACAACAACTCTTTTTGTTCCAAATCTTATTCAATAGAAGAATTTGTTTTAAATGCAAAACTGGTAATTATATTACTTCTAATACAATGAATAATTTAAAATAAACAACTCATGTTCAAAAAAATCTTCCTTAAACAACTAGTGGTTAAAGACAGGGAAAAAGCTACCTCTCAAGACACAAAATCAGGCAAAGTAGAAGCTATTGTTAATCTTGGATTTCAAACAGGTTTAGTAAATATTCCACAGGAATATTTAAATAAGTTTATTGAAGAGGATGACAAGCTAACATTGGTTGAGAAACAAATTAATGACAAATTAAAAGACATCAACCAGCTTGCGAGAAAAGGGCAAGAAGTAACAGCTTGTGAGAAGGTTAAGTTAATTCACAAATTACAAATCAA
>MEND01000050.1:0-36305 GCA_001768975.1 Bacteroidetes bacterium GWA2_31_9 | reverse complement strand
TATGGAAAAAGAAAATATCACAAAACAAGCCCTGACAAGCCACAGGCTTAATGGAAATGGGCAAGCCCACCAACAAGATAATGATTTTAGTATTCCTGATACCCAGTATTCCATCCCAGAAAGAGACATTTGTCGCCAGCAAGGTTATTCATGGAAAATATTCGGACAATTCATGTTACTGGCTTTATTGGGTATGACAGCAGAATTTTCAATTACACATACTTTAATTGTTAATGACCTCGGAATAGGTGTAGGTATTGGAGCAAAAATGGAAGCTATTATGTTTTCAATTGGAATTACATTGTTTGCAGTGATTATAAAAATAGTTTATGAAAGGTTAGTAGAGATTTTTTATATCCAGCATACCAAAATTGTAAGATTCATCATTACTATTTTAGCTTGTGTTGTTATTACGTTTGCAGGTATAGGAACGTTCGGAGGCTTGCGTTATGAATCATTTGTAACAAAGAAAATTGAGGAGTACGTATATCAAGTCCGTGATAATACTAATTCCCAACTTGCCTTCCAACGCAATATGGGTGCTGATGAAGAAATCCTCAATAGCATTAAAGAGTCTGGAAGTTCAAAAGAATTGGCTTTATTACACGCTTATGACCCGAAAATCAATTCACTGGAAGAATTAAAAGTTAAATATTTAAGAAAAGATGTTGTCAAATGGACATTTATTTTATCGGGAGTACTAATCGCCCTATTATCTGGGATTTGCTTTGGTATTGCAAATGTACAATATAAAGTACTTAATCTGCGAAGTCGCATAATTTCGGCTCGTAATACTTTATCAAAATTGACCGGAAGAATTAAGCATGAGACAGAGATTTGCGAGAAAATTACCAGCCTTTTTGACGATTACAATAAACTGCTTAAAGAAAGGACAATTCATCTTTCAGAAAGGGCAAAAGCACTGACGGACATTTATTATCATTTGGGTCAACAAGCCGGAAACTCGGGTTTTACATACGAAAAACAAGACTTTTTATTAAAGCTTTATAATGAAAATTGTTAAACTAAAAATCAGGAGAAATAATTATGAAAAATTTTAAAATTACTTTTTTAGTATTTGTTCTTTTTGTACAAAGTTGTACAGAGGAAACAACCGAAACACAGACATTAATGAGAAACAAGGCTGTCATCATTTTTTTGGACAAATCTGACAGTCCCCATTTTACCGCAAAATCACTTAATAATCTTCGTAACAAACTCATCAATGTTGTATCCGAAAATCTAAATATGTGTAATGATAAGTTGGCAATATATTTTATTCATGAAAATACAAGTAGTTGCGATTTATACCAATCGTTTAAAATAAGTTCAACACTTCCTTCTAATTTCAGTCAACTTAATCCTGAAGATAAGGAAAGAGCTAAACGTCAATTACAAAATAATCTGGAAATGGAAAAACAGCTTATTTCCAAAGTCCTGCTAACAGCATTGGAACTTCCTGCCAATAAAGAGAACCAAACAACAAATGGGTCAGATATATGGGGTTCATTACATGTTTGCCATAAGTTTTTCAGTGAAACAGATTCAAGCACGGTAAAACATGTTTACTATGTTTCAGACATGTTAGAATGTATGCCTAATACTGTAAATTTTTACAAAAAAATGCCTGAGAGCAATCCTGATGCTATTGAAATAGCTAAACAGGATTGTAAACTAATAATGCAAATGTGGCCTGAATTGAAGGACACCAGATGTTTTGCCGGATTAGAGGTTAATGTTTTCATTCCCCGAGAAGCATTAGATGACGATAAATCTGTTTCGAGAATGGAATATTACTGGAAAACCATTTTCGAAAAATTCGGAGCAACATACAAGCAAAATTAAAACAAATAGCTATGCCAGTTGAAATAGTTACCCAAGACGATCTTTTAAGATTCAAGCAGGATTTAATTAAGGAATTACTTATTGAGTTTAAGAAAATTACAGGATATAGCAATCATGGCAGTAAAAAATGGCTTCGCAGTAAAGACCTAAGAGCAATGCTTAATATATCTCCAAACACTTTGCAAAAATTTAGAATTTCCGGAAAGTTACCATGCAAAAAAATTTGTGGAATATGGTTCTACAGATACGATGATGTTATTTCTTTTTTTGAAAATAACGACCAGTAAAATATGCCTTCTATAATTGCACTATACTTTTTTGTCAATTTATGATATAATGCGAGAGACTTTGGATTTAAAATATAATTTGTTCAAAATACTTCTGGTTAAAAGTTCCAGCAGATTTTTGATGTCTTTTAGCTCTGGTGTTGTGCAATTAGTCTGCCCACAGATAGCACCTTCGTTGCTATGCAAGTACGTAAGTTTCTGTGGAATAAATCCCACATCAACTTACTTGCTTTCAGCAACTTGCTCAGGGGATACCCCTGAGAACCCCGAAAAAAAACTCATATGAAAAATAGTTTGAAAAAATATCTTTTCGATACAGGAGCAATTGAAAACTGCAATCTTGATGAACTGGAAGAAATGAAATCCGGTTATCGAAAAGAATATTTGAAATCATACAAAGCCAGCTATTTGTCCAACAGAATTCGCAGGGAGATTATTTTCAGCAGGGATGAATTTCAGGCAATCGCTCAATTTGCCAAACAAAATAAACATAACCCAACCCCATCATTCCTAAAATTGTGTATTTCGGGTTATATAAATCAAAAATTTATGCTTCCTGATGAAAATATGTTGCACCAGCTTTTAATTAGCATTCGACGTATTGGCAACAATATCAACCAGATAGCATATAGGGTAAATAGTTTTAAAAACCTCTCACTTAATGATGAAAAATCGCTTTACAGCTATCTTGAAGAATTAGAACAAATCATTATAAATGCAATGACCAATCCGCCATTATTAAACCCCGATAAAGAGCATAAAAATGATAATTAAAAAACTCTCTTGGAAGTCATTTCTTGCAAAGAAGCTTATTACGTACATTAACAATGGGATGGAACAAAGTGATGAAAATACAATCACTATATATCACAATGTCCCCAATCCAAGCTACGATGGTACTATCCGTGCTTTAAATGAAAATTCCAAATACCGTAAATTACGAAAAGGTTCCGTTATCTTCTACCATGAAATTCTTTCTTTCGCCAAAGAAAGTACTCCTTTTCTTTCCTCTGATGTACTAGAAGATATTACTAGAAAATACATTTCGCTTCGTGCTGAAAATGCTATTTGCTATGCTAAACCTCACTTTGATAAAGAACATATACACATGCACATATGTATTAGTGCAAATGAATATCGTAGCGGAAAGGTTCTTAATATGAATAACAAAGAATATGAACGAGTACGGCGAAACATTGAGCAATACCAACTGGAACAGTATCCTGAGCTTAAAGATTCTGTTGTTTACCTCAACAAACCTGAAAAACACAAACAAAACGCTATAGATAAAGACAAAAACCGCAGGAAGGAAAACGAATATCAACTTAAAGCCCATACAGATAAACCAACAAACAAGGAAATCATTACAGCCAGAATTATGGATTTATTCAGGCAATCCACCAATGAGGCTGAATTTTTTGATTTGATACTCCAACAGGCTGATATTGAGCTGTACAGCTATAGAGGAAAAACAAAAGGTGTGATATACGGAGGTAAAAAATTTCGGTTTGGCACTATCGGTATTGATAAGGAAAAATTGATGGAGCTTGAATCACACGAAAATAAATTAATAAACCAAAGAATGATTGAGCTTCAACATCTTCAAAATCAAAACACTAAAAATATAAACAAAACACTCTGTCGCTAACCTTTAAAACATAAGATTATGAATGACCAAAATGAAAACACGCTCTTAATCTCATTCGATGATGAGAGAGACACTATGAATGACGATATTGTTATTTACATACGTGACAAAAACCTCAGAGAGGTTGGGTTAATTTTAAAAGATGACCATGGCATAACTATATATCAAATTTACGACTATGTAGGTGCATTACTTGGAACAACCGTTGATATGGAACAAGCCAAACTGATTGCTCGTGTACAGGCTAAAAATATGATTGACACACGAGATAATGAGCATAGAAATTCAAAACTTGAGGAACTACGGTTTCTTCAAGCCTATCATCAAAAAAGGAATAAAGAACAAAATTTATCACTTTAACTCTAAATCTATGAAACCTAATGTTTCGTTAACAAAATGTTATGTATGTGGGCGTGATTCAACTATCTTACTGGCAACCAAGTACAAAAAAAATGGAGACCCTGTTCTGGATATGGAGCAGTTTCATGGAAAAGCTCTAAACAAAGAGCCTTGTCAGGAATGTCATAAAAATTTGGAGCAAGGAATAATTCTAATCAGTATCAGCGATGATTGTAAAGATGTGAATAACCCATTCCGTACAGGCGGTTGGGTGGTTGTTAAAGAGGAGGCTGTCCGGTTGGTGCTTCCAGACATTGACTTGACCAAACATCGAATATTCTTTATGCCGGACAGCACATGGTTGGAGTTTGGATTGCCTTTAAGCGAATACCAAAAAAATCTGATAAATAATAATGAAATAGACGATTCTTGCGAGAAAAAAACTGAACAGAATGCCAATCGAATTGACGAATTAAAACAGCTTCAAAGTGGAAAAGATAAACTTAATAACGATTTAACACGATAAATTTATGAAACTCATAACAAAAGAGCTCGAAAATACATTCAAAAAAACTGGAAGGCAAGAGAATGTTCCCGACCCATTTGTAATTGCAAAATTTTTTAATCCCTGTGGCTCCCAAACATGGTATGCTACAGAATATGACCCTGAAAGCAAAACTTGCTTTGGTTATGTTACAGGTATGGGTTATGACGAGTGGGGATATTTTTCAATTGCTGAGTTGGAAAATATAAAAGTTCCGCCGTTCAATTTGGCGATTGAACGAGACATTTATTTTGTTAAGCAACCTATCTCAAAACTGGTTCCTGCATTGGCAAAAAGTAAAACCAATGAGGATATTGAACCTGAAATACATGATAAACAAACATGTGAAAATGATATTCGTTTGAATGAGCTTAAAGTGCTTCAAACAAATAAGGATAAATCAATCAATAACTTAGAAAGATAGCATTATGGAAACATTAATAGGTTTTATTGTAATAATTATTGCTATAGTCCTCATCGGCAGGTATTTTATGTTTAATTCATATATCGGCGGACTTATTGCTATAGTTTTTCAAGTAGTTTTTTATATACTGAAATCTATTTTCGGGTTCCTTTTTGGACATTCAACCAGTGGCATATATGGAGATGCCAAATTCCTGAGTGGTTGGAATAAAAGAAGGCTTATTTCTCCAAATAATAAGGGTCTGGTGTTAGATGGAATAAATAAATTGTCAGAAGAGAAAAGCTATCAACATCTTATATTGATTGCCCCAACTGGAGGAGGTAAAACAACACGATATATTATTCCTAATGTTCTTAATCTTGAAACATCCGCCGTAATAACTGATCCAAGTGGTGAAATTTTTAATCATACTGGTGGTTATTTGCATCAAAAAGGTTTTAAAATAAAGGTTATTAATGTAAGTAATATTTCAGGCTCATATCAATGGAATCCTTTATACAGAGCCAATTCAACCACTGATATTGATAAGATAGCTGAAATATTGATAAAAACTGCTTATCCTGATAGCAGAGGTGATTCAAAATTCTGGAACAATCTTGGGCAACAAATTATCGGGCTGTTAATCAGGTGTTTAAAAAACCAATCTACACAATATCAAAACCTTCACAATGTCAGATATTTACTTAACAAGTTTGGAAAAGATGGTAGCCCCCTTAATAATTTCTTTGCTGCCAACGCTGATAGAGCTACCTTTGATGAAATAGTTGGATATTTGTCTCAGGATGAGAAGGTTATTGCTGGAGGAATAAGTGTAGCGAAGGCTTGCCTACAGAAATTTACTGATTCTAAACTCTGTCAGCTAACTGCGACTGAAACATTAAATTTTGAATCAATCCGACAAGAAAAAACGGCACTCTATCTTATTATCCCCGAACAAGATATAAGCTATTATAGTTTCTTCATGAACATATTTTATTCTCAACTGTATGACTTTTGTATGAAACCTCCAAAAGAAGACGAACCTTATCTGCCTATTACTTTTCTTTTGGATGAATTTGGGAATATGAATATTTCGGGAATGTCAAGCTTAATCACAGTTTTACGTAAGCGTAAGGTCTCTTTAAGCCTGATTTTACAAGACTTAGAGCAGTTGACTAATAATTATGGTAAATCAGATGCATCAACCATATTAAATAACTGTTCTTCCAAAATATATTTTAGTGGGCTGTCTTTGG
The DNA here is from genome assembly GCA_001768975.1 of Bacteroidetes bacterium GWA2_31_9. GTDB lineage: Bacteria > Bacteroidota > Bacteroidia > Bacteroidales > GWF2-33-38 > GWA2-31-9. The sequence goes on along the minus strand of MEND01000050.1, from coordinate 29,983 downwards.
AAATGACGAGGGATTTGGAAGCCACACTTGGTCAAACTACAGTCAGATACAAAGAACCAGATTCCAGTGTATGGAATAGTAATTCAAGTGCTACTATAAGAGAAATTGCGCGTCCTTTAATGTCTTCTGACCAAATCAGGCAATTATCTGATAATGAGGCTATTTTAATACATGCCAATCAACGTCCTGCCTTGCTTACAATGACTCCGTTTTACAAAAACCGTAACCTAATAAAAAAAGCGAGTATCCCTCCCCCTATTATTGAATTTGATGTGCCTGACGAACTCGAATTTCTTAATCTATAATAAAATTTGACAGGTGAATACTTGTTCACCTATAATGTAAATACATAGACAGGGATTTGTTTCCCTGCATTCCCTTTTATTCTTAATCTTTACAACATGGTATGGAAAAGAATCCCTCAATCCTTTGACAAGGGTCGTTATGCTTTTTCGGGAAAACCTCTGCTCTCAGGGAATATGTATCTTTTGCTTCCCGATGAAGAAATAAAGGAAATTATTGAGGATGTCAGAAACTACGTAAAACAAAACGGCTTGGTAGATTATATTCAGGTTTATGAAAATAAAGACAGCGACAGGATTTTGTGCATTGATAATATCAGTGTTGACGAAATACAGGAGATGAAGGAGAGTGGTAAGTTTACAGAAGATGAAATCGAAGCTTGTAATTACTGGTCATTAATTTTTGATTATAACTATTCTACAAACCTATGAGAACACCAATATCTTACTATGGAGGTAAGCAAAAAATGATAAAATACATACTTCCATTGATTCCCGAACATATTATTTATTGTGAACCTTTTTTTGGAGGTGGAGCAATATTTTTTTCAAAAAAACCTTCTAAAGTCGAAATCATAAATGACATTAATCACGAAGTCATAAACTTTTACAGAGTTCTGCAATCGAAATACGAATTATTGGAAAAAGAGATTCTTACTACCCTTCATAGCCGTGAACTACACAGGCGGGCTATGGTTATCTACGAAAATCCTGAACTTTTTGACGAAGTAAAAAGAGCGTGGGCTTTCTGGACAGCAACTAATCAGGGCTTTTCTCATAACGTTTGTCCAAGTTGGGGCTATTGCAAATACGGTTCGTGTACCTTAAACGTTAAGTCTAAAATAAATTCATTTAATAATAACCTTAAAGAAAGAGTTAAAAACATTCAGATAGAATGCAGAGATGCAATAAAAGTTATTTTAAGCAGGGATACTGAAAATACTTTTTTTTATTGTGATCCACCTTATTTTAATAGCGATTGCGGGCATTATAGCTATTATAAAAAATTGGACTTTGAAAACTTGCTCAAATGCCTCGTTCAAATAAAGGGGAAATTTCTCCTAAGCTGTTATAATTCCGATATTCTTGAGGAATATGCAAGTAATTTTAACTGGATAATTAAAAAAGTCGAAAAACCTGTAGCTATTAATTACAGAATAAAAAAGAGAAAAGTAGAACTAATGGTAATGAACTATTCTTTATGATATACGAAAATCGTTCTATTTTGCCCTAAAATCAAATTTAATACATCCATGCGAAACCAAACTTTCAAAAACGGACATTTTTAACTCTGTGTCCATTTTTTGAAGATACTCAACCAAACGACAAGTTTCATTATTTTGTATGTATTGTTTACAATAAGGGTTTGTTTTGTCTGAAATATTCAGGTTTATATCTGAGATTTCATAGTAATCGCTTTTAAATTTGTTTTTAAAGGCTTTTATTAATTCTGTGGCTGTTGCCATAGATGAATCTGAATCAATGGCTGTAGATTGATTTAAACAACCTTTTAAGTACCAATCGCTAACGGTTACAGGTTGCAACAATTCTTTACCTGCAATTATTTTGAGATAATCAAAATTTGCAATGTTTCCGTTATTATATTCTATTCCAAAACAATTGTCCTTAAATTCTTTAGAACTGGTTTGCAATGATTTCAAATCAATATTCAGGTTTACAGGATTATCCTTGCCCGATGGTTTTACAGTTACAGCCCCTTTTAAATCGCTGGAGCAACCGGAGATGAGAATGGTGAGAGTTAATAAAACAAGAAAGAATTTGTATATCCGCATAAGAATCAGGATTATTAAATAAACCAGAATATTTGTATCATAAACACTGGTTTTTGGCAATAATCCCTCCAACAGCCTTTGCCTTGCAGTCCTTGTTTTGTCATGATTTTTGAGAGTTCCATGTTATTAATAAACATTTCATTCTCTTCATTTCACTTCATTCGGATTGCTCTCAAGTTCGCTTGCCTTAATTTCGCTTCATTCGTTCCATTCTATAATTATTAATAACCACACGTAACAAGGCTATGAATTAAAAAATCCATAGCCCTGTTATTTTTGCTTCTTCAATCAAAAACACATGCCAAAAACCGCCTCTCCGTAATACCCTCTCACAGTTCGGTTGAATTGTTCAGGAAAATTTATTGTTTCACCAGCTTTTAGTATTATTCTTTTTGCATGAGTTCAAGCGTATGTCCTGCAAAGCTAAAAACCTGCCAAATACTCCACAACAGAAGATAAATAGATAGTTCTAACAGTTCAGCTTTTATTTATAATACAATTTTTTGCCTAATGTTCAGGTTTATACCCGATAAGAGAAAGGTATTTTCTTAAATTTCTAGAATAGTAAGTTATGATTTAAAAAAATACCTTACACTTATCTTTTCTCACAAGCTACCCACTACATCACAAAGCGAAAATTTTACCAATTCGCCATGCTTCTTTTAGAATATTTTCGCTTTGAGATGCAAAACCTGTACATTATACAAAAACGATTTATTAACGCTGAACAGTAAGAACTATCTCTGTTGATGGTGTATTTCAGGCAAATTTTTGTTTCTCTTAGCAGAACATACGCGAGAACTCATTAGATGCAAAAAAGAAATATCAAAGCTATAACTTTGTGAAACAAACAATGGAAAGTATTTTAAGATGAACACCGCTCAAATCTATTATCTGCAAATGGGTTTGAAGTATCGTCAAATATTAAATAATGGAAACACGCTACATTGTTGATACATAAATAATTATACAATAGGGTTGTTTGAACCTAATAATTTACGTTCTAAATTTTCAATCTTTTTTAATAAATATTGGTCTGAAATTTCATCTATTCCTTTCTCAACCGAGCTCGGCAAAGAAAATAAATAAGAAATTACAAAGGGCACTATTGAAACAATAAAATAAAGATTAAGTGCACAAATTAGAATGACAAGGAAAATCCCATAAGTTTCTTGATCAATAGTTTTTTTACAATTATTAATAGGTGTAAAATCGCCAAAACCTAATGTTGCACCAGTCTGTGTAACAAAATAACTAACATGTTCTAAAGAATTACAAGTTAAACTATCTTTATTAATATTCCAGCATTCTAATTGATTACCTGAATATGTAATGCAAGTTATAGAAATCCACATTGTAAGGAAAGTAATACATAAAGTAGCTAATAAACGCTTTCTTGATAATCGACCTAATGAGTTAGCTTTCTCTTTTAAAACAAAAATATCTTCATCGTAATTATTTAAATTTCCTTCTTTTATTTTATTTGATAAAGATAAATAATAATATAGGAACGAATCATCTTGTGCTGAAGCTATATAATAATTTGGAATTCCCATTGAATCAATTACATAAATCCAATTATTAAATATAGGAAGACGCAAATATATAATTGACAAATAAATCGCAAATAATAAAATTATTATCGAACTAAAGAGTATAAAATAGAATTCAATATTAGGTGGTAATTCTCTAAGAAATTTAAATATCTCACCACCGAATGAAAAATATGTCTTGATTGCAAAATAAAAGGTTAATAAATAAATAAGTACTAAAAATAAAAATTGAAATACTATATTAAATTTATTTGGCAAGAAATTGGCACATGGTAATATACAATATTTTCTATACAAAATAATAATAATAATAAGTATTAAAAAGAAAAAAAAATAGATCATGATTGTTCCTCCAAAATAATTTTAAGATAAGTATTAAAAATGTCGTCAACATCTGCTTTAATAATATCATCTGGGATTTTTTCCCATGGTTTGAATTTATATTTATCGTTTCCATAATGTTTTGAAAAAACAAATAAATATTTAAAATTTGGAAGAATCTGACATTGATTTCTATTTAAAATAGGAGCTGAACCAAATTTTTTCTCAATTGCTTGGTCAATGCTCAATAAAATTCCGATAATTTTTGGTGGAACAAAATTAATGTTCCAAACATCTTTTGCTACTTTTATAAAAACAGAATTTATAATAATTAAGGGTTGATTATTTTCGTTATAATTCAATTTTTTTTCAAGTAAGAGATGAGCAAGAAATTGAATGCCCCCCCAAGGAAATATTTTAATTAATTCTGGATTTATTTTTGAATTAAATTTATCCTCTAATTTTTCATCCGTAACATCCAGATATTTCATTAATTTGTAATATTTATAAGAAAAGAAAAGCCAATAAAAAGGTTTAAAAATAAATCTAAAAATAAAAATAAATTTTAACAACAAAACATTGGTTCTGAATATCCCTGGAGGATTAAATAAGTCAATAATAAAAAGGTCAGTACCTTCAAATGCTTTTTCTTTATTTCTATCAATAATTTTTCTAAATAAATCATCTGCTTTATCAAATTTTTCAACTTTACCTTTATATTTTGAATTAAATATATCATAAAATTGATTTTGATATCCTTCATTGTCTTCAAGAATATAAACATGATTTGGGTTGAAAGTTTCTTTGTTTTCACTCATAATTTTATTCTCCATATTGTTCCATACCTAATTTACGTGCAAATTTTAAGCCTATATTAAATTTTAGTTTTCGGCTAATATTTACGTAACCATTATTATTATTTATGCCTCTTGTAATAATATTTCCCCAAGATAAAGAGTGTTTTTCCATTTCGTGGAATCTCTCTAAAAAAATTTCAGGGGGCATGTTTGCTGGTTTAAATACAAGATGCCTGCTATCGTATTGATTCCAATCGGAAGATAGAATTCTTTTTGCTTCATTAAGCCGATGGAATAATTTTGTTCCCGGATATGGTGTAAGTATCCAATAATTTGGTAAAAATATTTTATTACGAGATACAAAATTATATATCTCTTCAAATGTGCTTTCTGTGTCATGATCAAATCCAAGTATAAAGCCTGCCATAATATCGATACCATAATCATGTATTATGTTCACAGCTTCATTATAATTAATATTTATATTAATTTTTTTTCCAGTTGATCGAAGATTTTCAATATTTAAAGTGTCAAAACCAATAATTAAGTTCCGACAACCAGATTCTGCAATTGCTTTTAATAGTTTTGGGTATTTTACAATATCAATTGTAGAATGAGATGTCCAAGTTTTACCCATTCCTTTCATTTCAGAAAATAGTTGCAAAGCAAATTCTTTATTTCCCATTGGGTTATCGTCCATGAAAATTATATAATCATCCGGCAAATTGTTGATATTTTCAATTACTTTATCAATAGGTCTTGTCCTATATTTTTCACCAAAAAAATGTGTACTGCAAAATTCACAATTAAAAGGGCAACCTCTTGACACTTCAATAGCACCAGTATGGCGGTAATGAACTTTTTTGGGTATAAGCTCGTAATGAATTTTGGGTATTCCTTTCAGGTCATAATATTTTCCTACAGAAGAATAAATTTTCTTTAATTCATTCTTTTCAATGTCTTTTAATATTTGAGGCCACGTCTCATCAGCCTCTCCGATTGCAATACAATCTGCATGTTTTCCAGCTTCATCAGGACATGTCGAAGGATGGATTCCTCCTATAACAACAGGAATTTTTTTACCCCTGAAAATATCTGCTATTTCATAAGCTCTAATTGCTTTATTCGTGGTGCAAGTTATTCCAACAATGTCATAAAAATCATTAAACGGGATATCTTCAAACGATTCATCTAAATAACGTACTTCGTGCCCCAATTCAATAGCAATGCTACCAAGTAATAAAAGATTATATTTGGGATGTAAATTCATACCAAGTGAATTTACCAAATTGGACTTAGTGAAAGGCCTATTACTCGGAGCTATTAATAAAATTTTCATTTAGCTTTTGTAATTGGTCTGTTTTGAAGTAAAATTAAATTAAAATTTTGATCAAAGCAAAATTCAATATCCTGTGGACAATTCCTTATAAGCTCAAGTTTTTCAACCATCATCGCTATATCACTCATGTAATGTGATAGTAAATGTAGGTCATTTGAATTTTCATATTTTTTCAAAAGGTAAGACAAACGTTCAACCCAGAAATTCTGTCCCATTACAGAACCTGATACTAAAGGTTCTCCAATTCCTTTGACAATGCTAATAAAAATATGATTATCTTCGGGATATCCAATAGGGTGACTAAAAGCAACACCTGCAAAATGACTATTAATCATTGGTTGAATAAGAACGGCAACTTTTATTTGTTTATCGGTAAGACCTCTATCTTTTGAATATTTGATAACCCGTTCTTCTAATCCGCTTTTCCAAACTTCATAAATTGCAAAAGGAACTTCTTGGGGCTTAACAAAAAGCCTAGTCAAAAATGAACCTGCAAAAGAAGCTTCAGGAATATCTTCAATGGTAGCCGATGATCTCACCGAAAAAGAGTTGGCATTTAATAAATGTAATTCATCAGACAAGTTTATTCCACTATTAAGTATTACCTGATTCAATTCATTTAATATCTGGTTCGTATTATATGTTTTAATTTTCTCAAACCAAACTTGTTCAGGGTATATTAATGAAGAAATTGCAAATGCGTTAAGCACTGGAAAACCATCTTTTTTGGACATAGCTTGCTGAGCAGCCTTACCTCCAAAAAAAGGTAACTCGTCAATTGTTATATTTAAACCATCATTTATTCTTAATATATTCTTCATATTATAATCATGGTTAATTCAATTTTTTTATTGTTTTTTCTCTCCCATTGATTTCAACAAAATCTCCATCTTTAAGTTTTTTACATGCCTTATATACACCAAGAACAGCAGTCAGACCATATTCATTTGCTTTGAGGAATGGATGAGACGAAGGGCTGCCTGTTTCAGTTATTAAACCTAATGCATTTGGGAATAAAATATCCCAATTGGGATTGGTTGCAGGGACTACTAAAATTTTACCCGGTTCCATTTTTGTAAACTCTTCTTGTGATTTTATTATAACAACACTCCCTTGAACAATTTTACCTAAACCATAATTTCCTTTAAGAGTTTTATCAATATTTTTTTTATCTGGTAGATTTAATAATGATTTTACTCTGAATTCTAAAACATTCTGCCGATCTTCCGGATTGATTTCGATATCAGATTGATTCAAATTATTATATTGATTTTTTCTTAATTTAATTAAATGTTTAAAATCATCTATTGTAGCTATAAAAACAGAGGGTGATGTTTTACTATGGTCAGAAATTAGCCAAGCTAATTCTGATGCAGTAAGATAAAAAACATCTTCATCATCTGTAAAATAACAAGATTTAACAAATGAATCGCTTAGTTTAAGAAGTATTTTTTTTACTAAACTCCATGAGGCAGACATTTGTATTTGTCTTTCTTCTTTAAAGACATTGATAGTTCTTGTAATCTGGAAGAACTGTTCAGATACTATTTTGTGAGAAAAGGGACAAAACAATTTTATTTTTCTTACAACTAACTCTTCTGCTTCTTTTCTTTCTTTTTGATGAATTTTCAATAACTCTTCCGGCGAAGGGCAATTTTTCTGATAACTATTTTTTGCAAATTCTAAAACTTGTTCTGGTATTTCATTCCAACTTTTTTGTGTAAAGTCATAGTTAGGCAATCTATCGCCAGCGATATCTAAATATTTCTTTAAAAGGTTTTTAATATTTGATGAATTATTCAATTCATCTTTATTAATAGAATTTAATTCTTTTCCAAGTTCAAATAAGATACATGCCTCTTTATAAGTAGGTGACTCAATACCCTTTGTTAGTGAAGTCAATAATTCATTTAATGAACTGAAAAAATGTAGTTTTAACCATAGTTTTAGATAAATATTTGTGAACGTAAAATAAAAAAGAGAAATACTTTGTTCTACCATCCATTTCTCAAAAAGCTGTAATGATTCTAAAAGAAGAATATATAATTCTTGTTGTGTTGTAGCTTTTGCAAGCTTTTTATTGATTTGTGTATGATTTTCCCAAAATTCTTTCTTTGCATTTTTATATCTGTTATTACAGTAGTCAATATAACTTCTTTTAATTTTTAAAAAGAATTTTAGAACATTGAAAATATCTAAACTGTTAGGACTCATATTTGAATATATAAGACCGTTTTTTAAACAATAACCAATAATAGTTTTTTTCTTTTTAATTTGTAAAATATTCCCCATTTTATTAATACTTCTACCAATTATTGGTAAAAATAAATCCGAGAATAAAGGAGACATTACCCCAGGGTATCTTTCAGCAACTTCAGCACGACTCCAAATATTTTTAAGCCCAGATGGAACATAAATTGAATTTGGCCAGACACTTGCTTCTCCATCAGAAGTATTCTTCTTTTTTCTGTTAAAAAATCTTTGTACAACAATTAGAATGACAAATCCAATAATAATACCTGCAATTACTTCATTAATTGTATGACCATTATATAAAATTCGATTAGCACTTACTAAAACAATCGAACAAATTATTAAGAACCCCTTCTTCAATCCAGATATAGGTGTTCCGAAAATAATCCATGGAACCATTGATGTAATCATAGCAACTGAAATACTTGGATAAAAAGAAACCACACAATAATTTGCAAAAACAATTTTACTAAAATATAACAATAAATACGTAATAGCACCCGAAAGAAAAGCTAAAGCAGCAATTTTAAAACCGCGACTTACCATAATTATAACAATTAAACCATATAACCATGGAGATGAAAAAGGATCAAGCATTTTCTTTAATTAATTATTTAATATTAAATCCTTCTAATGCTAAAAATACGTTAGTTACAATAATGATTATACATTAAATTATATTTTAACATTCGTTTATTATTGACATATGTCATAAAATCAGTTTAATATAAAAAATTATAACATATTTGATACAAAAATATAAAAAAAAACATTAATACTGTTTTTTATAAAAAATAAAACCTAATAATTTACCTCTCAACATTCTCAATAACACGATTTGCAGCCTGTCTGAAATTTCTATCCTGTAACATTTTATCGAAAATTTTAAGAGCTCTTTCAATTGATTCTAAGTCTTTCTTAGGAGTAGTAGATAAAACATTATATATAACAATTATTACTTTAACTGGCTCATCGTCAAAATATGTGTTTGCTTACTTGCGATAAAATTAGTGAAATTGTTCAAGATATTGGAAACTATATCAATTAAAAAAGTTTTGTTGATTACAATCAGATATATGAAAACGATAGTAATGAAAGGATTTTATGTATTAATAATATCAGTTTTGACAACATTCAGTAAATGAAGGAAAGCTGTGAGTTTACAGAAAAAGTGGTAGATGCTTGTTTTGGGCGGTGGTGCTTAACTATACAGATATAAAAATCCAGTTATTAGAAATTATTTAAAATGAAACAGTGGTTTTTATAACTTTTGTAAGTAAATTATTTATTGTGTAACTTGCTTTTTTTTACAAAGAAAAATAATACTCATGAAATCAACAATTTTTTATTCATGGCAATCCGATTTAGAAAATAGTACAAATCGAACTTTCCTTAAAGACTGTATATCAGATGCTATTAGGTCGATTAATAAAAAGAACAAGTATCAATATGAATTAGTAATTGACGAAGCAACTAAACGAGAACCTGGGACACCAGGTATTGCTGATACTATTCTAAATAAAATTGATAACTGCAAAGTATTTATTTGTGATATTTCAACTATAAATAGCGATTCCGAAAATAGAAAAACACCTAATCCAAACGTGCTAATAGAAGCTGGATATGCGATAAAATCTTTAGGTTGGAATAGGGTTATCTGTATTATAAACAATCACTATGGAAGTGTTGATAGTGTTCCATTTGATTTAAAACATCGAAGAATTTTTCAGTATTCATTAGAAAAGAATGATTCACAAAAAAAGAATATCGCAAGGACATTCATCAATAATATCGAATCCGCAATTGAGAATATAATAGATACCATCTCAAATATTGAAATCAATATTGATTTTGCTTACTCAAAAAATCAGCAAAATTTGGGTAGTAACTTGGAATTTAACGTTGAAAACATTGTGCCGTGCAGTAAGGACGACTTTTTAAATTCCTTAAAACCTGAGGATATTGGTTATAAATCTCCAAGTGATAACAAAAGATTGATATTTTCTATAAAAACCAATAATAATGACTGGAACAGTTATTTAATAGAACTTTACAAAGAAAAGATAAATTTACAAAATCGAAAGACAGGGATTGCCTATATTCAAAGTGTAGGAACCTATGATAATCGGCTTTATTTTGAACAAGCACTTGATTATTATAGTTTCACAAAGAATATTAGACCTTTTAATTTATGTATAAGTAATAATGGAAATAAAACTGCAAGTAATATTGAAATAGAGATGATAGTTGATAAACATTTTAATCTTCAACTTTTTGATGAAAAAACCTTTCCGAATAAACCAAAATCTTCTACATTTCCAATTATTAGTTCCTCTTCAATAGATTCTCATTATGATATATGGATTAAAGAAACTATAGAAAAATACATTATTCAATGTGTATTCTTAAATGTACAACCTCATAAAACATGTTTTTCAGAGAATTGTTTTTATATCTTATCTAAATCAAATTCTAACATTATTTTAAACACCAAAATATATGCTGATAACATTACTCCAATAGAAAAGGAAATGAAAATTAGTTTCAATGTTTTAGAAAGACCAATTACAAAAGGTGAAATTATTAACCTAAATAAGCTTATTCCTCTTTAATTTTGTAAAATTATAAATTAAGAACATTTGCCTTTAATATAAATCATTAATTAATGATTGTTTTAAATAAAAGAATAGAAAAATTTTAAGAATCATCTATATTCCATTTGTATATTTTCTTATAGCCATTTTCCGTAAAATTCTATAGTATAAAGACATCATTAAATTAAACCTATATTTGTAAAAGATAAATTAATGTTGTTGTTTATTTTATACTTATGATTAAACCAAATTGGAATATCTTTAAAGCCAAGTTTAGTGAAAATCCTCAAAATACTTTTGAGTGGTTTGCTTATTTGTTATTCTGTAAAGAATTTAACCAAACAAATGGAATTTTTCGTTTCAAGAATCAATCAGGAATGGAAACAAATCCAATCAAATTTGGAGATGATTATATTGCTTGGGAAGCAAAATTTTATGAAGATAAATTATCAAATCATAAAGATGAATTTCTTAAAAAGATAGAAATAGCAAAGCAGAAAAATCCTGAAGTAACACAAATCTTATTCTATACTCCTATTGATTGGACTGAAAGTAGTGCAAAAACGAAAAGGAAAACAAAAGAACAAGAAGAGATTGAAAATGATGCAAAGTCAAAAAATATTGAAATTATTTGGAAAGGGGCATGGTTTTATGAAAGTGAGTTTGTTTCCATAGATAATGAACACATTGATAAATATTTTTTCACCTTAGATAATAGCATTATTGATTTAATCAAAGAACAAAAAAAACATACTGAAAATATTCTAAAAGACATACAAACAAGCATTACTTTTAACAATCAAACGATTGAAATAAATAGAGATAATGAACTTGAAAAAATAAAAATTGCCGAACAAAAAATATTAATTCTTAGTGGAATAGGTGGAGTGGGAAAAACAGCTATCATCAAAACTCTATATGAACAAATAAAAGATATTGCTTCGTTATATATATTTAAAGCTACTGAATTTGAATTAAGAAATATTAATGATTTTTTTAAGAATTTCAATATTCAAGAGTTCATAGATTTTCATAAAGGCGAAACAATTAAAATCGTAGTTATTGATTCAGCAGAAAAACTATTAGACTTAAAAAATACCGACCCTTTCAATGAATTTTTATCTATGCTGATTAAGGATAATTGGGAAATAATCTTTACAACAAGAGATAACTACTTAAATGATTTAAACTACCAATTTTCAGAAATATATAACATTGTTCCACTAAATATAAATTTACAAAGCTTAAAAAGGTATGAACTTAATATAATTTCAGAGAAATACTCTTTTCAATTACCTCAAAATGAAAAACTATTAGACTTAATCAATAATCCATTTTATTTAAATGAATATCTGAAGTTTTATAAAGAAACAGAGTTATTGGATTATAAAAGTTTTAAAGAAAAACTGTGGGATAAAAATATTCGAAAATCAAAACCAGCAAGAGAGCAAGTTTTCTTAAAAATTGCATTTCAGAGAGCAAATGAAGGGCAGTTTTTTCTTAATCCCGATTGTGAGTCTCATATTTTGGATAATGAATTAACAAAAGATGGTATTTTAGGATACGAAACTGCTGGATATTTTATTACACACGATATATATGAAGAATGGGCATTGGAGAAAATTATCGAAATTGAATTTAATAAATCAACAAATTATCAGACTTTTTTTGAGAAAATAGGACAGTCTCTTCCAATTCGTAGAAGTTTTAGAAATTGGGTATCAGATAATCTTTTACTTGAAAATGATGTAGTTAAAACTTTTATTGAAGAATCTATAACGGATAATAAAATTGAGCAATATTGGAAAAACGAAATACTCGTTTCAATATTATTATCTGATTATTCGGCATTTTTTTTCAAAAACTTTAAAGAATTATTGCTAAAAAACAAACAAGAATTGTTAAAGACAATCTCTTTTTGGCTAAGAATTGCCTGTAAGGAAGTTGATGAAGACTTTTTTAAACAATTAGGAATAAGAAATGTAGATTTATATACGTTGAAATATATTTTAACAAAGCCCAAAGGGGAAGGATGGAAAAGTAGTATTGAATTTGTTTTTGAAAACTTAGAGGCAATCGGAATAGAAAACATTAATTTTATCTTACCTGTTATTGGCGATTGGAACAGCAAATATAAAACAGGAGAAACAACAAAATATTCTAGCTTAATTGCATTGAGATACTATCAATGGACAATTGAAAAAGATGTTTTTTTCTCTCATGATGATATAAAAGATAAAATAATCCATACAATACTATTTGGTTCTTCCGAAATCAAAGATGAAATCAAGGAGGTTCTAACAGAAATATTAAAAAATAAATGGAAATATCATAGAAATCCATATTACGATTTATCAAAAACAATTTTGACAAAACTTGAAGGGATTTCAGTTTCTCAGGTTCATCCAGAACTTGTTTTGCAATTAGCTGATTTATACTTGTCTCATACACCTAAAAAAAACATTTTCTACTCCCAGTCTGGTATGGGAACAGAACAATATTTTAATATGGAAGATGATTATCTTGAATATTTTCCAGCAAGCTCATACCAGACGCCTATATATTGGCTTCTTCAATCTTCATTAAAAGATACCATTACTTTTATTTTAAATTTTACGAATAAGGCTGTTGAATACTATGCCAAATCAGATTTTGCAAAACCTGAAGTTGAAGAAATAGACGTTTCAATAGGAGAAAATAAGAAAATCAAACAATACATTAGCAAAAGGCTTTGGTGTGTTTATAGAGGAACACAAGTTGCTCCACATGCCTTAGAGTCAATGCACATGGCTTTGGAAAAGTTTTTTCTTGAAATTGGAAACATATCAAAATCTGAAAACTTAGAGTATTGGCTTTTATACTTATTAAAAAACTCTAAGTCTGCATCTATTTCAGCAGTTTTGTCAAGTATTGTACTCGCTTTTCCAGAAAAAACCTTTAATGTTGCCAAAATTCTTTTTCAAACAAAAGAGTTTTTTCGTTATGACACAAATAGATTGATTTTAGATCTAGTACAAAAAAGTTCACTTTTAAGCCTCAAAAACTTTAGTATAAGTTCAAAAAATGACTTTCATGAGGACGAAAGGCTAAAAGCATGTGATGACGTACATAGAAAATCTACTTTGGAAAATTTATGTTTAAATTATCAATGCTTTAAAAATAAAGATATGGGAGAACAAGAAGCAGAAAATAGGCAGAAGATAATATGGGAAATATTGGATAACTATTATGCAAATTTACCACCTGAATCGGAGCAAACCGAGTCTGATGAAACATGGAGAATGTATCTTGCAAGAATGGATAGGAGAAAAATGAGCCCTATTACTAAAAAGAAGGATGATTGTATTGAAATTGATTGGAATCCTGAAATTGATCCTAAATTAAAGCATAAGAAAGAAAGCTTTTTGCAAGAAATTTCGGAGGAAACAAAATTCAATTCTTTGAAAATGTGGAGCCATTATAAAATAAGAAATGATGAGAAATTCAAGGAATATAAAAAATATGAAAAAAATCCAAAGTTTGCCTTGAATGAAGTAAAACAAGTTATTTCCAATTTAAAATTAAAGGAAAGCCCCAAAGTCATACTTTTTAACCCTTCAAAAGACGAAAGTTTTTATTTTATGAATTACTCTGTTCCTGGTGAAGTATGTTCTGTTTTGATTAGAGATTGCTATGATAAGCTTTCGAAGAAAGATATTGTCTTCTGTAAAAATATTATATATGAAGTTGCTTCGTCGTCTTTTAAAAATAATTACCAGTATCAGGTTTCTGACGGAGTTGATTCTGCAATTTCTGTTTTACCATTATTATTAGAAAAATTCCCAGAAGATAAGGAAATAATCAAAATTATTCTTCTAATTACTTTATTTGATAATATGCCTATCGGGGTGAGTGGGCGATTCTTACACCATTCATTAAATGCTATATTAAATAATTTATGGAGAATTAGTTTTAATGATGCTCAATCAATATTATTTGGATACTTAGTATTAGAATCAAAATTTGAAGATTTAAGAAAAATACTTCAGGAAGAAAACTATAAAAAAGGAGTTTATGGGGTTCTTAAAGCTGAATTAATCGACAGATTTTTGAAAGAGAATGAGAATGTCTTACAGAAAGTTGTAGAGAATAAAATATTATTGAAGGATTTGCCAGCCATTGAGCAAGTAGAATTATCATCTTTGGGAACAGTCTTTCAAATAATCCCTTTAAAAACTGATAATGACGATAACAAAAGTATCGTTCAAAAAATCATTTCAATTTTTGCTAAAAAACTTCTTTCTGAAGACAGAACTGGTAAAGGAGATTATCTGGTTAGGCATCATTTTATAGAAAAATTAGCTTATTTCACATTAAGTGCTAATAGGTTAGAAGTTGAAACTTATTTAAAACCATTTTTTGATAATTTTAATAATTCAGAACCAATAGCCGATTTATTGAAAGAATTTGTTATAGCGGAGGATTATCTTGATACATATGATAATTTTTGGACTGTTTGGAATTTCTTTAAAGAAAAAGTAGTAGAAATATGTAAAAATGGTTATAATCGTTGGTTTACAGATAAAATTGTAGAAAGTTATCTTTTTGCACAAGTAGAATGGAAGGAAACAGCTAAAACTTGGCATACATTAAAAGACAGAGAAAAAATATTTTTTAAAGAAATAACTGAAAAAATAGGATATTGCCCATCCACTCTTTATTCAATATCAAAATTACTGAATGGTATTGGGAGCTCATACCTTAATGATGGAATATTTTGGATTTCTGGAATGCTTAACAAAAACAAAAGCCTTTATACTGCCAAGCTTGAAGTTAATACAATTTATTATATGGAAAATCTTGTCAGAAAATATATTTATAATAATCGAGAACAATTAAAGAAAACCAAGAAACTCAAAGAAGGTATTTTAGTTATATTAGATTTTCTAATAATAAACGACTCTGTAATTGGATATATATTAAGAGAAAGTATTTTATAACGAGGAATTTTCTGAGATACTTACATCATATTAATTTCTTCAACCTCACATGTTGGCGGTTCCCAATTTTTATTCTTTTCTAAAAGTTCTTTTACATAATCACTATTTTCAATATATCTCAACCATTTAAGACCTTTTGATGTAACTTTTGTCGAAATTGTTACAGAATAAGTTTCTTTATCTCGAAGAGAATTTGCCAATTGGACAGTATTCTCAATATTAACACTTATTATACCACAACTTACAAGATAACTACACCTTAAACTTTTCATTGCTATTTTTCTTGCTTCTAAATAAAGATCATCAGAAAAACCCGTTCTAATTGACACTTTATGAAAACTAATACTTTCATAAAATACTCTATTATCAAAATGAGTATCAATAATTTGCTTTAGAAATTTCCATTCGGCTCCAGAAATATTATTCAAAATAGGTAACTCATAAGAAATCTCTTGTTTAGCCTTATATTGTATTAATTCTTTTTGATTAGGTACATTTTCTGAGTGAACTCTTGTATGACAATTGGGACACAATACAATTAAATTTTCATATTTCGTTTCACCACCTTTTGACAGCTCTTCTATATGATGAATTTCTAACCATGGAGCCTTACATAAAGTACACCTATGTCCAGCTAATTCAAACAATAGATTCTCAAGAGGAGTAGGATAATATCTTTCTGAAGATTTATATTCTCTAATTACATCATCAAAATGTTCAGGATGATCATATTTACTTCTATCTATTAGGTGTTTTCCCATTTGCTTTTATTCTGTTGTTTTTATTTTCGTATATTATTCAAAATACTAATTATATTGATAAGGCTCATCGCCTTTCTTAAAAATTATTTTTTTTACTAATGATTCACTCATAAACAATTTAAATTTATTGTCTTTATCTCGACCTCTTGCGAGAAATTCACCCATAATAAAGCTTATACAATGGTCTTTAAACCTTTTGGTAAAAGGGTCAAGCCCTGTAATTGTATAATCAATAAGTTCCTTTAAAGCAGGAGAATTATTCTTATTATCTTGAGTCAACAAAACGAAAGCCAATAGCATTTTTTTCATTGCTTCTTTTTCGTCCTTTTCTGTTAGTAAATCATCAAAAACACACTCAACAAGCAGGTTTTCCATAATTTCTTCGGGTGATTTTTTGCTTTTACTCATAAGGTAGTGTTATTTATAATAAAAGTAGCATATCAATACAAAAATATCAAAAATACTTAAATCATGAAAACTCTTGCTTTCCCCTCAAATCCTGCTAAAATAACACAGCACTTTTAAGGGTTCATAGCTCAGTTGGTAGAGCAGCGGCCTCTTAAGCCGTTTGTCGAGAGTTCGAGCCTCTCTGAGCCCACCATTTTATTTGGAGTAACTGGTTGTCGGCTATATTACTAAACTCTTATGTTTGACTATTGTTTTTGGCTTGTTTACAATACAAACGCAACAATATTGTGTCCGTTGACTCCTCTTAAGAGACTGGCTCTCGGCTAAAGCATTGCCGACTAACATCTATTTCCTAACCAAACAACAAAATCGCCATCTCTAATGCGGAGCCAATGACCTGTTGCTTTTAGCAACTAACCATTGGTTATGACCAACTTACCTCCTCGAATTATTGAGCTTTTAGAAATCTTTTACACCGATGGACAAGTTTTTCAGAATTTAAGTCCTTATACAATCAGAGGCTACAAAAGGGTTTTCTCTCCTTTTTTGAGTAAATTCACAAAAGTTCAGGAAATCCATCAACTAACACAAGATGTAATTGAAAAATTTATACTTGAAGGAACTATTCAGCGTAAATGGGAACCTGCTACAATAGTCAATTATACCAAAGCATTCAAGGCATTTGGCAAATGGTGTGTTAAAAAAGGATATATTGCCGAAAATCCGGCAAATTCAATATCAAAGCCACGTTTAAATAAAAGCCTTCCCAAAGCCTTAGACAAGGAAAAGGCGGAACTTATTATCAACACTGCATATAATTTAAAATATCATTATCGTTTTCCGAGATTCCGAAACAGGGCTTTAGTTGCAATCATGATTATGGCTGGTCTGAGAGTGAGAGAATGCCTGAACCTTAAACTTAACGATATAGATTTTCAGAACGATGTTATTTTTGTGAATAATGGTAAAGGAAAGAAAGACAGGTTTATACCCATGTGTGGACAGCTTAAAATTTACCTGCAAGCATACCTGAAAGAAAGAGAAAGGCTCAACAGAAGCCATATTTACTTTTTCAGTTCCAGTAATAAAGATAAACCTCTTACTGAAAGCGGTGTGAAAAGGTTAATTCTAATACTCAGAGATAAACTAGGTTTTCATTTTCATTCGCATATACTTAGACACACATTTGCAACGCTTATGTTGGAAGGTGGTTGCGATATTTTCAGTCTTAGTAAAATGTTAGGACATAACGATATCAAAACTACTGCAATTTATTTATCGGCAACTGCTGAACACCTAAAAAGCCAGATTATTAAACATCCACTAAATAATTTCAGGTAAGAAAATGTAAACTCTCGAAATGCGAAAGCAAAATATTTTCTTCGGGTGCAAGATAGCTTTGAGTATATAAAATACTTTCGTGCCCCATGATTTTTGAAATACTTGCAATTGGAATCTTTTGTTCTAACGCCATACTTGCAAAAGTATGCCTCAACATGTGCGGACGGAAGTATATATTCGTTGCATCGGCAAGTTTCTTACAAATGGTATAAATATATTTGTTTGTCATAATCTTATATTCGCCGATACTGCTGAAGTAATATTCCCTTTGTATATTTATTCTCTTTATATGACTTTCGAAATCTTCCAGAAACCGCACCAGCTCCATCGGGACTTTTACAATTCTTACTTTGCCCCCTTTGCCTTTACGGATTAAAATAGTTCGTTGTTTTATAGATACATCTTCGACTCTGATATTGATCAGCTCGTTAATACGGATTCCTGTATAAATAAAAGTTGCAAGTATTGCCACATTTCTTGCCCTTTCAACAGCGTATCTCCACTGAAACGTACAACAAGCAGTAAAAACTGAATGAAGCTGTTCTTTTGACAATCTTCGTGGTACTACTTTGTGAATTTTTGGTTTTCCAAGCTTATCCAGAGGGTTCGACTCTAACTTAACTAATTTATTGTAGATAGCCCATGTAAAAAAGCATTTCAGATTTTTCCAATAATTTCTGTATGTATTGGCTGACCATTCATGATCTTTGCACTGTTTATAGAAAAAATCTTTCACGGTTAGTTCTTCCAACTGCGATAAATGCTGAATTCCCGACCGTGCAATAAAAGTTCTCAACGCATTTATTTTATGCCTGATTGTTACAGGACAATGTCCTTTTTCAATTTGTAAATAATCTTTGTACTTATTTCTGATGTTTTTTATTTCCTGTGGAAGTTCCGATGTTGAAACATGTAAATCAAACAGGTTTGCCATAAAAAAGTGTTAAAATATAAATTGGCTTGAATTTGAAGACGTTGTATTGCTAAAACCTTCCACTAACTATTTTCCATGAGTTTGAAAACAATCTTCTTAATAATAGTTTTTTTTCATCAACTGTCAGTTCGTTTTTCGTGGCTAAAACTTCCTTTATTTTGTTTCTGCTTTCAATAACCTGCTGTATAAGCGGTTGGCAATAAAAAATCCGGTAAGAGTAATGACCCTGACTAAACATATATTTCTATTAAAATTAAAAAAGGATGAGATTTTATAATATAGAAATTACCAAATTATTATGTTTTTATTAAACTTTTATAAAATGTACTTATTTACACAATGCTTGTGAATTTACTCAGTTTTAAGTAGTAAAATTTATTTCTTTAGTTTTTTATTGTCATCAAACCCTTCTGCAAAAAACTCATTCAGGGTCATATCAAAAGCTTCGATAATTTTAATAAGCGTACTGAATCGTAGGTCTTCGCCTCTTTCATATCTTCCAAATTGAGCACGTGAAATATTATGTTCGTAGGCAAAGTATTCATAACTGCTGTAACCTTTGCTAATTCGTATCTGCCTTATTCTTTCTCCTAACAATTTCAATGCAGTTTCTTTGACAGCTTTTATGGCATCTGTTTCTTTATTTTGCTTTTTCATATTGCAAATCTTATGAATATCCAGCACTTTCGTTACCACTAATATAAACGTTCTTATAAGTACCCTGCTTATTAGTATCTTTTTCAAATTAATTGTTTATATTTGTGCGAATTAGAATTGCCAATGAAAATAAATTCTAAAGTGAAAAGGTAGTCCAAAAATGAAATATTTTTCACACATAATATTCCTTACCTGTTTCTATATTTTACTATCGGCAAAGGTTTCCGCACAGCCCCAGCAGATAAGCGATTCAATTGAACATGTTTTCATTCAAGCCAGAACAGATACGCAAACAGTAAATGCACTGAACAGGATGTTTAACAAATATTTTTATACAAATCCACAAAAAGCATTAGTCTATACTGAAAAAGCCCTTTTAATCGCAGTAAAGCTAAATTACAAAGCAGGCTGTTCAAACTGCTTTAATAATCTTGGAGCTTACAATTATTCTCATGGAAATACCGAAAAAGCTTTTGACTACTACATGAAAGCAATAATGATATACAAAGAAATCGGGGATTCTCTTGGAATAGCATATTGCCTGAATAATATCGGGAACATATATTTTCGCAAAGGCAATCTTGAAAAGACTCTGGATTATTGGCAACAATCGTTAAGCCTGAAAGAGATGCTAAACGACAAAATAGGTATTTCAGGAAGTCTGAACAATATAGCTGCAATTTACAGTTTACTGGGAAATTCAGAAAAAGCACTGTTCTATCATAAAAAAGCTTATGAAATACGGAAAGAACTTAATGATGAACGTAGCATGGCTATGAGTTTAATAAATATTGGCATTACATATAAAGATTTGGGCGATACTTCTACTTGCATTGATTACTATACAAAGGCATTGTATCTCAGAAAAAGCATTGATGATAAAGCCGGTATTGCAGCATCATTAAACAGTTTGGCTGTTATTTACGACGAATCGGAAAATAAAATAAAAGCACTTGATTATTATGTACAATCATTGAAAATTAGTGAAGATATCGGAGATAAGGAGGCTGTTATTACATCATTGATAAATATTGGAAGTCTTTATACTGAAACTGGAAAATACGATTCGGCTCTAATATACAACGAAAAATGCTTGATATTGTCCAGAGAAGTAAACGCAAAACAGAGGCTTAAGAAAGTCTATGAAAACTTTTCAAAGACATATTACAGGCTTGGAAAATATAAAATGGCATATGACTATTACCAGCAGTATTCTGATATTAAAGACAGCCTATTAAACGAAGCAAGCTCCAAACAACTAACGGAAATATCCACAAAGTACGAAACCGAAAAAAAAGAAAAAGAGATTGTTCTTTTGAAAAAAGATAAAGAAGTACAGGCATTAGAAATTGAACGTAAAAGAATTTTGATTTATGCCTTTTCGCTTGGGTTTGGGTTAATCCTTCTTTTAGCAATTGCTCTTTTAAGGGGTTATTACCAGAAAAAGAAAGCAAACAGCATATTATATCTGCAAAAAGAAGAAATAAACGCACAGAAAGACCATATTGAGCAAATTCATAAAGAAATCACAGAAAGTATCCACTACGCAAGAAATATACAGCGTGCAATCCTGCCTTCGGTAGAAACAGCCAATGACGTTCTCTGCGAACATTTTATACTTTATAAGCCAAAAGATATTGTAAGTGGTGATTTTTATTGGTTTACCAAGATAAACGGATGGTTAATTTTTTGTGCAGCAGATTGTACAGGACATGGTGTTCCAGGTGCATTTATGAGTATGCTTGGGGTTACTTTTCTGGATGAAATAGTTAATGATATGAAAATTACAAGACCTGATAATATATTAAATGAACTGAGAAAAAGGATTATTAACGCATTGCAACAAAAAGGAAGTATGGGAGAGCAAAAAGACGGTATGGATATTTCACTTTGTGCAATTGATACAAAGGCTTCTACTCTATTATTTTCCGGTGCTAATAATCCGCTTTACTATGTCAGGGAAGGAAACCTTACAGAGATTAAAGGGGATAAAATGCCGATTGCCATTTATGAAACAATGCTAAACTTTAATCTTCACGAAATAAAGCTACAAAAGAATGATATTATTTATGTCTTTTCCGATGGTTTCGCTGACCAGTTTGGAGGCATAAAAGGGAAAAAATTTAAATATGAGCCTCTGAAAAAGCTATTAGTTTCTATTAGCAATAGACCCATGAACGCTCAGAGGGAAGCCCTTGATATAGCCTTTCAGGAGTGGAAAGGTGATTTGGAACAGGTGGATGATGTTTGTATAATTGGTGTTCGTTATGATTCAAATTAATAATTATTTAGTAGTAATTTTCCATACCAAAACATTGTTACAAAAAGTATATCTAAAAATATAGGTTTTTTGATGTTATTTTCTTTAGTTTGAATTATGTCAAAAATAAATATCAATATCATTGAATCAAAAATATTTGAATTACTTTTTAATTATTATTTAAAAAGAAATATAAAGAAGGATTATATCCCTAATAATTACAAATATTTTTCTACTCCTGTAGAAATACAAAACTGGGCTACAAAATATTTTGAATATTTTAAAACTTTAGAGAAAATAGAATTTGAAGAAAGAATGCAACAAGCTATCAGTTTGAATCCTCCAGAAAGAATATTTTTAATTGAAGATCTTTATAAATGGTACGCTGGTAATTTTTTTAGGAATATTAATGCTTTATTAAGAGGAGCATACCCATATAATAATGTGGATTATGTCAATAAAAAAGCACAAATATTAGAACAAGAAATAAACAAATTTCAATTGGAAGATAATGTTATTGTTATAAGAAGAATCTCTAATAAGTTTTTAGAAAGTTACTTATTAAAAGATAAGAAATTAACGAAAGGGGTTGTATTTTCTGATAAAGCGTTTCTTAGTACTTCAATGTATTTGTATTATAGAAACTACACAGAGGGTAGTTATAAGCCATTAAAGTATGAGAGTCTTTTAATTATTAAAGTGCCAAAAAAAACAAATGCTATATATTTAGAACCGATTAGCAATAGAGAAGAATATGAATTATTATTGCCAAAAAACTTAACTATAGTAGTGGAAAAGAAAATAAAAATATTTAGCAATTATATTATTTTTTCAATACTGAAAATATAAAATAGAATAATAACTATAATACTCCATATTAGCAGGATAGATTATCAATAGACTGTGGGTGTTATTCTTTTTTTATCAACCAATTACAGAAAAATTAGTATTTTTACAATACTAAAAAGATATTTAGAAATTATGTCAGACATGTTATCATCAATAAATAGTTCATCAGGGATAAACCGGAATCTTGGTTTATTTTTTGTTGCGTTTCTATTCTATATCGCAATAAGCATAGCATCAACAACAGACTTGATGTTATTTATGCCAGATTCTTTCATTGAATTGCCAATTATCGGAATAAATTTGCCGTTAAAAGGGTTTTATGTTGTAGCACCATTCTTAATACTGATATTTCATTATTACCTCTTGTTAAATCTAGAGCTACATTGCCAAAAATTATTCCAATTCTCAAAAGAACCTGAAAGTGAAGAAAAAGCAATATCACTCCATCCATTCATAATCAATTATTTAATAACAATTAAATCAGGTGATAGAAGAGAAATATTAAAGTTCGTAATCAGAATTTCTGCTTTTCACCTTCCACTTTTGACTCTTTTTTATATACTATTACGGTTTGCAGATTATCAGTCATATTCTATCAGTTCTTTACACATGGCTTGTATCATTATTGATTTGTATCTTATATACTCGCAGACGCCCAATATCATAAAAATATTTTCAGTAAAAAATTCTCCTTTAGCTAAGAAGGCAGGTTTTGGTTATATGTTTTTATTATGGAAATTCAGATTATTGAATAAACTTTTTCGTAAAAAAAAGTTTGGGACAAGAACCTATGTCTGCTATAAGAATGGAATAAAGCATCACTTTGAAAACGTGATAACATTACTTGGAATAACTTACTATATCTGGTTTCTCATGACAATATCAGGATATTTTGGTGTACTTTCTGGGTATTGGACAATATTAGAATATACCTTTCCTAAAATTATAATTGAGAACGAAGTTTTAGTGAAATATCCCGAACAAAAAAAATTACTTCAAACAGATTGGCTGGTTCTTTCAAAAAAAGAAAAATTATCAAAATACCCATCGGTTGCAGGAATTGATTTAAGCGACAGGAACTTGATTTACTGTAATTTGTCAAACTGCATTATGATAAATGCAAAACTTAATTATACGGATTTTAATTATTCGAAATTAGATAATATTATTTTGACAGGATGTAGTCTTTACAGTACAAATTTCAATTCTGCCAGTTTGAGATACTCAGACTTTTCAGGAGCAAATGGCTCATGTGACTTTACAGATGCGGATTTAACTATTTCTAATTTCTCTAATACACACCTTCAAGGTTATTTTATTCGGACAGAGTTGTTCAGTGCAATCTTTGATTCATCGGATTTAAATAATTCACGCTTTACACATGCAAATTTATCACAGGTGGAAATATTGAACTCTAGATTCTTTGCCACTCATTTCATAGGAACAAATATGCAGCGTTCGAATATTAGAAACAGCACGATAGACGGTTGTAATTTTGCTGGGGCAAATATTCAAAATAGTCAGATTACTAATAACAAGATAAGTGATTCAAATTTTGATGGGACAAAGTTAATATTTTCAGATTTATCAGGAACGTTATTCAATACAGTCTCTTTTAACGGTGCGATATTTGATTCGAACAAGATGAATAATACAGTAATTTGTGATTCGTCATTCGCCCTAAGTTTTTCTGGTTTAATTTTAGAATTAAAGAAATTTTTTATGGATTCGTTTTTATTCAATTCTGTATTTATAAATACTGGTGATTCTATGGTAATTAACCCGTATTATAAGGAATTTAATAAAGAAACTAAATCAATTATTGATTCAATAAATCAACCAAATATTAATGATACAATTCTTGTAATACAATATCTATTAGATTTATCAGATTCATATTTTTTAATTAATAGTGATACAAAATATCTTCCATTTAAAACAATAGACTCTCTAAGGAAATTAACACCATCCATTGACACCTCTACATTAAGCCCGTTTTGCCTGATAAAAGCAAAATACGATAAAGAATTTCTTGAAATAAGAACCAAAATCATTAAGTCTAACCCTAATGCAGCAAGGTCAATGTTTGGAGCTGAAATAAAATATGAACAGTTAAACGATGGTATATTAGTTCTTACAGGTCTAGAGGATACTTTATTATTTCGCCATATAAAACACTCATATCCAGAACTATTAAAAAAACTGATACGGACAATTCCTGTAGAAAAGAAAATAAGTTTTGGTGAGAAATTATATTTTATAAAAACATATACTCCATACATATTTCCTGAACTTTTTTCTGTGGAACAAGACTTTTATTGAATAGAAATATAGGATAGAATAAAAAATATTCACTTTTTTGAGACCAAGAAATTAACTTATTGATAATGAATGGTTATATTTTCAAGTTGGAAACCCATATAATATAATGTTAACATTGTCCCATTTTCGTCCCCCATCACATATTTTCAGCAAATAACACCTTTATAATAAGAACATTTACAGATTAAGTTCGACTCCCCGCAGCTCCACAATAATAAAATCCATATCATTGATAATTAAAATGATGTGGATTTTTTATTTATGATTGTGTGCTAATTTTTAGTTTAAATCCAATCAATAAAATCTTTTCTATCAAGACCCAAAGTTCGTAAACCATTTTTAATTATAAATTCAGGTACAGGGTCAATATGTGTTTGAATTGTAATTGGTCTGTTTAAGTCGCTACGTGTCCAATGTTCATGTCCACCATTTGTGCGAGTAAGTTTACAACCTTTTGCTTGTAAAAATTCACGATAAAGTTTTAATGGAACATTTTTAAGACTATTAGCCATTTATTTCTAAATCAACATATTGTCTGGAAACCGAATAATTTTTTTTATTAATAATTTCGCTATAAGTTTCGTTTTTGCTAATTAATTCGGTGTCTAAAGGAGGTCGATATTTAGGTTTAGTAGATGAACCATTGATAGTCCAACCTAAATTCATAAGCACCTCATTTAGTGTGCTTTTACTGGTGGTGTATTTTAAAAATTCACGCAATGAAACCTCAAACGATTGTCGGGCTTCATCTGTATTATTTCCATAACCAGATAAATCAAGGGCTGGAGAATAAATAATAGTAATATTATTTTCTTTAAATTCAACTAAAGAAAGACCTACATTAATTTTACCTTTATCAACTCCAACAAATGCTTTAATATGATGCTTTTGCATATATTTTATTTAT
The DNA here is from genome assembly GCA_001768975.1 of Bacteroidetes bacterium GWA2_31_9. Taxonomy (GTDB): domain Bacteria; phylum Bacteroidota; class Bacteroidia; order Bacteroidales; family GWF2-33-38; genus GWA2-31-9. Next base: position 3,613 of record MEND01000050.1, on the reverse strand, counting down.
ATATAAAAATACGATTAAAAACTTATTTATATTTCAAAATTAAAGAAATATTTCAAATTCAACAATTCTTGTTCAAAGTTAAATAAATATTATTGAAATTTATAATAAAAATTAATGTGTATTTTTACCTTTGATAAAACGTTCAAAACATAATAAATCATAACTGAAAATAATTGGATTTAATTAAATTTGATATTAAATTTATGACTTTGAATAAATTGTAATGAACCAAAATCCTGAACAAATAGCTAGAGACAATATTGACAAGCAATTAGATGTTTGTGGATGGATTATTCAGGGCATTAAGCAATTAAACTTGAATGCTGGAATTGGAGTAGCGGTGAAAGAATATCTGACAGATGTTGGTCCTGCTGATTATGTTTTGTTTGTAGAAGGGAAGCCTTGTGGTGTAATTGAAGCCAAAAGAGAGGAAGAAGCTCATAGAATGAATGTACACGAAGACCAATCTGAAGGTTATGCAAACGCAAAATTAAAACACCTGAAAAATGAACCTTTGCCTTTTGTCTATATCAGCACAGGAGAAATAACTCGTTTTACAGATTTTACAGACCCAAAGCCAAGAGCAAGAGAAATTTTTAGTTTTCATAAACCCGAAACATTAAGAGATTGGTTAAAAACTGAGAAATCTCTTCGCAGAAGATTATTTGACTTACCTGATTTGCAAACACAAGGTTTGCGTGATTGTCAAATAAATGCAATTACAAAACTTGATAATTCTTTCAAAGAAAACAGACCAAGAGCCTTAATTCAAATGGCAACTGGTTCAGGTAAAACATTTACTGCAATTACCGCCATTTATCGTTTATTGAAATATGCAAAAGCAAAACGAGTATTATTTTTAGTTGATACCAAAAACTTAGGCGAACAAGCAGAGCAAGAGTTTATGTCGTTTGTGCCAAATGATGATAACAGAAAATTTACCGAATTATACAGCGTTCAACGTTTAAAATCTAGTTATATAGCTTCTGATAGTCAGGTTTGTATTAGCACCATTCAACGATTGTATTCCGTTTTGAAAGGAACAGAATTAGACGAAAGTGCTGAAGAAGAAAATCCAAACGAAAAAAGTTGGCTACCCAAAGAAATTCCTCCAATTGAGTATGACCCAAAAATGCCAATAGAGTTTTTCGATTTTATTGTTATTGATGAGTGCCACCGCAGTATTTACAACCTTTGGAAACAAGTTTTGGAATATTATGATGCTTTTGAAATTGGTTTAACAGCTACTCCCGACAAGCGAACCATTGGATACTTTGACCAAAACCTTGTAAGTGAATATTCGCACGAAATGGCAGTTGCTGATGGGGTAAATGTGGGATATGAAGTTTTTATTATTGACACTAAAGTAACCCTACAAGGTGCAACACTTTGGAAAGGCGAATATGTTGAACACCGTGAAAGACTAAGTCGAAAAAAACGAATGGAATTGCAAGATGAAGATGAATCATACTCCAAACAAAAATTAGATAAGGATGTCGTAAACCCCAATCAAATCAGAACTATAATCCGCACTTTTAAAGAAAATTTGCCAACAATTTTTAAAGACCGATACGCTCTTCCTCCTTTGGGCGAAGCGGGGATGGGGGTTTTTGAAGTCCCAAAAACATTGATTTTTGCTAAAACCGACAGCCACGCAAACGATATTATCGACATTGTAAGACAAGAATTTGCAGAAGAAAACAAGTTCTGCAAAAAAATTACTTATAGAACTGAAGAAGACCCGAAATCTGTTTTATCGCAATTCCGTAACGATTATCATCCACGTATTGCCGTAACGGTTGATATGATTGCCACAGGTACTGATGTAAAGCCATTGGAATGTTTGCTTTTTATGCGTGATGTAAAAAGTAAAAACTACTTTGAGCAGATGAAAGGCAGAGGCACACGAACAATTGATTTAGATAGTTTAAGAAAAGTAACTTCAACAGCAAAGTTCACAAAAGACCATTTTGTTATCGTTGATGCCATTGGTGTAACCAAGAGTTTAAAAACCGATAGCCGACCTTTGGAGAAAAAGCCAGGTGTTCCACTCAAAGACTTATTACAAGCCGTTGCTGTGGGTGCAAGAGAAGAAGAATTGTTTACTTCATTAGCCAACCGACTAACCCGACTAGACAAACAAATTACCGAAAAAGAAAAAAAACAATTTGCCGAAAAAGCCGACGGCAAAAGCGTTTCGCAAGTAGTGAAAGAATTACTGAATGCTTTTAATCCTGATGTGCTCGAAGAAATTGAAACAAAAGTTCGGAACGAAAAAGCAGGTGCAGCACCTATTGAAATTGAAGCAGCCATAAAAGCCGAAACCGAAAAACTGCAAAACGAAGCAGCCCGAGTATTTACTGGCGAACTGAACGAATACATTGAAAATGTGCGTAAAGCACACGAACAAAAAATTGATTTGGCAAATCCTGATGAAGTCATTAATGTAGGTTGGGACAAAGACAACAGCAAAAAAGCCAACGAATTGATTGCCAGTTTTACAGAATGGATGCAACAAAACAAAGATGAATTATTGGCTTTGCAGATTTTTTACAACCAACCATTCCGCAGACGTGAACTCACTTACACAATGATTAAAGACGTTTTAGAAAAACTTCAAAACGAAAAACCAAATCTTGCACCAATGAATATTTGGAGAGCTTATGAAGCTCTTGAACAATGCAATGGTTCAGCTCTTAATGAATTAACAGCAATAGTTTCACTAATTCGAAAAGTTAGCGGAATCGACAAAACGCTTACTGCTTATGACAAAATTGTGGATAAAAATTTTCAAAACTGGGTATTTAAAAAACAAGCAGGAGTAACCAAGTTTAACGAAGAGCAAATGCAATGGCTACGAATGATAAAGGATTATGTAATTAGCAGTTTCCATATCGAAAAAGATGATTTCGACTTAAATCCTTTTAATGCACAAGGTGGATTAGGAAAAATGTGGCAACTATTTGGTCAACAAACAGAAGATATTATTAATGAATTAAATGAAGTGTTAGTAGCATAATGATTATCAATAGTAAATTCAATATTTTAGTAATAGGTAAATACATGTTTCTATATTTACCTATTTGTACTATTTTATATTTGCATTTAACAAATTTTTGATTATATTTGTAGAATAATAAGAATGGATTTTAGATTTAGTAATAAAGATTTAGAGAAATTGTATGTTGATGGTAAATCTAAAAAATATAGACTCCCAAATGATATTATTGACAAATTTTTTGCTAGAATTCAACAAATTGAAGCAGCAAAAGATATTTATGATTTATGGAATGATGGAGGCTTAAATTTCGAAAAACTAAAAGGCACTGAATCAAGATATTCGATGAGGCTAAAACTGAAATATCGTTTAGAAATGCTTATTGAATGGAAGAATAACGAAAAAAGCATAGGCGAGTTTATTATTGAAGAAATATCAAATCACTATTCTTAATGCTGAAAAAACACTATGGGAACAACAATTAAACTTAGACCGGCAAGAAAATTTGGACCAGGATATTTCATTCGTGAGCAAATGGAGTATAGAAACTGGACTCAAGATGATTTGGCTGAAGTTATGGGTATAACAATCAAGCATCTGAATAAAATATTACAA
>MEND01000049.1 GCA_001768975.1 Bacteroidetes bacterium GWA2_31_9 | reverse complement strand
GATGTAAAAACAAAAATATCCGTTTTTTATTTTGCGAACTAATGTTCTGTCTTTATTGATTTTGCTTGTATGGGTAAGGAGTTCTGAACATACGACTTTGGAGTCGAAGAGCTAAGAATAAAATGTACAAATTTACACCACACACAGGTAACTTCTCAATAACAACTTGGAAAAAGTCATTTTGAACAATCGAATAATAGAACAACGAATGAAGAATAACAAAGTAAAACCCACGATACGACAGTGTTTTCTTTAATTCACCACGTTGGTTAATATATTTTATTGCACATCCATTGTTCAACATAAGCTATCCAATGTGGTAAAAAATTCGTTTTTCAAATGTTCAAATGTTCTATTGTTCAAAAAATAAAACTAACTAGTGTTTGTAAGAAAACTCCAAAAATCAAAAAACAAATGACAAATAAATCACAATTATCAAAATTTCAATACTGAAACAAGTTCAGCACAAGTTATCAAAACCGTTTGAATATTAAGTATTTGTATTTTGAGATTTATTTGATTTTTGAAGATTAACTTCGTTGAACTCGCAAGCTCGGTTGAAATTTGTTATTTCTAAAAATATGGAGTTTTCATAATGGCACTAACTATTGAGAACTTACACACACAGTATAGTTCCAAATGCGAAATACATTTTATTTCATTTTGCGAGATGTCAGGGTTTCTGAATTAAGTACTGAGAAAGTATTAAATTTAAACGCTCTTCATCAATCGGTTTTGAAATAAAATCATCGCATCCTGCAGATAGTGCAAAATTTTTCTCTTCTGTTGTCGAATAAGCAGTTTGAGCAATTATTGGCAAATTTGGGTATAATTCTTTTATGTGTTTTGTTGCCTCATAACCACTCATTATTGGCATTTTAATATCCATTAATATAAGATTTACTTCTTTGTTTTTTTTGCATATATCTACTGCTTCCTGACCATTTTTTGCATGTAAAACTATAAGTTTTAATTCATTACATGAAAGCAATTCTTCTAAATATAAATAATTTATCTCTTCATCTTCTGCTATTAAAATTGTAAAATGCTCATTATTATTATTAACATAATCTGGATTTGCTTCGTTTTCGATAAAGTCGCTTTTATATGGAATTGTTAAAATAAAAGTAGAGCCATTTCCTTTTTTCGATTTTAAGGAAACACTTCCGCCTAATAACTCCGCATTTTCTTTTGCAATAGATAAACCTAGTCCTAATCCACCATATAATTTTGATGTACCTTTTTCTTCTTGCGAAAATCGATCAAAAATAATTTCTTGTTTTTCTAAATTAATCCCAATTCCAGTATCTTTGACATATATTTCAAGCATTTTATCTTTTAGCAAATACCCTACTTCAATATATCCATCGTGAGTAAATTTCAAAGCATTTTCTATTAAATTGTTTATGATTTTGCATAATTTTGTTTCATCAACAAGTATAATACTTCGATTATCAGGCAACCCGTTTTTCAAATAAAGATGGATTTTTTTCTCTTTAGCTTTTATATTGAAAATAGCGAATATTCTTAACAATAAATCATTAAGACATACCTTTTCTTCTACAAGCTTTATCTGCTTGGTGTTTAATTGGGAAATTTCCAAAATATCATCAATAATTCTCAATAATTGGTTACTGCTATTTATTATAATATTTACAAATTGCTTACTCTTTTCTTCTGAAATATTTGGAGAATTAAGTAACCTAGAAAATCCAATAATTCCATTCATTGGAGTTCTAATTTCATGCGACATGTTATGCAAAAATTCGGTTTTTAAACGGTTGCTTTCTTCGGCTTTTTCTTTTGCAATAACTAAATCGCTGTTAAGTTTAGAGTATTCATTATTTCTTTCAGATAGCTCTTCATTTAAAGCTAGATATTCTGTATTTTTTTCTTTAAGAAGAAGTTCTGCTTGCTTACGTTCGGTTATATCTCTAGCAATAGAACAATTATACTGTACTCCGTTAAATTCTACTTGATTTACAATTACTTCAACTGGAAATTGTTTGCCACTCTTAGAACAGTGTATGGTTTCTATAATAAATGAACCACGCAAAAATATTTCTTTCCAATGTTCTTTCCACTTTTCTTTAGGAAATGCAGGGTCAATATCAAAAACTGTCAAAGTAAGTAATTCATCTATTGAATATTCAAGATTTCTACATGCAGCTTGATTCGCAAAAATCAACTTTCCTGATTTATTAATCCAAAAAATACTATCAGTAATATTATCAATAGAATATTGTGTACGAAGTAATGCTTCTTCTGCAATTACTTTTTCTGTAATATCTTGTACTGTTCCTAATGAACGAAATGGGTTTCCCTGCTCATCAAAATCAGATCTACAGCGTTCGTTTACATATTTTATTTCATTATTCGCTAATAGTAATCTGTGGACAATGTTATAAGGAATTTTTTGATTTATATGATTCATATATGAATCATTTACAAAATCTCTATCTTCTGGATGAATAAAACCTAAGAATGCTTCATAGGTAGCTCCGAATTCTTGACATTTACAACCGAATATTCTATATATTTCATCAGACCACGTCAATTTATTATTGATTAAATCCAACTCCCAGCTTCCAATATGAGCAATAGATTGAGCTTCTTTAAGTTTATTTTCATTATCTTCGGCTTTTTCTTTAGCTCTTTGTAATTCAACATTTATTTGTTTGTATTCTTCGTTTTGATTTTCAATTTCTTCATTTTTTTCTTTTAATAAGAGTTCTGATTGTTTACGCTCAGTTATATCTTTGCCAAGAGCAAGAGCACCGATTATTTCTCCATCTTTGTTGTACTCTGGAATCATTGTTATAACGTTATACCGTACTTTGCCAAGTGTATCGTAATCTGAAAATTCAAGCTCTGTTTCCTGACCGGTTTCAATTACATGTTTTAATTTTTTCTCATAAATATCAAATCGACCATCAGATTGAAATTCGGTAGGTGTTAAATTTTTTATTTCTTCAAACGATGTATTTAGTGCTTTTTCAAGAATTTGATTAAGGTAAATAGTTCTACAATTTTTGTCGTATCGCATAATGCAATCGGGAATGTTTTCAGCCAGGCTTCGATATTTTTCTTCACTTTCTTTTAAAATATTATCGGAGCTCTCTCTTTCTATTTCGGCAGCTACTCGAGTTGCAACAAGTTGCAAAATTTGAATAATTAAATTTTCATTTAATATAGGCTTACTATCCATAACAGCTATAAGTCCAATTACCTGACCTGTTGAATCCCAAAGCGGAATTCCGGCATAGCTTTCAACATTCATTTCTTTTAATAAATGATCTTCGGGGAATAAAGCTTGAATATTATTTGGATAGCAACATAAGGTTTTATTTATAACATTTTCGCAAGGTGTATGTTTTAACTCATAACGCATATTTGGAACTATAGACCCATTTGCATATAAGGCTACAGTTTCTGCAAATTGATGATTATCTTCCAGTCTATCAATTAAAACATAATCTAAATTAAACATTTTTCCAAGATATTGTACGAGAGTATTAAAAAAGGTATTTGAATCATTTAACCAACCACGTTGAGCGATAAAACGCAAAGTGTCTTCAGTATGTTTACGTTGAGTAATATCTCTAACTATCCCAAGAACAAAATTTTGATTATTTATTTTTATTACTTTACCAACAATTTCTGTATAAAAAATTGTATCATCTTTGCGTTTTAGTGCAACTTCTAAAGGCAAGCCTTCTTTTGTTGTTTTACTTTCTTCAAAAATCCCAGATGGTTGTGAGCTTACTTTCAAGTCAAAAACTGTCATTTTCAACAATTCGTTTTCAGAATATCCGGTCATTTTACAAAATGACGGGTTTACGAAAATATAATTACCTTTTAAATCAGATAAAGCAATTCCTTCGGATGCTTGGTTTGTAATTGCACTAAGTTTATTTTCTTTTTCTTCGACTTTTTCTTTTGCTCTTTGCAATTCGGCATTTATCTGTTTATATTCTTCGTTTTGAAATTCAATTTCTTCATTTTTTGCTTTAAGAATCAGTTCGGTTTGTTTGTGCTCGGTGATGTCTCTACCAATAGCAAGTGCTCCAATTATTTCACCACTTTCGTTATATTCAGGCACCATTTTTATCAAATGGAATATATCTTTGTCAAGCGTATCGAATTTTTTTAATTCAAACTCAACCTCTTTACCTGTTGCAATTACATCTCTAAGATAATTTTCATAGTTATCAAATCGTCCATCAGATTTAAATTCGGTAGGCGTTAAATTTTTAATGTCTTCAAATGTAGTTTTAAGCGTTTTTTCAAGATTTTGGTTCAAGTAAATAGTTCGACAATTTTTGTCGTAACGCATTATATTATCAGGTGTGTTTTCTGTTAAAGAACGGAATTTTTGTTCGCTTTCTTTTAAGTTACGAAGGGTTAATAAACCCGTTAATACATCAGACAATCTTCTGCCAATTTCTTGCAAAAGTCTTTCTTCATAAGGTTTCCATTGTCGAGCATTAGTGCATTGATGAAGCCCAAATTGCCATGGTTTCCCCACTTTAGGGTAAATTGCCATTGACATTAAGCTTTTAAAGCCAAAACGTTCCGATGCGTCTGCAGGAAGTGGATATGGTGTGTTAAGTCCAAATTTTACAGGATTTTCTGAGTTTAATAAAATTCTGAATGTAGTAGCAACATCTTCGCTAAGTGGTATTGAAGAATTTAATTTGAGTACACCGGGATATTCAGGTTTGGTACATTCCATTGGAACAAACCAAGATTCTGCTTCAAGGTCGCATGGATATAATAAGAAAGCACGGTCGCAATCGAAAATTGAAAGAACTTGCTCCAAAGTATCGTGCATCATTTGTTCCATATCAGTAGATTGATGGATAACTTTATTTATTTTATCCATGTCTTCTAAAAAGCGAACATGATTTTTACGTTCTTCTTCGGCTTGTTTTCGTTCGGTAATATCTCTGGCTAAAGCAAGCATAAGTTTTTCATTCCCAAGTTCAAGTTTTCCAAGGCGTACTTCTACAGGGAATACCGAACCGTCCTTACGACAGTGCATTCCTTCAAAAGTTGCTGGTTTATCGGGAGTTATATTATCCCAAATATTTTCTTTGTGCTGTTTTACTTCAACTTCTATATCTATATCGGAAACATTCATTGTCAGCAATTCTTCACGGCTGTAACCAAGGCTTTCACATGCTCGCTGATTTATGTCAATTATTTTTCCATCAGAATTATGCAAGAATATTCCGTCTGATGCTTGTTCAATCAATGTACGATAACGTTCTTCGCTTTCAAATAATGAATCTTCAGCAATTTTATGCTTTTCCTTTATACGTAATGAGGTAATTCCAAACGCAAGATCGTCGGTTAGTTCTTTTAATATTTCAACTTCTTTTACATCAAATGAGTCTTCGTCAAAAGAGTAAATACCAAGTGCTCCAAATGCCTTACCTTCATTCATCAACGGTAATGCAATGATTGAATTATAACCGTGTTTGATAGCAGCATCTCGCCAAGGAGCAAAATTTTCATCAGATTGAATACAGCGTAATATACTTGGCTTTCCGGTACGTATTGCAACACCTCCCGGACCACGACCTCGCTCATTATCAGCCCAAGAAACTTTTGCTGATTTAATATATTCTGACCCTGAACCAGCATGTGCGACTGGGAGCAAAGTTTTAGCATCATCATGTTCTGCAAAACCAATCCATGCTAGACGGTAGCCTCCAATGTCAACTGTAATGCGACAAATTTCACTTAGCAATGTTTTTTCATCAGTAATATGAACTAGTGCTTTGTTAGTCTCACTAAGCATTCTAAGTGCACGATTCATACTGGTAATATCTCTTTCTGCAAGCTTACGTTGAGTAATATCTCTAATTACACAGACTAAAATATTGCTGCCATTTTGAGCTTGAGCTAATCTTTTTTTAGTTTGAATATAATGTATATTTCCGCTACTATCTGTCAACAGTTCTTCTATTTGCAACATCTCTCCTGTTTTGAAAACACGATTATCTCCTTCCCAATAGATGTCGGCTTGCTCTTTTGAAAAATAGTCGTAATCAGACTTACCAATGATTTCTTCTCTGGAGTGCCCCATCATCTCGCAAAGTGCATCGTTAATAAGAATCCATTTATGATCTTTGTCTTTTACAAAAACAGGGTCAGGAATATTATTAATGAGCATCTCAGTAAAGTCATTAACTTTTTTTAATTCATCAATAGTTGTTACATATTCCTCATTAAGAGCTGCATACTGAGAGTTGCTTTTAATTAACTCTTCATTAAATTTTTTCTCATTTTCAAGATTTGATTGTATATTTTTGAAATTAGTGTCACTAAGAATATCATTTTTAAGTAGAATAGCGACATAATTAAAAAATGTTTGAAGTTCATTTTTAAATTCCAAACTTGTAATGTGGATATTCTCAATCTTAATTACTCCAATTATTTCTTTTCCAACTAATAGTGGAAATATCCATGTATAAGCTTTTGTGAATTCGGGTGTATGTAATAATGTGTCGTTAAACTCTTGCTCAATTTCAATAAATTTCTTCGTTTTGAATACTTTTTTTACTAATTCATCGGTGATATTTTCAATTTTACTTTTTGAGTTATGTATATCATTAAAATATATTTCATTGTCGATTATATAGTATAATAAAACGTTTGTGCCACCAATATTTCCAATCATTATTTTCAATAATGAATCAATAGTATTTTCTAAACCTGATACAACGTCAAGTTTTTGCATCATATTTACTATTAATTGAAGATGCGATTTTTGTAATGCTAATTTATCGGCTCTATTTTTCATTGCTGATAAATCATTATCTTGAGTATTCTGACTCATTTTTATACATTTAAGATTCAAGTAATGAGTACAATTTTATTAAAATCTTTTTATATTAGCACTATTTGATTTGAAGAAAATATAAAATACTTTATATGTTTTTGAATACCAGAGTATGCCATTGGTTAATTATAAAACTCATATTAAAGACAATATATTGGTAGAAAAATATTACCTCAAGTTTCAAAGTCCCTATGAACGAAATATATGTCGTATCCCGAAGTAAATTCGGATTAGCGTTTACCCTGTTAGATAATTTTTCATTTTTTTCGTTCTTTTAAATTAGCTATCTCAGGGTGAACTTAACTTGTCCCACTAGGGACAAAACATTGGTAGAAAGAAATTTAGCCCCACATAAAAGTGTCGTAGAGCTTGTCCCGATTTATCGGTAGGCTCTACGACACTTTTAAAAAAGAGCGAAAATCACTTTCTACCTAAATTTTGTACCTACGGTACTTAAAACAACAGGTAAAAAAAATGCTACAATTTATCCCGTTTTAAGTTTAAATATTTTAGTCAGTTAGTAGTGACTTACAAACTATACTGTTTGCCTGTTTGGTATTGAAAAACAAAAATTTGACCCTTTTCCTAACTCACTTTCAACCCAGATTTTTCCGTTATGGTTTTCAACAAATTCTTTACATAACAATAATCCTAAGCCTGTACCTTTTTCATTTTCTGTTCCTAAAGTTTTAACTGTTTCTGTTATTTTAAAAATTTTGGATATAGCTTCCTGACTCATTCCAACTCCAGAGTCGCAAACAGAAAATAAAGTATGATTTTGTTGTGATTGTATTTTGATAATAATTTTTCCATTGCGATTTGTAAATTTTATAGCATTAATTAATAAGTTGCGTAATACAGTATTAATCATATTTTTATCGACAAATACAGTTGACTCGTTTTCTGCAGCATAGCTAATTTCAATATTTTTTTTATTGGCTTGGCTAGATGCAATATCAATTGCATCATTAATTAAATTTTTAACAGCTATGTTTTCTGGTTTAAATTCCAGCCTTCCAGTTTGGCTTCTCGACCATTCCAGTAAATTTTCCAATAACTTGAAAGTGTGTAGTGTTGAATCGTGAATATTATGCAAACATTTAACTATTTGATCTGTACTGAATGAATTTGCTTTTTTAATTAACAAATCGGAAAATTCTAAAACAGTAAAAAGTGGATTTCTTAAATCGTGAGCTATTATTGAGAGTAATTTTTCTTTTGTGGTGTTTATATTAGTTAGTTTTTCGTTTAATGTTCTTATCTCTTCTAAACTTTCAAGTAATTCTTCGTTTGTTGCTTCGTATTCCTCATTACTATTTTGTAGTGCTTTTTCGGTCTCTTTTCTGATTTCAACTTCTTTATATAATTCATTATAAGCCTCTTTTAATTTGGTATGACCAAGAATTTCATTTTTAAGTATAATAGAAGCATAATTTACAAATACAGATAATTCTGCATGAAATTCGCTAATTCCAATATGTAAGTTTTCAATTTTAAGTACACCTATTTTTTCTTGACCAACAATGAGAGGAAGTACCCATGTATAAGCTTTAGTAAATTCAGATGTTAGTAAAAGTGTGTCTTTAAAATCGTTAGATAATTCAATAACTTCGCCCGTTTCAAAAGCTTTATTAACTGCCTCGTCTGCAATGCAATCAATTACTTTATGCTCGCTCAAAACACTGACATTATGTATAATATTATCAATTAAATAATACATTGTAACATTTGAACCGCCAATATTTTCGATAAGCAGTTGAAGAATTGTATTTATAGTATTTTCTAAACCGGGCGTTAAACTTAGCTTATTCATCATGTTTACAATTAATTGCAAACTCGATTTTTCTTTTGCAAGTTTATTTGCCCGTTCTTTAATTGAAAGGAGTTCGTTGGCAGATATTTTAACAAATTCTTTCATTTTAAATTTATAAATGTCCGAATTCATAAACGGCATCTAACATATATTTTATATTTTCCTCGGGAATTGCATAAGGCATTACCAATGTTCCAAAGAAAAAATTACCACCCGGCATTCCGGCATCAAACATTCGTTTTACTTCTGCTCTGATTTCGCTTTTAGACCATCTAATTAATTCTATATCATTAATAACTCCTGCAGCTAAAGCTCTACCAGCAATTATTTTTTTTGCTTCAGCAATATCGTCCATTGGGCTAAGGTAAAAAGTTTTAATACCTAATTCATTTATCACAGTATCAATTACATTATTCATTCGTGAGCTACCGCAATAATATACTATTCCATCAATTCCAACTTGTTGTATATCTTTTTTTATCCAAGGTAAACTTAATTCGTTAAATTGCTTAATAGTAACAAAATCTGTCGAACCAAATGGGTTTGCATATACAAAAATATCTGCTCCGGCATTTTTATATGCTAAAAGGTGTTTTGCAAAAAAATCGGAACATTTTTCTAATAATTCGTCTCTTACTTCGGTTGGTCCAAATAGTAATAATTCAATCCATTTTTCAATTCCCATCAGCATTGCGGGAAGTGTCATTGCAGAAGTTGTGTAAGCACAAATTGGGTATTTTCCACCAGCTTCTTTTTTTAGTATTTTTAAACATTTAAGTTGTTGTTCAAAAGCGGGGTGAGAGCTTACATCTTTGGGTATTTGAAGTTTATGTATATCGTCGTAATTTTTAATTATCAAATGCCCTACATTTGGAGGTCCATCTTTTGAATAAATAATTTTTTTACAACCAAGTATTTCGGCTTCTTTTCCTGCGTAAAACAAACTCCAAAGGCTATCATAGCCATACTTTTCACGCATTTTAAGCTGTGCTTCTGCCACATATTCGCCATTTGAAAAATATTTTTCTATTGACATTCCCATTTCTTTAGCACCTTGGTCAAGCAAATTACAAAATACTGGTACTCTGTCAATAATATTTCCATTTGCTAAAGCTGATAAACGTTCTATTCCTGTTGCCATGATTGAGTAGTTTTTAATAATTCTGTGATTACAATTCCTGCTAAATTTCCATTTTCGGCCCAAGTGTCGGCTTGAACTATTTCATAAAGTTTTTTGTCGAAACGATATGGTGCTCCGCCAACTATAATTTTTATTTTGTGTTCTAGTTTAGCTTCTTTCAATAGCTTACGAACTTTTAAACATCCATTTTCACCTGTTGCAGTATGATACATCATTGACGAAATAGCAATTATATTTGATTTATGCAAAATAGCTTGATTTACAAATTCTTCAGCTGAAACATTTAATCCTAAGTCAATAACATTAAACATGTGTGCATATAAGCATCCTGTAACAATTCGTTTGCCTAAACCATGAAAATCGCCGATTGGAGTCCCAATTATTACATTGCCTTTTTTTTCGGGAATTGAAATAAATTTTGCTACCAATTTTTCAGTTAATTCGCTGGCAATTTGACTTGCAAAAAAGTGTTGTGCTAAATTAACTTCCATTTTTTCGCCAACAGATTTCATCATATTGTCAACCGCCGGAACAATTAATTCAAACACGATTTCTTCTGGCGAAAAACCTTGTGCTAGTGCATCGTCGATGATTTGAAATACCGTCTTTTTATCGGTATCAAATATTGCCTCGTTGTATTTCGTAATTAATTTTTTTAACATGGCATAAATATTTAATTAATTAGTTCAATATGTTAATTCAAATATAGCTTTTAATAAAAGTATTTATATACTGCTTTTTACTTATATTTTTTTCTAACCTGAATAATTCATAAAAAAAAGGAAAAGCTTGTTTATCTCATTGAAT
>MEND01000048.1:6663-15061 GCA_001768975.1 Bacteroidetes bacterium GWA2_31_9 | reverse complement strand
GAAAATATTTCAATGAACTTATATTTTATGGGACTATTGCTGCTTAAAAATTTAACGAACTATTGTAAGAAAACACAGTGTTTCTTCAGAAAACTTCAAGAATGAGGCTTTCGCAGTTTTGAAAATAAGGAGTTTACGAATGTAAATGCGATGTGTTGAGCTTTGTCGAAACAACTGTTTTCAAAACCAGAGTAACGAAATTATTGGAGTTTTCTAAGAGACCTTTATAGTGCCTCAAAGAAAACAGTATATTTTTGGAAATACCAATTTTCAACCAAGCTTGCGAGTTCAACGAAGATAAACTTCAAAAATCAAATAGATTTCAAACTTCAATCATTTAATATCCAAAGGGTTTTGAAAATTTGAATTTTGAGAATTTGAATTTGTTTGACATTTGTTTTTTGTTTTTTGGAGTTTTCTTACAAACACTATATATCAAAATTAACATCTTTTTAACAGCTATTTCACAGCTTTTTATTCCAAACAGGACTAGGTTTTAGTACTTTCGTACAAATTAAAAAAATATTTTTATGAAAAAATTTGTACTTATTCTTTTAGCAGTCTATTTTTCAGTAGGATGCTTATTTTCTCAGACTGTTAACAAAAATGCTCAAGATGGGGCAATCTACATGAAATTTAAAGATAATGCAGATATTCTATTTCGAACTAAAGCAGGAATTGCCGACCCAACTTCGATTGATGTATTATCTAGATTAATTAGTAAATACAATATTACATGTGTAAAAAATACATTTTGGCAAACATCATCTGATAAACTCCACAAAATATATAAGATTACATTTGACAATGTTTCATTAGTTGATGAATTAATTAAAGATTTAGAAATTAACGAATCTATCGAATATGCTGAAAAAGCACCATATTTTTATATAAAATTTACTCCAAACGATGCAAATTATGCTACTGCTGCAAATAGATGGCATTTAGATAAAATAAATGCTGAATCGGCATGGGATATTTCTCATGGTAGTGCTAATATTGTTATTGCAGTTATAGATAATGCAATTGACTGGAATCATCCTGATTTAGTAAATAAAATTGTTGCAAAAATTGACCTTGCTGATGGCGATAACGATCCAACTCCTCCAGCAACCGATGTTGTTTGGTCTCATGGCACACACACTTCTGGTTTAGCTGCTGCTGCAACAAATAATGGAGTCGGAACTGCTTCTTTAGCTTTTGATGTAAGTTTAATGGCTATTAAAGCAGGAAAAGATGCTGATGGCGGTCAAGGAGCATCAGCTATGTTTGAAGGAATTACTTGGGCTGCAGATAATGGTGCTGATGTAATTAGCTTATCTCTTGGTGGACCAACTTTTTTCCAGACTATGCAAATGGTTGTTGATTATGCTTATAACAAAGGAATAGTACTTGTTGCTGCCGGTGGAAATAATGGACATGGTGACGAAGACCCAAATAATATAAATTATATTGGTTATCCTGCTGCTTGTGATCACGTTATTGCAGTTGGTGCTACTAACGGAAATGATGTTGCTGCTTCTTTTTCAGAATATGGAACATGGATAGATGTTATGGCTCCAGGAGGATATCAAAGTGGTGAAACTTATATTTCATTTTTAGATATGTATTTTCCTAGTGGCCCAGCAGTTTATAGTTGCGGATACGACGATGCTTATACAACAATGCAAGGAACTTCTATGGCCTGTCCTATTGTTGCCAGTTTATGCGGATTAATGCTTTCTGTTGACTCAAACCTTACTCCCGATAAAGTAACTCAATATGTTAAAGCAACTTGTACCAATATTGAATCGTTGCAAGATGCTACACATCAGGGAAATGTTGGTTCAGGAAGAATTAATGCATTAACAGCATTACAAATGGTTCAAGATTCTATGAGTACAGTTTATGCTCAATTTGCATCAAATATAAATTATATTCCAGTTGGTGGATTTGTTAATTTTTCAGATTTAACTATTGGAACTGCAACCTCATGGACTTGGACTTTTGACGGAGGCACACCAGCAACATCATCGTTACAAAATCCATCAGCTATTAATTATACTACTGCTGGTTCATATTCGGTTACACTTACTGCTTCAGATGGAGTGAATACTAGTACTGAAACAAAAACAAGTTATATTGTTGTTCAAAATTCAGCATCATCGGCTTGGATTGAACAAGCATCTGGATTTGCATCTATGTATCGTGGAGCTTACGATATTTGCATTGTTGATGCAAACACTGCTTGGTCAACAGCAATTGATGGCACATCAGGAGCAGCCGTTAACGAATTCACAAAAACTTCTGATGGTGGAATTACATGGACTCCGGGAACAATTTCTGCTCCTACAGGTCATGCTCCAGCAAATATAAGTGCGATAAGTGCTACACAAGCTTGGGTAGCATTATATCCAACAAGTGCAGCCGGAGGTAAAGTTTATGTTACTTCTGATGGTGGAACAAATTGGACTGCACAAACAACTGCTACTTTTGCAAATGCAGCTAGTTTTTTGAATGTTATCCATTTCTTTAATGCAACTGATGGATTCTGCATGGGTGATCCAATAAATAGTGAATTTGAAATTTATACAACCAATGATGGCGGTACAACTTGGACATTAGTTCCTGCTGCAAATATTCCAGCTCCTCTTTCTGGCGAAATGGGATGGACAAGCATTTATGATTCTTATGGAGATATTGCTTGGTTTGGTACAAATAAAGGAAGAGTTTTCAAATCAACTGATAAAGGATTAAACTGGACAGTATTGACAACTGGTTTAACAGATATTACAAAAGTTACTTTCAATGATGAATTAAGTGGTGTAACACAGCAAATTACATATAATCAAACAACAGGAGCCATTACAGCTTTCAATATGAAATCTACAACTGATGGTGGAGCAACATGGAATACAATTAATCCTGCGGGTAGTATTTGGAAAGGTGATATTGATGGAATTCCGGGAGTTCCTGGTAAATATTACTCTGTAGGTAGTGATGGTACTGGACAAAGTGCTCCTCAAGGTTCATCGTATTCATTAGATTATGGAGCTACTTGGATGCCAATTGATACAGGAATTCAATATTTATCGGTGAAATTTTTAGATGATAATATCGGCTGGGCTGGAGGCTTTTCATTAAATGCTACTCAAAGTGGAGTTTATAAATGGGATAATACAGTGAATGTAGAAAATGATTTATTTAACGAAAGTAAAATAACATTGTATCCAAATCCTAGCAATGGCTTAATTAATATTAAAGGAGCAGTTAATTCTACAATTAAAGTTTATAATATTGTTGGAGAATTAGTTTATGAAAAAGCTAATTTTAATTTGGGAATGTTGAATTTAAGCTTCTTGACAAAAGGAATTTATATTGCAAATATTTCCGATAAATCAAATATTGAAAATGTGAAGTTTATAATAAGATAATTTTAGTTGATTATTTGTTTTCATAAAATGGCTACTTAATAAAATTAAGTAGCCATTTTTTTTTATTAAAAACTTTAGCATTACTGAAAAAATCAGTAGTTTGGTCGCAAAATCTATATTAATGTTTTTTGAGTTAAGCAAAACAGATACAAATACAAAAGCCCGAGCAGGTAAAATCACAACTTCGCATGGAGAAATTTCTACTCCTATATTTATGCCTGTTGGTACTGTAGGAACAGTTAAGGGTGTTCATCAGCGTGAACTAAACAACGATATTAATGCCCAAATAATACTTGGAAATACTTATCATTTATATCTCCGACCAGGACTCGATGTAATTGAAAGTGCAGGAGGGCTTCATAAATTTATGAATTGGGAAAAACCAATTCTTACAGACAGCGGTGGCTATCAAGTTTTTTCACTATCTGCAAACAGAAAACTTACAGAAGAAGGTGCAGCTTTTCGTTCTCATATTGATGGATCGAAACACTTTTTTACACCAGAGTCTGTTGTTGATATTCAGCGAGTTATTGGCTCCGATATTATGATGGCTTTTGACGAATGCACGCCATATCCTTGCGATTTTAATTATGCCGAAAAATCAATGCAACTTACACATAAATGGCTTGATAGAGGATTTAAATATTTTCAAAATACAGAATCAAAATACGGACACAAACAAACTTTTTTCCCGATAGTTCAGGGAAGTACATTTACCGATTTACGAAAAAAATCAGCTGAAAAAATTGCATCTTATGGTGCAGAAGGAAATGCAATTGGAGGTCTTTCGGTTGGCGAACCAGCCGAAAAAATGTACGAAATGATTGAAGTTGTTAATAATATTTTACCACTCGACAAACCTCGTTATTTAATGGGAGTTGGCACTCCAGCAAATATTCTCGAAGGAATTTCATTAGGAATTGATATGTTCGATTGTGTAATGCCAACTCGAAATGGACGTAACGGAATGCTTTTTACAAAAAAAGGAATTATAAATATCAAAAACGAAAAGTGGAAAAAAGATTTCAGTCAACTTGAAGATGAGCCAATTACCTATGTCGATTCGCAATATTCAAAAGCATATTTAAGGCATTTAATGGTTGCAAACGAATTATTAGCCTTAACTATTGCAAGTATTCATAACTTAGGATTTTATTTGTGGTTAGTTGGAGAAGCTCGAAATAAAATTATAGATGGTACGTTTAGCGAATGGAAAAACTTGATGATGACAAAAGTAACTACAAGATTGTAAATTTAGGATTTAGGAATTTAGAATTTTAGGATTTAACTGCTTAGTAACAATGAACAACAAACTTCAAACAACAAACCTAAAACAACAACAGCAAACAAACAAATGAAAATCCTTGATTACTATATTATTAAAAAATTTC
The DNA here is from genome assembly GCA_001768975.1 of Bacteroidetes bacterium GWA2_31_9. Lineage (GTDB taxonomy): Bacteria > Bacteroidota > Bacteroidia > Bacteroidales > GWF2-33-38 > GWA2-31-9. The sequence goes on along the minus strand of MEND01000048.1, from coordinate 10,257 downwards.
TGGGAACATATTTTTATTCCATTATCTTAATTATTTCTGTTGCTATTGTTTTCGATATTTCTGAAAAACTTGACGATTTTATCGATAAACAAGCACCAATAAAAGCAATCATTTTTGAATATTATTTGAATTTCATTCCATATTTTACAAATCTATTTAGTTTTCTATTTACATTTATTTCAGTAATTTTTGTTACATCAAAAATGGCATCAGACTCTGAAATAATTGCCATTTTAAATAGTGGCGTTAGCTTTAATCGCTTTTTACGACCATATTTTATTTCTGCATTTGTTATTGCTTCGCTAAATTATACTTTAGGAAACTTTATAATTCCACCAGCAAGTAAAGTTAAGTTAGCATTTGAAGAGAAATATTTAAGAAATCCTATTAGATATTCAGATAGAAACTTACATAAACAAATTGAACCTAACATATTTATATATCTTGATAATTATAATAATATAGAAGATGTTGGTTATAAATTTTGCATTGAAAAATTTGAAAATAAAAAATTAATCTCAAAGCTAAATGCAGATTTAATTAAATGGGATACAATAAAAAATAATTGGAATCTAATAAATTACAGAATTAGAAACTTTAAATCTGAATTTGTAGAGGAAATAATTTCAGGTAGTCAGAAAGATACAATTATTAAACTTCATCCTTCAGAATTTGCAATGAGGGATAATGTTGTAGAATCTATGAATTTATTCGAGCTAGATCAATTTATAGCCGATCAGCAAATGAAAGGAGCCGAAGACATTGAAGCATATTTAATTGAAAAGCACACTCGAATAGCTGGTCCATTTGCAACTTTTATATTAATGTTAATTGGTGTTTCCATTGCGTCAAGAAAAGCTAAAGGTGGAATAGGGTTACATATAGGGTTAGGATTTTTATTTAGCTTCTCTTATATACTGTTTATGCAAATTTCGACAACTTTTTCTGTCGAAGGATCTATGAATCCTATGCTGGCAGTGTGGATTCCGAATATAATATTCTCATTAATTGCAATAATCTTATATAGATTAGCTCCAAAGTAAAGCATTTTATTAACAATTTGTTAATATCATAAAGCTGATTGATAAGTATTTATTTTATTTTTATAAGAAATCATAACAGTTTCAACAATCATCCTAAATTGATTTAAGAATATTGATGTTAACTTTACCCGTTTTTTCGCATTTTCTAACGAAATTGATTTAATATGTCTTTAAAACGAAAAATTCTTGAATTAAAAAAGAGAAGAGAACAAGTTCTATTAGGTGGTGGAGAGAAGGCTATCGAGAAACAGGTAGCTATGGGAAAAATGACTGCTCGTGATAGAGTTTTAGCAATTTTAGATAAAGATTCCTTCCACGAATGGGATTTATTCGTTGAACACGATGCTCGTGATTTCGACATGGACAAAAAAGTACTTCATGGTGATGGAGTAATTATTGGAACTGGAACTGTTTATGGTGCTCCAATTTGTATTTACGCACAAGATTTCACCGTTGCTGGAGGTTCTCTTGGATATATGCATGCTCGAAAAATTACTAAAATTATGGATCATGCTATGAAACTTCGAGTTCCTATTATTGGAATTAACGATTCGGGTGGAGCAAGAATTCAAGAAGGTGTTAACTCTCTAGCTGGTTATGGCGAAATTTTCTTCCGAAATACACAAGCATCAGGAGTAATTCCTCAAATCTCTGTAATTTTAGGACCATGTGCTGGTGGAGCAGTTTATTCTCCTGCCTTAACAGACTTTGTATTCATGGTAGATAATATATCTAAAATGTTTATTACTGGACCAGAAGTTATCAAAACTGTATTAGGTGAAGATATTTCAATGGAAGACCTTGGTGGAGCTAGAGTTCACAGCGAAATTACCGGAAATGCTCATTTCTTTGCTACAAGCGAAAAAGAGTGCTTCGATCAAATCAAAAAATTAATCACATTTATACCTTGGAATAATGCTCGCAAAGCACTTCCATTTCCTCCAAAAAAGCCAAAATCAAAATTCAAAATTGATGCTATTATTCCTAGTGATGCAAAACAACCTTACGATATTAGAGATGTTGTTAGAGCAGTTGTTGACGATTCAGATTTCTTTGAAATTCAGGAGTATTGGGCAGCAAATATAGTTATAGGATTTGGTCGATTAAATGGCGAAACTGTTGGTTTTATTTGTAATCAACCTATGGTTTTGGCAGGAGTGTTAGATGTTGATTCATCAGATAAAGCGGCAAGATTCATCAGATATTGCGATTCATTCTCAATCCCAATTGTCACTTTAGTTGACCTTCCTGGTTATTTACCTGGTGTTGACCAAGAACATGCAGGAGTTATCAGGCATGGTGCAAAAATGCTTTACGCTTATAGCGAAGCAACAATACCTAAAATTACATTAATTTTAAGAAAAGCTTATGGTGGTGGATACATTGCCATGGGTTCTCGACACTTAAGAGCTGACTTTGTTTATGCTTGGCCAGGTGCAGAAATAGCAGTTATGGGACCCGATGGAGCAGCAAATATTATTTTCAAAAAAGAAATAGCTGAAGCCGAAGATCCTGAAAAAATGCGTAAACTAAAAGTTAAAGAATATAAGGAAAAATTTGCAAATCCTTATGTTGCAGCAGCTAAAGGATACATTGACACTGTAATAGAACCAAACGAAACAAGAAATGTGTTACTTCACGCAATTGAAGTATCTAAAGATAAAACGGTTTATACTCCTAATAAAAAGCATGGAATTCCTCCATTTTAATCTTTTTTTTAAAGACCAATTATTAGTAGTTCAAATTTAATTTATTTACCATGGAACACAAAGCATCATTAAAATCGTTAACAGTAGAAGGAACTAAATATCGTACACTTTTTACTAAAAAATTTGAAAACAGAAAAATCTGGGAAGAACCTGATGATAGAAAAATACAAGCATACATTCCTGGCACAATATTAAAAGTATATGTACAACCGGGTCAACAAGTTAAAGCTGGTGAAGATTTAATTATTCTTGAAGCAATGAAAATGAAAAATCATATTTCAATACCTTTTGATGCAAAAATAAAAAACATTAATGTTATTGAAGGTCAAAGTATTGCTAAAGATTTTTGTTTGTTAGAATTGGAGTAGGATAAGTTGATGGGTTTATAAGTTTATGGCTTGAAGGTTTTTTGGCTATGTGGTAGCTATGTAACTATGTGTCTATGTGGTTAGTGAACTCTAAAAGATATTTAATCGAATTGAAAATCACGACTTTTAAAAATATTCAAAACCACTCCTTTCCAAATAAAATCTTGTTTGCCGAAATTTGATAAATCTGGCTCAGTTTCAAATAATCCATAAATAGCTGAGCCACTTCCACTCATCGAAGCATAAATTGCTCCATTTGTGTACATTAATTCTTTAATCTTTGCTATTATTGGATATTTTTGAAATATTGGTTTTTCAAAATCATTTTCTAAACCACTAAGCCATTCATTATTAAACTTCTGATATTGATTTAAAAGACTTTTTTCACGCTTTTTTGGAGTTATTAACGAATAGGCTTCTTTGGTCGAAATCAAAATATTCGGTTTAATAACCACAATTTTATACTCATGATAA
>MEND01000048.1:0-6638 GCA_001768975.1 Bacteroidetes bacterium GWA2_31_9 | reverse complement strand
AAAGTTTATTCAAGCCCTTTATCATAAATGCTGCATCTGACGAGCCACCGCCAAGTCCGGCACCAAAAGGAATAACTTTATGTAAATGAATGGCAATATTTGGAATTTTATATTCTTGCTTAATTAAGTTATAAGCCTTAATGCAAAGATTATTAGAATGTTCACCATCAATTTCGAGTCCACTTGTTGTAAAATTAAATAGCTTCGATTCGACAAATTCCAAAATATCACACAAATCAATAGGAGCAAAAATAGTTTCTAAGTTATGAAAACCATCTTCTCTTTTTTGAGTAATGTTTAAGCCAAGATTTATTTTAGCGTTAGGAAAAAGTACCATTACAAAAAATTAAATGAAAATGTAATTCTATGAAATCCGAAGTTCTTTATTGGATCATTATACATCGTTTCTGACGGTTTAATATGATTCAAAAAGCCAAAAGTATATTTCAGTTCAGGTCCGGCAATGACAGTTTCATTAAAAGTATCAAAACCAATACCTGCTTCTAATTCAAAATCATTACTTCTAAGTTCAAGATTATGAATTGTTAACTTGTCTGTATTTCCAATCATCAAAGAATAAGATGCACCTGCCATTAAATAAAGCTTTTTTGATGCTAAAGGATAGTAATTAATTTGAAGTGGAAACGGAACAATAGTTTGATTAAGATTTTCCTTATGGCTTCCATCTGGTTTAAATTTATAGCTAATTTTATTCCTAATAAACACTAAACCCGGAGTCAACTTTAACGAAATCTTTTCACTTATTGGAAAATAAAACAACATTGAAATATTGTATCCAGCAGAGTTACTAATATTTATCAAATCAACAGAATCGCTGTAAAGTGAGTTATTATTTCGGCTTAATCGAATTAGGTTATAGTTTACTCCAAAATTGAATCCCATTTTTGTTGTTCCATCTCCTGCAAAATCATCATCTTCCTGTGAAAAAAGATTTAATGAAAAGGCTAGTAAAATAATAATATAAATAATTCTATTTGCCATTTATAATCTGATTAATTTCATTGTATCTAAAGCAACTAACAAAGTGGTCATTAACCATTCCGGCAGCTTGCATATAAGCATAACAAGTTGTAGAACCGGCAAACTTAAAACCATGCTTAATAAGGTCTTTGCTCATTTTATCGGAAATAGCAGTTTTTGGTGGAAGCTCTTTTAATTCTTTCCATGAATTAATAATTGTTTTTCCATCAACAAATTGCCAAATATATTTATCAAATGAGCCATATTTTTCGCAAATATTCAAAAACGCTTTAGCATTATTAATTGTTGCATGAATTTTTAGTTTATTCTTAATAATCGTTGAATCTTCAAGTAATTTTAAAATTCGGGTTTCCGAAAATTTTACAATTTTTTCTGGAATAAAATTATCGAATGCTTTTCTAAAGCCTTCACGTTTATTTAAAACAATTTGCCAGCTTAAACCAGCCTGAAAAGTATCAAGCACAATAAATTCAAAATGCTTTAAATCATCATGTAACGGAACTCCCCATTCCTCATCATGATACTTAATCATTAATTCATTTGTTTTTGTCCAATTGCATCTTTGCATAGTTTGAGGTTTGAAGTTCCTAACTCTACTTAATCATATAATTCTAAATTCAATAATCCTAAATTCTATTGCGAATTTATGCTTTTTATTGAATTTAAAAAATCACGTAAATATTTATGTAAATATTTGTTTAATCTCATCATTGGTTTATTTTTGTGAGAAAGTAATGATTTTCATTAAAAATAAATTAATAATCACATGTTTCGTATTGAATCTAAAATAGATACAACTTCTCCTGAGTTTATCAGCAATAAAGAAAAATATATTGAATTGCTGAATAAGTACAAAAAAATACTTGCTGAAGTCAAAAAAGGAAGTTCTCCAAGAGCTGTTGAAAAACATAAAGAGAGAGGAAAACTACTCGCTCGTGAACGTATTGATATGTTAGTTGACCAAAATACTCCATTTTTGGAATTGTCAACTTTAGCAGCTTATGGCACACACAATAACGAATTTCCATCGGCTGGAATAATTACCGGAATTGGCGTTATTCATGGTCAAGAAGCATTAATTATTGCAAATGATGCAACTGTAAAAGGTGGCACATACATGAAAGACACAATCAAAAAACATATTCGTGCTCAGGACATTGCTTTTGAAAATCATTTACCATGCGTTTATATGGTTGACTCTGGAGGTGTTTTCCTTCCAGATCAGGCAAATGTTTTTCCAGACAAAGATGGTTTTGGAAGATTTTTCTTTAATCAAGCCAGAATGTCCGCAGCTGGAATTCCTCAAATTGCTATCGTTATGGGTTCGTGCACTGCTGGTGGAGCTTATATGCCAGCAATGAGCGACGAAGTTATTATTGTCAAAAATCAAGGTACAATTTTCATTGGAGGGCCACCTTTAGTAAAAGCTGCAACTGGAGAAGAAGTAACAGCCGAAGAGCTTGGTGGAGCTGAAGTTCATACTGTAATTTCAGGAGTTGCCGACCATTTTGCTGAAAACGACCAGCATGCAATTCAAATTTGTAGAAATATTTTTCAAACTTTCGAGAAAAAAGAAAAGCAAAAACTTGATATTGCACCAATTGAAGAGCCATTTTATGACCCTGAAGAGCTATACGGAATTGCACCTGTTGATTTAAGAAAACCTGTCGATTCACACGAAATTATAGCTAGAATAGTTGATGGAAGTAAATTTCAGGAATTTAAAGCTCGTTATGCTCCAACAATTGTTACTGGTTTTGCTAGAATAATGGGATTTCCCGTAGGAATTATTGCAAATAATGGCGTAATTTTTTCTGAAACATCTTTAAAAGCAGCTCATTTTGTTGAATTATGTGCAGCCCGAAATACTCCAATTATTTTCTTGCAAAACATTACTGGTTTTATGGTAGGAAAACAATATGAACATGGAGGAATTGCCAGAGATGGAGCTAAATTCGTTCATGCTGTTGCTAATGCGAATGTTCCTAAATTCACTTTGGTTTTTGGTGGTTCATTTGGTGCGGGAAACTATGCAATGTCAGGAAGAGCTTACGAACCAAGATTATTATTAATGTGGCCAAGCTCCAAAATTTCAGTTATGGGTGGTGAACAAGCTGCTAACGTTTTAATAACTGTTAAGCAAGACCAATTAAGAGCTTCCGGAAAAAGTATGACCGAAGAAGAAATTTCAAACTTAAGAAACGAAATTCTTCAAAAATATGAATTTGAAGGTTCTGCTTATTTTAGTTCATCTCGCATTTGGGACGATGGCATTGTTGATCCAGTTGACACTCGCAAAGTTCTTGCAATGGGAATAGCAGCTTCATTAAATAAGCCGTTCCCTCCTACTAAATATGGAATTTTCAGAATGTAAAAAATGACAAAACTGCAAACTCCTGATAATAATAATTTACTTCTATCAATTGTTGACTTAATTGATAATGCACGCAATAAAGTTGCATTAGCAGTTAACAGCGAGTTAACACTTCTTTATTGGAATATCGGGAAGCAGATAAATGACGAGATTTTAAAAAACAACAGAGCCGACTACGGAAAAAAAATAATTTTAGAGCTAAGCCAAGAACTAACTAATAAATATGGCGTAGGTTTTAGCAAAAAAAATATCCATAACTTCGTTAAATTCAATGAATTATACACTGATATTCAAATTGTGTACTCACTGCGTACACAATTGACATGGACTCATATTAGGCAATTAATTTATATAGAAGATGGTTTAAAACGTGAGTTTTACATTCAAATGTGCATTCACGAAAGATGGAGTGTAAGAACTCTGCAAGGAAGAATTGAAAAGCATGCTTTTTGAAAGAACAGCAATTAGTAAAAAGCCTGAACAAACTATAATTAACGATTTAAAAATTCTTGAAAACGAAAAACAGATAAGTCCAGATTTAACATTCAGTAACCCAGTGTTCTTATGAAAAATTTAGAAATACAAAATACTGACAATTTACTTCTATCAATTGTTGACTTAATTGATAATGCACGAAATAGAGTTTCTTTAACTATAAATAGCGAGTTAACACTCCTATATTGGAACATTGGAAAACAAATAAATGAAGATATTTTAAAAAATAGCAGAGCCGATTATGGAAAAAATATTGTTGCCGAATTAAGCAACGAATTAATTGAAAGATATGGTTCCGGATTTAATAAACGTAATTTACAAAGCTTTATTAAGTTTTACGCTGTATATCAGGATGTTGAAATTTTGCACACAGTGTGTGCAAAATTGGCATGGTCTCATATTCGACAATTAATTTATATTGAAGACGGCTTAAAACGAGAGTTTTACATCCAAATGTGTATTCACGAACACTGGAGTGTAAGAACTCTGCAAGGAAGAATTGAAAGCATGCTTTTTGAAAGAACAGCAATTAGTAAAAAGCCTGAACAAACTATAATTAACGACTTAAAAATTCTTGAAAACGAAAAACAGATAAGTCCAGATTTAACATTCAGAGACCCTTACTTTTTAGATTTCTTGGGACTGCATGACACTTATAGCGAAAAAGATTTGGAATCGGCAATTCTATTTAATCTTCAGAATTTTATCACAGAAATGGGAACTGAGTTTGCTTTTCTTGCACGCCAAAAAAGAATTATAATTGATAATGAAGATTATAAAATAGACTTGCTTTTCTTTCACAGAGGTTTAAATCGTCTTATTGCAATTGATTTAAAATTAGATAAATTTAGAGCTGCATATAAAGGTCAAATGGAACTTTATCTGAGATGGTTAGAACATAATGAAATGAAAGAATGGGAAAACAAACCAATCGGATTAATCCTTTGCAGTGAAAAATCTCCAGAGCAAATAAATTATTTACAGCTAGATAATGATGAAAACATAAAAGTTTCGGAATATTTAACGAAACTTCCTGAAAAGAAAATTTTAGAAGAAAAATTACAAAAAGCGATTGCTCTGGCAAGACAAACTGTTAATAATTAGAACTGTAACAAATGAATAAAAAATACTCAACAATCGAACTCGAAATAAACAACAACTTAGCAACAGTTTGGCTTAACCGCCCAGAAATCAGGAATGCATTGAATGAAACAATGATTTCTGAAATTATTGATTGTTTTGAAAATATCAACAACATACAAAATATTAGAGTTGTATTATTAAAAGGTCGTGGAAAATCGTTTTGTGCAGGAGCCGACCTTAACTGGATGAGCGGAGTAAGCAAATATACATATCAACAAAATTACAGCGAAAGTATTCAACTTGCAAAATGCTTTTTCTCAATATATACATGCAAAAAACCTGTAATTGCAGTTGGTCACGGTGCAGCTATTGGTGGTGCCAATGGATTATATTCTTCTGCCGATTTTGCTTTCTGCGAAAACGAAACTGTATTTGCATTCAGCGAAGTAAATATCGGAATTATTCCTGCAACTATTTCACCTTACATTATTAAACGAACAGGGGAATTTGTCGGACGAGATTTAATGTTTACAGGTCGCAAAATAAAAGGGAAAGAAGCCGAACAACTTCATTTGGTTAACAAATCCTTAGATTCATCAGAACTTGAAAATCATGTAAATTCAGTAATCAATGAATTATTAACCTCTGGACCCGAAGCAGTTGCAAAATGTAAAGAGTTAATATATAATGTTGTTAACAATAATTTTGACTCAAACATAATTGAATATACTGCAAAAATGATTGCAGAAGCCCGAATGTCGGCAGAAGGGCAAGAAGGAATGGCTTCGTTTCTTGAGAAGAGGAAGGCTAAGTGGTATGAATAATAATAAATTAGTTTTAAACAAGCTCAATTATTCGTATATTTATATAAAATAAATTTTATGAGAACATTAAGTAACAATAAATTAGACATGATGAGAAGTTATTCTTCAATCTTCTCAAGCACGTCTTTTTTCAAATTGTTACAAAATGATGATTATTCTTTTATAAATACAAAAATTGAAAGATATGATTTAGGAAAAATTGGCAAAAATATTAATACATATCACGACTATATTCAATACGCATATCGGGAATTAAGAAAACAGTATAAAAATGAATATGTATATAAAAATACATTTATTAATAATATGCTTTTAAATAAATATGGTGTGAAAGATACTATTGCTATTAATGAATTCAGAGTTGGCAATTCAATTGCAGATATTGTAATGTTTAATGGAACAAGTAAAGCTTTTGAAATTAAAACAGAACTTGATTCTAATAAACGTTTAAGCGGACAATTAGCTGATTATACTAAAATATTTAATGAGTGTTATATAATTACTCATGAATCATTAAGCGAAAAATACTTACTTGAAGATGACCATATTGGTATAATTGAATTAATAGACCACCCGAAATCTGTTACAATGAGGGAAGTTAGAACCGCAAAGGAGAACTATTCTATCGATTCAGACACACTTATATGTTCTCTCAGAACTTTGGAATATAAAAATATTATTAAAAAATATTATGGTGAATTGCCTGAAATGAATAGTTTTAATATGTTTGAAACTTGCAAAGGTTTGATGAAAAACATACCTCACGAAAATTTACAACAACTATTTATTGATGAACTAAAAATGCGAAAATCAAATACAAACATAATTAATACATTTTGTAATGAATTAAGACAATTGTG
>MEND01000047.1:1509-8673 GCA_001768975.1 Bacteroidetes bacterium GWA2_31_9 | reverse complement strand
TTTATCTGTGCTAATTCAAAAAAATCTGTGAGACAAATTTGTGTAAATTAGTGTAATCTGTGGCAAAAATCAAAAAACATTAAGCTAATCAATATCAGGCAAATACTAAATTATAAACAGATGAAACATTCACGACCAAATATTAGGACACACAAGGGAATGATTATATTTCCAAAGTTGTTGGATAAACTATCCTGTAAATCTTGTTAATCTTGTCAAAAAAAAATATTGTAACGTAAATGAAAAATACAAATAATCGTAAAATCAGAATAATCAAAGCAAATCAGCGTCTAATAAAATTATAAACAGATGAAAAGTAATATACTAATCGTTGATGATAAAAAGAGTGTTCTTACTGCACTCGAAATGTTGCTTCAAACCGAATTCGAAAATGTATTTTTAATTTCAAATCCTAACAATTTGCTTTCGAGCATTCGGCATAACAAAATAGATGTAGTGTTGCTTGATATGAATTTTAAAACCGGAATTAATAATGGAAATGAAGGTATTTTTTGGTTAAATGAAATATTAAAATTTGACCCTACAATCAGTGTAATTATGATTACTGCACACGGCGATGTTGAATTAGCAGTAAAAGCAGTAAAGGAAGGGGCTTTCGATTTTATTTTGAAACCATGGAATAATGATAAATTAATTAGCACAATACACGCATCTTTAAAGCTACGAAAAAGTAAATCTGAAACAGTTTCTTTGCAAAAAACTACAAATACATTAAAGCATGAACTTGCTTTTTCGTCACAAAATCTTATTGGAAATTCGGAGCCAATAAAAAAAGTAATGGAAATGGTTAAAAAGGTTGCTATTACCGATGCAAACATATTTATTTCTGGTGAAAATGGTACAGGAAAAGAACTAATTGCCCGTGAAATACATAAATATTCGAAAAGAAATAAAGAGGTAATGTTAAGTGTAGATATGGGTGCAGTTAGCGAAACATTATTTGAAAGCGAACTTTTTGGACATATAAAGGGCTCATTCACAGACGCAAAAGACGAACGTGTTGGCAAGTTTGAAGCTGCCGATAAGGGTACTTTATTTCTTGACGAAATTGGAAATTTATCGTTATCGCTTCAAGCAAAAATGTTAACGGTACTACAAAACAGAACTGTAACAAAACTTGGAAGTAATATTCCTATTCCGATAGATATTAGGCTGATTTCAGCATCTAATAAAAATTTGAATGCAATGATATCTGATGGTTTGTTTCGTGAAGATTTACTTTACCGTATAAATACAATAAGCATTGAACTGCCTCCCTTGCGAGAACGAGGAAATGACATAGCTCTTTTAGCAGAATATTATTTAGATAAATATGCTAAAAAGTACGACAAAAATGGACTTAAAATCAGTCCAATTGCAATTCAAAAACTTCTTAAATACAAATGGCCAGGCAATGTACGAGAATTGCAACATAGTATTGAAAAGGCTGTGATTTTAGCTGATAGTAATATTCTGAGTGAAGATAGTTTTTCGTTAAATAAAAATAATAATATTCAAAATCATCTTCAAAATCAGACTATTGAAGAGGTAGAAAAAGATATGATTATTGCAAGTATTAATAAGGAAGCCGGAAATATGAGTATTGTAGCAAAAAATCTTGGTATTACCCGCCAAACACTTTATAATAAGCTTAAAAAATATGGCATTTAAACATTTTTATAAATCAATCCTAATAAGGCTATTAATATTAGTTATTCTAACTACTATTTGTACATTTTTGTTTATTGAAATGCAATCACATTTTTTGGGTGCAGTGTTTTTGATATTGATAATTATTTCAATTATTAATCTGCTAAGATATTTTAATAAAATAAACAGATGGATTGCATTTTTTCTGTTAGGCATTGAAAATGAAGATACAACGCTTAGAATTCCATCAAAAACAGGCAATAAATCTATTGATGAGGTTTTTAAGGGAATGGATAAATTAAACACACTTTTTAAACAAACAAAAATTGATATTAGCACTCAGGAACAATATTATCGTTCGGTAATTAACCAATCTGCGACAGGTCTTTTATCAATAAATGGAAATGGGCGTGTAATTAATATTAATCCTGCTGCAATAAAACTTACGAATTTGCACGATTCACATCACGTTAATTCTCTTGCAACAATAGATAAGGCTTTGCCTGATTTTATTATGAATTTTGATAGTAATCAAAAACAAACTTCTGCAATTTTTGAAAATAAATATGGTCAAAAACTTTTATTTAAATTGTCGGAAATTATTACTACAAAAGAAAGTGTTAAATTGGTAGCAGTTAGCGATATAACAAAAGAATTAGATAATAGAGAAGTTGATGCTTGGGTGAAGCTGGCTCGTACATTATCGCACGAAATAATGAATAACATTACACCAATTACAACCTTATCGCAAGTAATTTCGAGTTATTATTTAAAAAACAACAAAACAATTGAGTTAGAAGAGTTAGATTTAAAAACAATTGTAAATACAATAAAGGGACTTAGAGTTATTGAAGAAAGAAGCCTTGCTTTGATGAATTTTGTCGAAAATTACAGAAAATTTACAAAACTCCCTGCTCCTCAACTCAAGATTGTGAATTTATCACAACTTATTGAAAATAACATAATAGCATCAAATTGTTTTTATGGTTTTAATACTATTGAATTGGAAAAATCAATACCTGAAAACGTTGAGTTTAGTACCGACGAAAAACTTTTATCGCAAGTGATAATAAATCTTTTAAAAAATGCCTGTGAAGCTCTTGTATCAGGACATATCGAAAATCCAAAACTTATAATAAAATTGCTGAAAACAAATATTGATGTTAGACTTGAAATTTCTAATAATGGACCGAATATTCCTTCTGAAATAAAAGAACAGATTTTTATCCCTTTTTACACTTCAAAAGATGATGGCTCAGGTATTGGGTTAAGCCTAAGCAAACAAATAATGCTAAAATTAAATGGAGACGTTGTTTTAAATTCAACTAAAGATAATCTAACTTCTTTTGTAGTTATTTTGAACTAAACTATTTTTTACTTCCAATAGTTTTTCATCAAATCCGAAACCCAATTTGGTTGACTAATTTCACCTTTAGGTTGAAATTCTTTAAAAACCGGCTTAATATCCAAAATTGGAGTTCCGTTGATGGCATCAAGATATTTGACTTTTATTTTGCGATCATTGTGTTCAATAAGTTCAACAGTGCAAAGACCAATTGTATTTGGACGGTCTTTTTTTCTTTGGCCGAAAATACCAACCAACGGATAATTTGGATTACCACGTGGATGACTGGAGAAAACAATTTCTTTGTTTTCAACTTTATCGAAAAAGTAAATTATTTCGAAATGCGAAAAATCTGAAATGCTATCGAATGCTTCGTTTGGAATATCTTCGGCAAGTTCAATTTCGGAAATAACTGATTCCCAGAAATCATCTGTAGGTGTTGTTCTGGAATTTCTAACAAAAGCAATTGGTTTTAATTTTATTTCCATTTGATTGGTTAACAATGATTACTAATTTTCAATTTTTGAGCCTAGTCCGAAAAGTCTTTTTTTCGCCACAAAAGCACAAATACACAAAATCCCTCTAAAGATATTTTGCTGATAGTCTTTGTTTTCCCGAAAGATCGCATTAGCGTTAACTTAACTTGTCCCGCTAGGGACAATATATTGGTAGAAAGAATTTCAGCCCCACAAAAAAGTGCCGTAGGTACGATATAAAATATTGATTTTGAAGAAAATATTTCATCCCTAAAGGGGTTCAAATTAGAGGGGATGTTATTTTCTACCAACATTATGTTCCCAAAGGAACTTGTTTTTAATAATTGTATATCTGTAATATTCTGCATTAGAGCATAAAATTAATTATTAAGTTAACGCCCATGCGAAATATCGGGACAAGTCGTGGGATTTAGAATTTTGGAGTTTTAGTGGCATTTTTTACTTTTTTTACTTTTCGGAGTGGATTCATTTTTTCTTCACCAAACATTGTTTGTGCTTAAATTTGGATTACTTTTTTAATGTTGTTATATAAAAAAAGACACAATCAGTCGATAAAATCAAACCGTTGTGTCTTAATAATATTATTAAGTAAAAAAATAAACTTAGTCGTACTTTTCTTTAAATCCTACAACAATTGAAACGCATCCTGAATTAGCAATATCTGTTTTTGTTTCTCCTTGTGGAACTAAAACCTGAATTATTAATTGTTGGGTTGAATTAGCATTAAAGTCCCAATTTGTGGTATAATCATGCTCCTTATTGTAGAAAATTTCATTTCTATCGGTATCTAAAAGTTTGAATTCAACTTTTCCTATTAAATCTTGACTACATACCAATACTCTATATTCTTGACCGCCATAAAATGTTAATAATAACTCTGCAACATCACCTTCGCTAAGTACTGCACTATTTAATTGACCATTATATAAATATGGCTCTAAAATAGGTAAACAAGTTTTTTTAGTAAAGCCTTTACATTGCGAAAAGCCCAAAATAGGGAATGAAGCTAATAAAGCTGTTACGAATAATATTTTTACTAAACCTTTCATATATGTAGTATTTATTCTGTTAAACAATTTAATTCAAAAATAATTATTTTATTAATTCTTTTCTTAATTCAGTTACAATAGTTTTTAATTCTTTAATATTTTCTATTGCAACATTAATTTTATTTTGATTTGAAATTGAAGTTACTTTCTTAACTGAGTCAGTAATAATTTCAGCTTTTGTAGTAATAATTTCAATTTTATCGAAAGTTGTATTTAATTTTTCTAATAATGGCATATAGAGTGCTATAATTTCATCATTATCATAACCTTTCAATAATTCGATAAGATTAGTTAATGAATATTTTTGCTCAGCAATTCTTTCCATTATTTCTTTGCTAGGATCATTATAATCAATAATGCTTGTTGCAATGTATAGTGCCTCAACCCATCCTCCTAGTATAATTAGTGCAGCTGTACTTCCTCTATTGCTTTCTTTTAAATATGTATCAGCCGAAGCATAAATATCTGTTATGATGTATAAAAGCGAGTCTCTGTTTTCAATGTTTTGCTCTATTCTACTAACAGCAAATGTTCCTGGTTGTTGAGGTATTCCAAGACCTTCAGATAATTTTCGAATAACTGATAAATAATTAACCGATTCTTGAATTTGATCAAACATTCTGGTATAGCTCAGATTTGCACCATAAACACCAAGGTTAAGAGCCATTTTTGAATTTGTATTGTATTTCTCAAATGATTCTATTCGGTTTAAGATGGAAGGATCGTATTCGGCTCCTGCTCTTTGCATTAAAGAAGCCATTTCAATAGGAGAAGGGATATTATAAAATATTTTTTTTACCTTTTGAACATGGTCTTGATACCCAACATTGAGTGTAGAATCATTATCATCATTAATGTCTGTATTGCTGTTTTTAGAATTATTACAGCTATAAAAAGCTAATGGTATTAAGAATATTAAAATTATTATTAATCTGATAAACATGATACCTTTAATTATATAGTTTACAATTACAAAAATATAAACTTTTTTCAACAAAAAAACTTAAAAGCAATTAGTATATGTTTTTATTTAAATTTAATTAAAAAAATACTATTCTGCTTGTATTGCAACTTCTTTATTATCAATCGATTTTGTGTTAAAAATGTTTCGTTGAAATAATAATATTAATAATACACCAACTGTTATAGATGAATCAGCAATATTAAAAACTGGTCTGAAAAAAATGAATTCCTCATTAGCCCAGATTGGAAACCATGATGGAAAATGACCTTCTAATATTGGAAAATATAGCATATCAACAACTCTTCCATGAAGAAATGAAGAATATCCTCCTTCGTCAGGAAAAATGCTTGCAACTTGATAATAGCTTTCGTTGAAAATAATTCCATAAAATGCACTATCTAAGATATTTCCGATAGCTCCAGCTAAAACTAATGTTACACTTACAATTAGAAACATTGAAGATTCTTCTTTTTTAGTTAATTTATATAAAAACCACGCAATTGCACCAACCGCAGCAATTCTAAATAAACTTAAAATGATTTTACCATAATCACCAGCAAGTTCAAATCCGAAAGCCATCCCATTATTCTCAGTAAAATGCAGAATAAAAAAATTACCAATTACATTAAATTCCTGACCAATAAACATATTTGTTTTAATCCAAATTTTCAAGCCTTGATCGAGCAATAAAACTCCAAATAATACTAATAAAGCCTTTGTTAGCTTCGACATAAAATTAAGTTATTAAAATTGAGGTAAAGATATATTTTTCAGTTATAGAAAAAAAGTAACCCTTTAAGTGAAAATCTCTTAAAGGGTTAAATATTATTAAAAAACTAGTCTTATTTTTGTTTTTGTTTTGCTTCAATACTAAGAGTTGCATGAGGTACAGCTCTTAATCTTTCTTTTGGAATTAATTTACCAGTTTCGCGACAAATGCCATAAGTTTTATTTTCAATTCTAACTAAGGCTGCTTGTAAAGATTGTATAAATTTTACTTGTCGTTGAGCTAATCGTCCAACTTCTTCTTTTGATAAAACTGCTGCACCTTCTTCTAAAACTTTAAAAGTTGGTGATGTATCGGCTATATCGTTTTCATCGCTTTGAGTTATTGCTTTTCGTAATAAGTCATAATCAGCATTTGCTTGAATAAGTTTTGAATGGATTATTTCCTTAAACTCTTCCAATTCTGCATCTGAATATTTATTTTTCTCGCTCATATTCTTCCATTTTTTTAATATTACAATATTACAAAATTAATTTAAACTATAAAACTTAAAATGTAAGTTTTAATATTTTATACTGATTGCTTATTCAATATGGGCTCTATCGTGAGTAGTAAATGCTACAATATTAATAATTGACGAAGCGAATGCTAAAAAAATAAGAAAACGAAGCAAATGCTTCGACCAACCGAGAACTGTGAGGTTTATTTTTTGTCAGGTGAAAAACACCTGACAAAGGCAGTTTTTTTTGACAGGATTTACAAGATTTACAGGATATGTTTTGTTAATCCTGTAATCCTGTCTAAAATCGGGTTTCAGGATTTTGTCGGGTGAAAAACAGCTGACAAAGGCAGGGGTCGTTGCCTCAATTTGGTTTTTTCACTTGATTAGTGTCATTGTTGGGAACTGCTATAAACACAAACATCCGAAGTTT
>MEND01000047.1:0-1436 GCA_001768975.1 Bacteroidetes bacterium GWA2_31_9 | reverse complement strand
CCTGACGGCTAAAGTTACTGTACTACAATTTTGCTTGTATAAACCTTTACCCCATCGCCGATTTTTAAAAAGTAGATTCCGCAAGGGGAATTTGAAATATCTATTTCGGTTGTCCCTTCGATACTTCGACCTTGCTCAGTAACCACTTTGCTCAGGGCAGGTTTTTGTTGGTTAAAGTTATTTTCATAAACTTTTTCGCCTATTAAATTGTAAATTTCAATTGTGCTGATATTCCCATTGCTTAGCGATACTGCTAACTTGCCTGTTGTGGGGTTGGGATAAACTGATACAACATTATTTTCTGAAATTTCATTAATACCCGTAGTTATTCCATTTGCTGTATTTGAAAATGTTGAAGAACCTGCACTATTGTATGCTGTTACACGATAATAATATAGAGTAGAGGCTACTCCAGTGGAATCAGTATAAGTATTAATATTAGCTGCTGTTGTGCCAATTTCAGAATAATTTACATCGTCGGTACTTCTATATATTCTAAATCCATCTTCGTTATTAGAATTATCAGTCCATGATAAAATCATATTTGATAAAATATTTTTGAGTGAATTAACTGTTAGGTCGGTTGGTGCTACAGGAATGCTTACACAATTCTCACTAAAACTTGCAGATGTATCTTTACCACTTGCAAAATTTGCATTCATAAATGTTGTGTCGTCCACTTGAATGCAGTATAAATTTGGATTACCGGTTGCATTTAAACTTATAAGATTGATATTGTTCTCGTTTCTAATATTTAAACTTGTTAGTTGATTACTACTACATATTATAGTAGTAAGAGCATTGTTTATTGAAAGATTTAAGCTTGTTAATTGATTTACAGAACATCTTAAAGAAGTAATTGAAGTGCTAGCAGAAAGGTCTAAATTTGTTAATTGATTATTGTTACATTGCAAATAAGTAAGAGCATTGTTTGCTGAAAGATTTAAACTTGTTAACTGATTATTGCGACAATATAAATAAGTAAGTGTAGGAATTGATGAAAGATCTAAGCTTGTTAATTGATTATAACCGCAATACAAAGACGTAATATTTGAATTTGCTGGGATTTCTAAACTTGTTAATTGATTATAGCTACATTCAAAAGCAGTAAGGGCAGTGTTAGCAGAAAGGTCTAAACTAGTTAATTGATTATAAAAACAGGTCAAATAGGTAAGAGACGTAAACGCTTCAATGCCTGTTAAATCTGAAATATTCATATTACTAACATCTATTGTCCCTGAAAAAGCATCCGCTTCTGAGCATTGTATTTCGTTATCATTATTTGTGTTTATATTTGAATTGTTTAGTAAGTAGTTTTTGAAATTTGCATCAGGTATATTTACAATACATGGTGGTATAATAGTTAAATTTGTAATAACTATTGAATCGCAACCATTAGAACCTATAAAAACGTCTGTATAAACTCCTGTTGTATC
>MEND01000046.1:8676-11813 GCA_001768975.1 Bacteroidetes bacterium GWA2_31_9 | reverse complement strand
TATGTTATTTAACTTTTTAACGAACTATTGAATTTAACTACATTTAATAAAGAATATGAATTATTGTTTGAAAAGAATCCTTTTATTGCATGTGAATTAAATACAGTTTATCCCGATAAATTTAGGTTTATATATACTTACGATGAAAAAGATAATTACATTTTAAAAGACGGAACAGAATTATTGTCAATAGAAGGCGGAGAGAAAAACGATTATTCAGATTTCAACAATATAATCTTTTGGGATGCTGTAAATTATCGAATTCGCACAATGTCTTTAAACCCTGATGAAATAATAAAACGCATCCGAATAAATAAAGAATTTGGCGAAGTATATAAGTTAACCGAAAAAGAAAAAGAAAAACTTGGTGTAACAAAACCGTAACACAATCCTCCGTGTAACACAATCCTCTGGATTGTAGTACGAACCGGAGGTTCGTGCCACCGTATCACAATCCTCTGGATTGTAGCAAACTAACTAAAAGTTTGTTTTACGATTGTAATTTAAAAAATTTAATATTGCTTTTTTTAAGTAAATTCGTTACTTTTGATATAAAAAATATTACTATGGAATTACAATATAATTTGGAATATAAGCAAATTCTAAATCTAATAATGCAATTGTCTGATAATGAAAAAGTAAAAATTCTTAAAAAGATAAACGAGAATTTATCTACAAAAAAGCCAAAACCAATAATGCGTGAATTTGGCTGTATGAAAGGAGTAGTTAAATATATGGCAGATGATTTTGATGCTCCTTTAAATGATTTTAAGGAATATATGCCATGAAGTGTTTTTTACTTGATACCCATACGTTTATATGGTTTATTGAAGGTGATGCCAGAATTTCTACAAAAGCAATTAAAATTATTAGCAACCCTGAAATTATATGTTCATTAAGTGTAGTAAGTATTTGGGAAATTGCAATCAAATTAAGTATAAAAAAGCTGGAACTTAATCAGGCTTTATCTGATATTATTTTAAAAACAAAAAGTATTGGACTAGATATTTTACCAATTAAACCAGAATATATTTTAAAAGTTGAAAAACTTCCTTTTTATCATAACGATCCATTTGACCGCTTACTTATTTCACATTCAATGGTTGAAAAAATACCAATTATTTCAAAAGATATATCATTTAAAAAATATAGTATTGATGTTGTATGGTAATCTACAAATAACATAATCCTCAGGATTGTAGGTTAAAAAAAAACATATAACACCAAACAAAAAATGAAAAACATTAAAGGATTAAATCCTAAAACCAATTAGACATTTTATGTTTAGTGTTTTTTATTAAATGTTAAATTGCTGTAACACAATCATCTGGATTGTAAGACCTACAAACCAGAGGTTCGTGGTACAGTAACACAATCCTCTGGATTGTTAGTTTAGACGAACTGGAAGTTCGTGATACCGTAACACAATCCTCTGGATTGTAAGTTCCTACTAACTGGAAGTTCGTGATACCTTAGCATTGTTATCTTGCATGTTTTTATATTTACAATGCAATAATGTAGGTTTTTTGCTGATAATGAGCTTTATTCAATTTTAAATAAATCTGTTTCTTTATTTACTAAAGTAATAAAATCGTCAAATAGCATAACATCAAAATATTTTTGTTGAATTAATCCAAAATAAAGTAGCTTATCACGAGTTATAAGAGGGCAGTGTAATTCTATTGACAATGCAACATAAATAATATCTTTTAAATCAATGTTCTTACATAAATCATAAGCTTTTTGTCGTGATTCGATTGAAATATAAAATTCGGGAGCTACAATAAGTTTTGAAAAAATAAATAATGTAAATTCTTGTAAGTCTTGTTTGTTTAATTTTGTCTTTTTAAGTAGCTGTTCTTGATAGTTTTGAATTTCATTTAGAGCAAAATCAGGTGTGTAAAAAATAAAGTGTTCAAAGAGTTTACGATAAAATTATTTTCCGCTTAAAAGGCTACTGAAAATAATATTAGCATCTAAAACATATTCTTTCATTTAATCACGTCTTTTAAAAATTCATTTTTATATTGTTCCCAAGATTTTTGACGTGCTAGTTCAAGTTCAAGTTCATTGCTAATTCCACTTTCTTGAAGAGATTTATTAATTTTTTCGATAGCATCCTTATAATATAAAAACTCAATTTCTTTTAATATATGGTCTTTTACTGCAACTAATCCGATTTTTTGAAGAATTTTATCTTGTATCTCAATTTGTATAGTTTGCATTGTAATATATTTTAATTTATGATATTCAAAGGTAACTAGTTTTTAAAGGAAATCAAAACCAAATTTTGCGATATTTTAAGAATTTTGTGAAGCATATTAGCAAAAAAACTTTGGAAATATTATCATGTATAACACAATCCTCATGGTTGTAAGGTTCTACGAACCAGAGGTTCGTGATACTGTAACACAATCCTCTGAAATGTAAGTCTTACGAACCGGAGGTTCGTGATACTGTAACACAAATTTTAGTAAGATTATTTCGGTTTAAATCGAAAATTATATATATATATTTCGATTATGTTCTGAATTTTATATTATTTTTGTATAAAGATTTTATAATTTATGATACA
The DNA here is from genome assembly GCA_001768975.1 of Bacteroidetes bacterium GWA2_31_9. Classification (GTDB taxonomy): domain Bacteria; phylum Bacteroidota; class Bacteroidia; order Bacteroidales; family GWF2-33-38; genus GWA2-31-9. Next base: position 9,238 of record MEND01000046.1, on the reverse strand, counting down.
AAGAACTATTAAAGAAATAATTGAAAAACAATTTTTCAAAGGGAAAGCCATTATTATACTTGGAGCCAGACAGGTAGGTAAAACAACATTATTAAAAGAAATTGCCAATAAGTATGAGAAGGTTTTATGGATAAATGCCGACAATATTGAAGATAGAGAATTGTTTAACTCTCCATCTGCAATACGTTTAAAATCAATTATTGGAGATAAAAAAATTGTAATTATTGATGAAGCTCAAAGAATAGTCGATATAGGAATAAAACTAAAATTGATTACAGATGAAATACAAGATATTCAGCTTGTTGCAACAGGTTCGTCATCGTTTGAATTAGCCAATAAAATAAATGAACCATTAACTGGTCGTAAATTAGAATATTTATTATATACTTTGTCGTTTGCAGAGTTAGTAAATTATACCGATTTGTTTTCTGAAATCAAAATGCTTAATCATAGACTGGTTTATGGCACATACCCCGATGTAATAAATAATATCGGAAATGAAAAAGAAATGCTTCAACAACTAACTAATAGCTATTTATATAAAGATATTCTTGAATGGAAT
>MEND01000046.1:0-8572 GCA_001768975.1 Bacteroidetes bacterium GWA2_31_9 | reverse complement strand
TTTTTATGATAATGGTATTCGCAACGCATTAATATCTAACTATAACCCTATCGAACTACGAAATGATATTGGGGCATTATGGGAAAATTACTTAATCAGCGAACGAATTAAATTTACATCTTATAACAAAATTTATAGCAATAAATATTTTTGGAGAACACTATCAGGACAAGAAATTGACTATATTGAAGAAAGAGATGGCGTTTTGTATGCTTTTGAATTTAAGTGGAATAAAAATAAAAAAGTTAAAGTTCCATCTTCATTCGAAGCAACCTACAAAGATTTTAAGTTTGAGTTAATTACACCTGAAAATTATGAAACTTTTATTTTCAATAAACCGTAACACAATCCTCTGGATTGTATGTCTAACGAACTAGAAGTTCGTGATACTGTAACACAATCCTCTGGATTGTAAGTTCCAACGAACCTGAGGTTCGTCCATCGTAACACAATCCTCTGGATTGCAATAAAATTAATTATACATATTTGCATAATACATATTTGCATAAATATTTTTTTTATTTAGCTTTGTATTTGAATTAAACTTAATTAATATGATAAAATCGCCTTTTGTATTTGGAAAAGTTGCCAGTAATTCAGCATTTATTAATCGAGAATTAGAAACACAGAAACTAAAAAATAATTTCATTTCAGGCATAAACACTACACTTATTTCTCCTCGAAGGTGGGGCAAAACCTCTCTTGTTAAGAAAGCTGCTTCTGAATTAGCAATGGAAAATACTAATATCAAAATTTGTTATATTGATTTATTTGGGGTTAAAGACGAAGAAGAGTTTTATGAAATATGGATTAGAGAAATTATAAAAGCTTCATCTTCAAAATGGAACGATTGGTTAAAAACTGCCAAAGAAATATTAAAAGGAATCGTGCCATCTTTCTCTTTTGGTATTGACCCTCAAAATGATTTTAGTGTAAAATTAAATCTTGAGCAAGCCAAAAAAAACATATCAGACATTATCGAATTACCTGAAAAGATTGCTATTAAAAAAGGCATTAAATACATAATATGTATTGATGAATTTCAAAAAATTGCAAAATATAATGATAGTCTGAATTTTCAACAGTACTTACGTTCAAAATGGCAGCATTTTAATAATACATCTTTTTGCATTTATGGAAGCAAAAGGCATATTATTACAGATATATTTGAGTCTCAATCAATGCCATTTTATAGATTTGGAGATATGATTTATTTAAAAAAAATAAATGAAATTCATTGGCAAAAATATCTATCATTGAGTTTTTCTGAAACCAACAAGTCTATTTCCGATGATATTATTAATAGATTAATCGCAGCAGTTAAAAATCATCCTTATCATATACAGCAACTTGCACATCAAATTTGGATAAATACGAATGAATCTGTAACTGATAAAATTTTTAACGACTCAATTGACGAATTACTTACTTTTAATGAAATTATGTACATTCGTGAAATTGATGATTTGTCGGCATTGCAAATAAGTTTTATTGAAGCAATTGCAAATAATGAGAAAAAGCTTACATCAAAGGAAGTAATTTCAAAATATAAGTTCGGAACAACAGGCAATATTCATCGTCTGAAAAAGGCAATTGAAAGCAAAGAAATTATTGATTTGTTTGAAAACAAACCCGAATTTATTGACCCTTTATTTGAATTATGGTTTAAAAGTAAATACTTAAAAATGTAAATTTTACCTAACACAATCCTCTGGACTGTTAGTCCTACGAACCAGAGGTTCGTGATACCGTAACACAATCCTCTGGATTGTAAGTTCCTACGAACCAGAGGTTCGTGATACTGTAACACAATCCTCTGGATTGTAAGTTCCAACGAACCAGAGGTTCGTGATACTGTAACACAATCCTCTGGATTGTAGCCTACGAACCAGAGGTTCGTGTTACACTAAAAAGAAAGAAAAATGAAAGAATACCGTCGAAATTTACCACATATAAACAAAGCAAATGCAGTGTATTTTATTACAACTCGCCTAGCTAATACTCTACCAAAATCAATTCTTGATGCATACATAAAAGAAAAAGATTTTATCCTAAAAAAAAATCCCGAAGCAGATATAAATTCAATTTTTGAAAAGCATATTCAAAATTATCTCGATAGAATAGATAATTCAATAAATTGGTTAATAAATAGCCAAGTAGCTGAAATTGTTGAAAATGCGATTAAATTTCACGACAATACAAGTTATTCGTTAATTGCATATTGCATTATGCCCAATCATATTCATTACATAATTGATACTGATAATTTTACATATCAGCCACTATATAAAATTCAAAAATCAATAAATAATTTTTCATCACGAGAAGCAAATAAAATATTAGAAAGAACAGGGCAATTTTGGCATCACGAAAGCTACGACCATATAATAAAAACACAAAATGAATTAGCCGATACAATAAGTTATGTAATTAATAATCCTGTAAAAGCTGGATTAGTAAAAGATTGGAAAGAATGGAAACATACTTTTGTAAATGAAAAATATTTGGACATACCGTAACACAATCCTCTGGATTGTAAGTCTTACGAACCAGAGGTTCGTGATACCGTAACACAATCCTCTGGATTGTAGGTCTTACGAACAGGATGTTCGTGATACTGTAACACAATCCTCTGGATTGTAGTACGAACCTGAGGTTCGTGTTACAGTTGTGATTAAAGCAAATAAAAATATATTAGTACAAATTTGCAATTCAATTGCAAATCCGTACCTTTGTAATAAAAAAGTATGATTAATAGACAATTAGAAACAATAGCTAGAAAATTATTTACAAAGTATCCAATTTTATCAATTACAGGACCTCGTCAATCGGGTAAAACTACATTATTAAAATACATGTTTCCCGAATTGCCATACATTTCGTTAGAAAATACAGACGAAAGACTATTTGCAATTAACGACCCAAAAGGATTTTTAAGTAATTATCCGAATGGTGCAATTTTAGACGAAGTACAACAAACTCCCGAACTATTTTCATATATTCAAACAATTGTAGATGAAAAAAACAAAACAGGAATGTTTGTACTTTCTGGTTCACAAAATTTTATGCTACTTGAAAAAATTACACAATCGTTAGCAGGAAGAGTTGCAATACTTAAATTACTTCCATTGAGCACAATAGAACTTCGAAATGCAAACATTAATATTGATAATTTTTATAAACTAATTTTTACAGGATTTTATCCTGCAATTTACTCTCGTGAAATAGAAAGTAAATATTTCTATCAGAATTACATACAAACATATATTGAAAGAGATGTCAGAACATTAAAAAATATCGGTGATTTGAATAACTTTACTAAATTTTTACAATTATGTGCCGGAAGAACAGGGCAGATTCTAAACTATAGCTCTCTTGCAAATGATTGCGACATTTCTGTAAATACTGCAAAAGCATGGTTATCAGTTCTTGAAAGTAGTTATATAATATTTTTATTACAACCTCACTATAAGAACTTTAACAAGCGATTAATTAAAATGCCAAAATTATATTTTTACGATACTGGACTTGTTGCATCATTATTGAAAATTAATGACGATGAACAGTTAAAAACACATTATTTATTTGGCAATTTATTTGAAAACTTTATAATATCAGAGTTTCAGAAATATTATTATAATTCAGGCTTAATGTCAAGTATTTACTTCTGGCGTGATAATAAAGGACAAGAAATTGATTTGATTATTGAAAATGCAGAAAAATTAATACCAATAGAAATAAAATCTAGTAAAACTTTCTCACTTGATTATTTTAAAAATGTAAAATATTATAATAATTTATCTGGAAATCGTACAGAAAATTCTTATGTAGTTTATGGTAGCGATAAAAATTATAATAGTACTGAGGGAAAATTCATTAGTTGGAAAAACTTACACGATTTATTTAAAATAATACTGTAACACAATCCTCTGGATTGTAGGTCTTACGAACCGGATGTTCGTGATACTGTAACACAATCCTCTGGATTGTAAGTCCTACGAACAGGATGTTCGTGATACTGTAACACAATAATCAAATATTGACAAAGCATTGTTTATTTCCTACGAACAGGATGTTCGTGATACTGTAACACAATCCTCTGGATTGTAAGTCCTACGAACAGGATGTACGTGTTACTTGTTCATTATTAAAATTAATGTAAATTTGTATAAAAGTCAATTTAATGAATCATTCAGAAATAGATAAACTTATTGCAGATTCTTGGAAAAGCAAATATTCCAATTCTGAAGTTTCTATAAAATTGGCAACACAAACATTAGAAAAAGCAATCAAAATCAATTACACAAAGGCAATTACATATTCAAAATTAATTCTTGCTTTTGGATGCTTTTTAAAATCAGAAAATGAAAAAGCATTTAATTTATTAGAAGAAACTTTCGACTTTTTTGAAAATAATAAATCCGAGTGGGGATATGTAGTTGCATTATATTTAAAAGGCAATTTATACGAAGGTTTTGGCGATTTCGATAAAGCTTTGAAATTTTCCAATAAAGCATTAAAACTCTCAACTAATATTGGTTATATTGAAGGAAAAGCTGATACATTAAGCGTATTGGGAAATATTTATATTCAAATTAAAGATTATTCATCTGCATTAAAATCTTTTGAAAATTGTTTAGAAATTAGAGAACAATTAAGTGATACACAAGGCATTGCATCAATACTTAATAGATTAGGTAGGGTTTGTACATTAAAAAAAGATTTTCAAAAAGGATTAAACTATTATAATAAAAGCATAGAAATTAGAAAAGAGCAAAATCTAAATGAAACTCTTGCATGGTCGTATCTCGGAAAAGCAAGCCTATATGAAGCTTCAAAAGATTTTACAAAAGCTAATATTTTTTATTCAATTGGATTAGAAACTCTTGGACAAAAAGGTGATAATCGTTGTAAAATGCAATTGATGTTAGGATTAGGAAAGGTTTTACTTGAACAAGATAATTTAGAATCGGCAGAGTTCAAATTATTTGAAGCACTTTCTATTTCAAAAGAAATAAAATCAAAACCATTAGAATATCAGGCACATTTAGCGTTATCGCAATTATTTGAAAAAAAGCAGAATACAACAAAAGCTCTTGAACATTTTAAACTTTACGACGAGCTTAAAGAAGAAGTTTTAAATGATGATATTAAAAATAAATTACATCAACAGCAAATTAGCTTTGCTATTGAAGACTCCAGAAAGGAAGCCGAAATACATCGTTTAAAAAATGTTGAGTTAAAAGAAGCATTAACTGAAATAAAAAGCAGTATAACTTATGCTAGCTATATTCAAACTGCTTCACTTCCAACTAATTTGCACATTAAAAACATTTTACCTGAAAGTTTTATTTTTTTCAGACCACGTGATATTGTAAGCGGTGATTTTTATTTTGTTGAAAAGTCAGACTTTAAAGTTTTTTTTTCAGCCGTTGACTGCACCGGACATGGAGTTCCTGGTTCGTTAATGAGTATGCTCGGACATAATTTTCTTTTACAAGCTGTACACGAAAAAAAATTAAAACATCCTAACGAAATACTATCTTTTTTGGATTTTAAAATAAATGAAGTTTTCAAGCAATCGTCTGAAAATGCTATCATTAAAGATGGTATGGATATCGCTTTTTGTGTCTTCGATTTAGAAACTAGAATTTTGGAATATGCAGGAGCTTATAATCCATTATATATTGTAACACAATCCTCTAACGAACCGGAGGTTCGTGATACTGTAACACAATCCTCTGGATTGTTGTCTAACGAACCAGAGGTTCGTGATACGGTAACACAATCCTCTGGATTGTTAACTGACGAACCGGAGGTTCGTGTTACTGGTGAGGATGCGTCAGCCAACTTCAAACGTCAAACCTCTACTCCCCTTCCTTTGGAAGGGGTCGGGGGTAGGTCAACCCGCATACTCTTCGAGTTAAAAGCCAACAACCTCCCAATAGGCTCAAATAAAAACGATGTTGCAGATATTTACACAAATCACGAATTTAAAATTTCGCAAGGCGATACAATTTATCTTTTTTCTGATGGATATGCCGACCAATTTGGTGGAATTAAAGGCAAAAAGTTCAAATACAGCCAGTTAAAAGAATTATTTGTTTCAATTTATAGTAAAAATATGGACGAACAACTTCTAATTATTACAGAAACTTATGATAAATGGAAAGGCGAAAATTTTCAGGTTGATGATGTTATTATTTTAGGTGTAAGATTTTAAATCATAGAATAATGGAAATAACAAATAATACGAAAGCAAATTCATTTTATGTAATTATAACAGGCTTATTTAGATATAATTCCAAAACAATAAATGAAAATCAATTATTTACAGACTATTATGTTTGGAAAAATAGAATATTTGAAGGAAACTATAATTCTACTTTCGATTATTTAAACCATTGTTATTATGATAGTTATTTAAGTAATATTTTTCCCGAAATTCGACACGACCACTCTCCAATTGATAAATTAAACTTTGCTTTTTTAAATCACCTTACATTAAAAAAGTGTAAAGAATTACCCGAATTATTCAAAAACATAGCTATTAAAATTGGTGATAAAACAATATTATTTAATATCGATTTTATTGATTTATACCTTTTCCCAAACGAAATAGGAATGTTTTCTATTAAATTCTATTTCAGCAATCCGGAATTTTTAAATCTTGGCACAATTTCCGATTTTTTGAATCGTATAAGAAGCCTTTCAACAGAAATTTCTTTTAATGATAATTCTACAATTAGCTTAAAATCATTTGCAGAAACTCAAATTCTTAATTCTATTGAGCAAAATTCAGATTGGGATATTTACAATCCGCAGCTAAAATCGTATATTATGATTGATTTAGCTGACGAATTTTCGCAATCGGAACTGGATAGTATTTTGTACGATATTGGCAACGTTTCTGTAATAGGTTCATCAAAAGGAAATAGTATTTTTGCACCATCAGAAAGTTATTACAACGAGCAAATAGAAACAAATAAAATATCTGTTTTCAGAAATTGGTCAGCACTTTCGTTATTTGATACATTTACAAGAATTTCAATGAATTTTCCCGATAAATTTAAAAGCTGGGAATTAGATTTTTTTCATGTTTATATTCATTGTTTACATATTAAGTTTTATTTGTATTCGATTAATACTGAGATTAGTGATGTTACAAATATTAACAAACAAACCGAAAAATTAAGAAACAATTTTATCGAATTTATTAATGATTATCATCATACACAAATTTCGTATAAATTTTTGCCCGATTTAATTCAAGATAAGCTAATGTATTCACTTGATATACATGCAGAAATATCACAAATGGAAATTAAAATACAGCGAATAAATCAACACTTTCAGGAAAAACGAGAAAAAACTATGAATTTTGTATTAGTTGTAATAACTTTTTTGAGTGTATTTTCGGTTATTTACGATATTTCTTCATGGCTTGTAAGAAATGGCTTCGGCGAAAAAACAATTTTTCCAACAGGAAGCCTTTTAGTTGGTTTTATCGTATTTTTTCTTTTGACTATTTTTTATTTTTATAAGCGTAAATGATTGAAACAAAATTTGATATAAAGAATATTGGAACTATTGAATTTGATATAAAAACTCAGTTCCACACCCTAAAACACTTTATTTCTATTGATAATAAATATAAAAATTTATTAATTTCGGAATCGCTATATACGGAGGAAGAAATTTTAAATCAATTTAATGAAGTCGGTTCTAAATTTTCTGAAAAATTTGCAAAAAATCCTTTTGAACTTATAATTAAATTAATTCAACATATTGAAAATAAAAACATTCATTTTAATTGGACAAATAATCGTTGTGAAATTAAATGCGAATTTAATAATCCCGATTATCCTGATGGTATTGGGTTTGATTGTTTATTAGCAAAAAATGAATTATCTGAGATTGAAAAAAGCCAAATAACACAAATAGAGAGAAGTAGTGCTTTAGTATATATTTTGAACAAAAAACCGCATAAAACCCTTAAATTCAATATAATATTAAATCAAACAAAAACAAATATTAAAATTATTTCCATTTTTCCTGGAATTTATGCACCTGTTCTACCAAATATCGAAATTCAAAATAAAATTCAATATTCAGAAAGTTCGTTATTTTGGAAAAATTATGTTTTTTTATTTGATGAATTTAAAAATCGTGATTAATATTTAACTAATGATGTACTTTACAAGCTTTTTTGGTCATTGGTTAAAACAGTAACACAATCCTATGGACGGTTACTGAGCGATAGCCCAAATATTGTAAGTTCCTACGAACCAGAGGTTTGTGATACCGTAATACAATCCTCTGGATTGTTAGTTCCTACGAATCGAAAGTTCGAGATACCGTAACACAATCCTCTGGATTGTTAGTTCCTACGAATCGGAAGTTCGAGATACCGTAACACAATCCTCTGGATTGTAAGTTCCTACTAACTGAAAGTTCGAGATACCGTAACACAATCCTCTGGATTGTTATTGCAATGTAATGAGCATTTAGAAGTAAGCGATAACAGAAATATTGTAAATTCTATAAAGCAATCGGAACTGAAAAATAAAAA
>MEND01000045.1:8788-14678 GCA_001768975.1 Bacteroidetes bacterium GWA2_31_9 | reverse complement strand
GAGTGAGTTCTCACAAACAAAGAGTTTTTGTTACTTTTTTCGATAAAAAAGTAAAAGAAAAAAACACAAAGCTTCATTTATAATTTATTACTCAACAAACAAAACCAAACCCTTCAAATATTCCCCTTCGGGATGGTAAATATTTACAGGATGGTCGGCAGGTTGTGTAAGTTGGTGCATAATTCTGACATGTCTGCCCGACATTGCCGCAGCTGAAAAAACTGCTTTACGGAAAGCATCGGTACTAACTGCCTGTGAGCAAGAAAAAGTGAACAAAATCCCACCTTTTTTGATTTGCGAAATAGCACTGTAATTGATTTTTTTATAGCCTTGAAGTGCATTGTGAAGTGCATCTTGATGTTTGGCAAATGCAGGAGGGTCAAGAATAATTACATCATATTTATTATCAATAGTTTGTAAATATTCAAAAGCATCTACTGCAAAAGATGCGTGTTTATCGGTTTTTCCAAAATTCAATTCAATATTTTCGTTTGTAAGCTCAATTGCTTTTTTAGAACTATCAACCGAATGAACTAATTCAGCTCCGCCTTGAAGTGCGTAAACAGAGAATCCGCCTGTGTAACCAAACATGTTAAGTACGGTTTTGCCAGAACTATATTTTCCAAGTAATTTACGATTTTCACGCTGGTCGATAAAAAAGCCGGTTTTTTGACCTTCTTCCCAATTAATTTTGAATTTTAAGCCATTTTCACTTACAATTCGTTCATGCGATTCGCCCATAAAATATCCGTCTTCGGGGTTTATTGGAGCTTTTGCAGGAAGTGTGGCTTTGCTTTTATCGTAAACGGCTTTTAGTTTGTCGCCCAGAACCTGTTTTAAGCTTTTGGCAATTGCATCACGGCTTTTGAAAAAACCAACCGAATGGCTTTGCATTACTGCTGTTCCGTTATAAAAGTCGATAATTAAGCCCGGCATTCCATCGCCTTCGGCATTTATAAGACGGAAAACATTTGTATCAAGCCCACCCTGACCCTCCATCAAGGAGGGGAAGAAGTTAGTAAAACCTAAGTTTTTACGATAATTATATGCTGCTTCAATTTTTTTGTTCCAGAAATTTTCATCAATTTCTTCGTCCTGAAAAGTTATAATTCTAACGGTAATTGTTCCAATCTGATAATGCCCTGCTCCAAGAAAATTATCCTGATTATCATATACATGTACAATATCGCCCTCTTCAACTTCGCCTTTAATTTTCTTAATTGCTCCAGAAAATATCCATGGATGAAAACGTTTTGCTGATTGGTCTTTGCCGGATTTTAGAATTACTTTTGATATCATAAAGAAGAGGTTAGAAGTTATAGGTTATAGGTTATAGGTTTGTAGTTTGTGGTTTGTTGTTGGGTTTTATGCTTACTGTTTACCGATTACCGCTTACTATTTCATCATTAACTAGTTTATTATAAAGTTCATAGCAAATCCAAGCATCTGTGGCAGCATATACAAGTTGAGATGCATCAAGCGTTTTGGCTTCCCAGTTTGACAATTGTTTCGACTTTGAAATTCTTACATTAAGAACTATTGCGGCTAGTTTTTTTAAGCCTTTTTCCTCAATATTATGTTGAGCAGATATTGTACAAATATCGATAAACGATTTAGGTGTAAAATTATGAACTTTTTGCATTATCTTAATGTCGTCTCTTATTGCCAGGCCAACTTTTATAATACTTTCGTCTTGAAATATTTTTTTCAACTTATCGGGAATTCCTATAAAATTTAAACGAAAAATATAGGCTTTTTCTGAAGTTGAAAGTTGAAGTAAAGCAACACCATTTTTTAATCCCTTTTTGAAACTTGGTTTACTTTCTGTATCGAAGCCAATTATTTTATTTTCAGCTAATTCGTTAATGTATTGATTAAATTTTGTGAAATTATCAATTAATATTATTTCACCTGAAAACTGTGCAAGAGGAAGTAGATTTATTTCTTCTTTTGTTATTGTTGGTATGTAGTCGGATTCAATATTTGTCATTCTTCCAATGTTTGTTCTTCAATTCCAACTTTTGAAAATATAATAATGTGAATTGCGTTTAATGCACTTAATAAACGATGTCCCCAAATTGATTCAAAATTATTTATGCAAATCCACATTCCATCGTTCATTAAATCGACATCTGCCGAACGGTAAATATAAATAAAGTCTTTTAAATCTTGATAAATATCTGATAAGTCTTCTGAAATACTATGTTCGATAAATTCGGTTGAATCGTTCATTTGATTGTCGTACAAATCTTTATAAGAGTCAAATTCGCCAAATTTTGTCAGCAATGTATTATTTATTTTTGAGTAATGAGCTTCGGTTACATATTTTTCAGGTTCTTCGTCAGAAATGGCTTCATTTTTTTTGAGCATCGAGGCTTTTAAATATAGCAAAGGAAGAAATTTCTGAATTTTTGAAAAGAAATCTGCTTGCTCAAGTTTGTCGGAATTTTCTATAAATGAGCAATATTCATTTGCAACTGTAACAAACTCAATTACATTTTTTGAAAAAACGGTGTGGTTGAAATTGTTGGTCATGTGAGTTTAATTAAATTAATCATAACTAATCAACATAAGAATCATTCCAAACAGAAACATTAAGAATATTTTTCTTATAATCTGACACGTTAATTATATTTATTCAGATATTGAAATTAATACTTCTTTTGAATTTGCAAATTCATGCGGATTAAAACCATCTCCATTAAAATAACTATCATCTGTAAATTCAGAAACAAACCATACCCATTTTTCATTGTCTTGACTATCAATAACTTTTAATGGTTTTAAAAAAGCTCCTGTTGTGTATATTACAGGCTCATAATCAAATTTTAAATTATTCATATTTTGAATTTTTTTTGTTGTTGGATTCTTTTAAAATATTTTATGCTTTCAAAAAACTCATCTAACTCATCATAATTTTTTAGTAAAATTCTTCTTTGATTTTTGAGAATGGGTTTTTGCTTATTTCTTTTTCAAATTTATCTTTTTGTTCTGAGATAATAAACATTTTAATTTATATCTGTTGTTACCAACTGACCGTTTTTCATTTCGTCAACCAGTTTAATGCTTCATTTGTAATCATTTCATACCAAACTTTCTCATTATCACATTCATTAGCTATCTCATTTGAACGGTCAAAAATGCGTTTTACATGTCTAGGTTCAGGAATGTAAGATGCTTTGTAGGAATCCTCAACCATTTTTTGGAAAACATTTAAAGGCAAAGGAAGTATTGTAGAAGTTCCGCCATAGTAACTGATATTCATCTTATGCAGTGCATAGAAATGAGCAATACAAGCATCATTTATGTTTGGTGCAATAAAAAGACAATAAGCTGGTTTATTGGATTCTTTTTTCAGTTTCGCAAGGTGTCGGGTTACTGGTTCGCCTTCAGTTTCATATTGTCTTTGCCCGCTTTGCATTGTTACTTCAACTGTCAAACCAAAATCACCGTAATCACAAATTATGTCAGCCATGTTTCCTTGTGCTGTTGACATTGGATTTCCAAAATCGTCAAATTTTAAATTTGCTTTAATGTTTCCTCCATCCAACATTGTCATTGCTCGCCAAGTATTCCATTCCAATATTAATGGGGTATCATACAATGAATTATCTAGTATTTGACTGAAAGTAGTATTGATTCCTTCAAACGCACGATAATCCTTAATTGCACTAATTTGCTCTGTAATAATTTTTTCTTTTCTATTCTCTAATTCATCTGCAAAAACATTTTTAAGTTCTTGTAGTGTAAGTGTTTCAGATATTTGTAGCTTAGGAAACTCAGACCGAATTTTTTGTTCAAGTAATTCTCCGTCGTCAGTTAAAAGCAACGGAGTCAATGGGTTACCTAGATAAGCAACATATTGACCTTCATTGTTAACAAAACAAGGCTCTCTATCAGCGTGTTCTAAGAAGTAGTCAACCTCTTGAACTTTTTCGGGAACAATTGAGATAGACTTGCCTAAATGTGAAATATTTACCAATCCTGTTGCTCTTAAATATCGAAAACAAGCATCTGCGTAGTCTCGCATATTACTTGCCTTAGTTTTAAGAAATTTAGTAATAGAATCATCATTGGTTTCCCTTGTTCTTGTGTTACCTGAATTTATATCAGCACAGTAAATTTCACTGAGTTCTTGTTTCAAATATTCAGCACGAAACCTCTTGTAATTCCCTTCATTTTGTGCTTTCGCTATTCTGAATTGGTCAATTTTAGCGACAATGGTGTCGAATTGTCTGTAATCAACTAATTGAAGTCCGAAAAGCATTAACTCATCAAATTTCAGAGAACCAAAGTGCCGAATCAATCTAAATAATTCAAGATAAGGTTTTACCCAAAAAACAGCCGAGTTTTCAGTTGGTTTATGATAAGGCGATGGTATTTGAAATTTGAGCAACTGCCTTAAAAATATTTCTTCTTTACGCCTTGATGTAACTAATTCTATTCCCGCTGGTGTTAAACTGATAGATGGCGATAAAACAACAAAACCAAGCGATTTTGGGGCTCGGTTTATTCTATCTCTTGCACTAAAGGCAGGGTCATTTGCACCTTCTCCGTTGAAAAAGTTTTCTTCTTTCAATAGTTCCATAAATGCCCTTTGGGTATCTGTATTCCATTTTTGACCTGAAAAATGAGTATTCAATAACTCAATTTCAGGAATCATTTTGGCTGGAGTTCTCGGAGATGTTGTAATGAATATTACTTTGCTGTCAATTCTTGCCATGATTAATTTAAAATGCTAATTCCGTTTGAAGTTCCAATTTTGGATATTTTTTGTTCGCCTCGTTTCCATAATTCGATATTAAAATGTGGCTCGCAGAAGACTTAAACCTATTCCTAATATTTACAGCATACGATTTACCATATTCGTCTACAATCAAATCATTATAAAGTTTCTCTGTAAGTGGTGTCCTCCCAATTACCATTAATGCCTTACATTTAAGGCTCTTAAAACTACTTGCTAATTCAGTATGGTTTTTTTCGTTAAACCCATCTTTATACTCAGCATTTCCGTAGTCAGAGAAAACACAGTCATATGGAGGGTCTAAAAACATAAAATCATCTTCGTTGGCTATTTCAAAAATGTGCATATAATCAAGATTATATATTTCTGTGTTGACAAGTAACTTACTGTGTGCTTTGGTTACTAAAGAAGTATTGAGATTTGCATATCTGCCATAAGGGACATTGAATTCGCTTTTGGCATTATACCTAATCATTCCTGAATATGCAGTTTTATTTATGAAAAAATACAAGAGAGCATCAGAATATTTTTTTTCCGTTAAATCGTTGAACATATTTCTGATTTGATAATACAGAGCCTCATTTTCGTCATCAACTCTCAATTGTGGTGTTTTTGCCTTTAACTCTTCAAATTTTTTCCGATTGATTATGTATGTTCTCTCAATTTCCTGAAGCTCTTTGCTTAGTAATTCAAAATCAGATTTAACGCCTTTATAAAAAGCCATCAATTTAGAATTAATATCGTTTATTATTGCCTTTTTTGGCTCTAAATAAAAGTACAAAGCTCCGCCACCAAAGAAGGGTTCAATATACCTTCCAGTAAACTGTGGGATGTGTTTTATTAAATGTGGTATTTCTTTAGATTTACCGCCCCTATATTTAACAAGTGGTTTCATATCTTTTACTTTTTAAATCCAGATTTATACTCTATAACATTCTCTTGTACAATGTCAAGTACTTTCTCAGCATTTTCCTCATCTTTCACAACTGAATAAATATGTTCAGCAAGCCAAAGATTTAAGAGTAAGTCTTTTTCCGTTTCAAACAAATCCGCAAGGATTGATACTTGCTCTCTTTTTGCACGCCTTTCTCCTCGCTCAATTTTACAATAAGTTGCTGTATCAATCTCCAGTACAGCAGCCAATTG
>MEND01000045.1:454-8755 GCA_001768975.1 Bacteroidetes bacterium GWA2_31_9 | reverse complement strand
TTTCAGTAAAATACTAATATCAATGGTAGTGTGCTTTTTTTCGGCTTGTTGGTAACTTTGATATAGACGTAAAAGACTTTTTGTAGTCATATTGTATTTCAGTTGTCATAAGCAAAGATACTTAATTAATAGATAAATGGACTATAATTTTGTAATTTCAATCTTACGAATTACTTTTTATGTTAGAAATTATAGATTTAGTTATTACTTTGATTAATTTCTATATTTTAATTTTGGCATTAACTGATTTCAGTATCTCAGATTCAATTTTAAGTGTTTGCTCTTCAATTTTTTGCCCTTTTGCAATTATATCATTCACAAAATCTTTATCGCTTAACCCAGAAGCGTTAATTTTTACATTCAAAAATGCTCCAATAATTGCTGAACGTACTGCTAATGCTCCAACTCCTGCATCGGTTACAGAATTTGGATTACAAATTTCAACCATTACTTTGCAAATATCCAATGCTTTAAAAGCTGTTTCCATTACTCTGAACGGAATCATAGTGGCATATTTTGTAGCATCCTGAATAGCTTGTTTTCTTGTAGCAATTTCAGCCTCAGTCTTTTTTGGCAAGCCAAAAGCATCCATAATTTTATTAAACGAAATTGTATCTTCATCAACAAGATAAAGCAATTCAGATTTTAATTGCTGACCTTTTTCTGCCCAAATGCTAAATTCTTCCCATTTTTCGTCCCAGCCGGCTTTGTGCGATGATAGGTTTGCAACCATAGTTCCCAACGATGCTCCCAATGCTGCCATGTATGCAGAAATTGAACCTCCACCAGGTGCTGGAGCTTCAGATGCCGTTAGGTTTGCAAAATCTGTACAAGTTAAATCAACAAGTTTGTTTTTTGTTTTTTCTGCAATCAGATATTCAATTATTTTTTCGTCAGGGTTAAATGGCTTTAAATCGTCGAGTCCCATTGACTTAATTGCAATTTTGATAAGTTCCTTATCGTCAACTCCTACAGAGCGTTTTTGCTTGCGTAGAAAATATTTTCCGGCTTCAATTAAGGTTTTAAGAGGAACAAGTCCAACTATTTCAGTTCCTGTAACTCTAACGCCTCGTTCGGCTGCTTTTTTGCAAATTTCATCAAATGCAATGTGTAAGGGAGTAACGCTAACATTTGTAATATTCATCGAAACTTGAGCAATCCCATATTCGTCAATAAACCAACCAATTGCTTTAGTTGCTTTTAATGTGCCGGCTATGTATATTTCGTTTCCGTTTTCATCTTTTGCAATTTTTCCTGTTATTGGATTTCCTTCACGTTTTGGGCGACCTTTTTCACGAACATCGAAAGCAATTGCATTTGCACGACGAGTAGATGTTGTATTGAGATTATAGTTTACTGCTATCAAAAAATCTCTTGCTCCAACTGCTGTTGCTCCACTTTTGACATTTAATTTTGCAGGTCCAAAATCGGGTTTCCATTCGGGTTTTGAAAGTTTATCGTTTAAGCCTTCATATTCGCCTGAACGACAGTAAGCTAAATTTTTTCTTTTTTCGTTGAATGCGGCATTTTCGTAGCAATAAACCGAAATACCTAGCTCTTCGCCAATTCTTTTTGCTAACTTATGAGCATAAACTACCGTTTCTTCCATTGTAATGTTTGACACAGGAACAAGTGGGCACACATCGGTAGCTCCAAAACGAGGATGTTCGCCTTTATGTTTCGACATATCAATTAGTTCGGAAGCTTTTTTAACTGCTCTGAAAGCTGCTTCAATAACTTCATAGGGAGTGCCTACAAAAGTTACTACTGTGCGGTTTGTTGCAAAACCAGGGTCAACATCTAAAAGTTTAACGCCATCAACAGTTTCAATTTGGTCAGTAATCTGTTTTATTATTGATAAATCTCTACCTTCACTGAAGTTAGGAACACATTCGATTAATTTTTTCATTTTATTAAAATATTAACGTCGCAAAATTAAGAATTAATTGGGATTGAAATATGCTATTTGATTTTTTATTGAATTCCTTTTCTATTATAAACTTTTTTACAAAATAAATTCAGCTAAAAACTGTTTGGAGTCTGTTCCTTCGTTAAAAATAAGATCTATAATACTTAAATTTTGAATAAAACCATGTTTATTTTCAAAAACCTGATAGTAGTTTAATTTATTATTAAATAAGGTCGATTTATATTTTGGGCTTATAGTTTGCCTAAAATCATTTTCATAAAATTCATTGTATTCTTTTGTGTGAGAAAAAGATTTCTCAATATTCAAAACTTTTAATACAGTTTCTGTAATTCGATTATTTAAATCAAGCAAATATTTATATTTAGTTTCGTAAAAGTCAATAAAATCGTCAATAAAGTATTGATAATAAGGTGTTGAGCGATAAGCTGATTCAATTGCTTTAAAATGATTTTTTTGCCAATTTTCAGTATAATCTATTAATATATCTTTGGTAAGTGTTTTCTGATTGTGGTTTTTAATTACTGGAACTGTCAAACTTAATTTGCCATTTGCCGAATAAATTTCGCAGCGATTTCTAAATGTTTGTTTTTGAAAATTGTCAAAAATTTCAATGTTAATACTTTTAAATTCAATGAATTTTGAAAAGTATTGGATGTTACCGAAATAGGCAGTAGTTAATGTACAATCCATCAAAATAATTTTTTTAGCAAAAATATGAATAAAATAATATATGAGTTAAATTATTGTTAAAATATTATATATCAGATAATGTGTTTATTATATGTTTTACAAATTGAAAAAATTTGACTAATTTTTTTAGCTAAAGTTTATTAAATACTAATTTTGTAATATAAAATTTAAGTAAATTATAATTAATAAATATAATGGAGAAATTATTATTGTTAGGTGATGAAGCAATTGCTCAGGGTGCAATTGATGGTGGCATGTCTGGAATTTATGCTTATCCTGGAACTCCTTCAACTGAAATTACAGAATATGTTCAACACTCGAAACAAGCAAAAGAATTGGGTATTCATTGCGATTGGTCGGTTAATGAAAAAACTGCAATGGAAACTGCTTTAGGAATGTCATATGCAGGAAAGCGTGCAATGGTTTGCATGAAACATGTTGGATTAAACGTTGCTGCCGATGCTTTTGTAAACTCTGCAATTACTGGAGTAAATGGAGGAGTTGTTTACACAGTTGCAGATGACCCATCAATGCATTCGTCACAAAATGAGCAAGATTCAAGGGTTTTGGCTAAATTTGCATTGATTCCGACTTTTGAACCTTCAAATCAGCAAGAAGCTTACGATATGGCTTACGATGCTTTTCAATTTTCTGAAAAATATAAAATTCCTGTAATGCTTAGAATAACTACTCGTTTGGCACATTCCAGAGCAGGAGTTCAAAGACGTGAAGTTAAGCAACAAAACATTTTAAAGCTCCCTGAAAATCCGTTGCAATTTGTTTTACTACCATCTGTTGCAAGAAGAAATTATAAAATTTTATTGAAAAATCAGGAAGCTTTCAGAACAGAATCAGAAACTTCTACATTTAATAAATATTTTGAAGGTTCGGATAAAAGTATGGGAATTATAGCTTGTGGAATAGCTTATAATTATTTAATGGAAAATTTTCAAGATAAACCTTTAAATTTCCCAGTTCTAAAGGTTGGTCAATATCCTGTTCCAAGAAAAATAATTAACAAAATGGTTGAAGAAAATGATAGTATTTTACTATTAGAAGACGGATATCCAGTTATTGAAGAATTATTAAAAGGAATGTTAGGTATAGGATTAAACGTAAAAGGCAGATTAGATGGAACTGTTCCTCGTGATGGCGAATTAAATCCAACAATTGTAGGTGCAGCTTTAGGTTTTATACAAAAGCAAGAAAATAAAATTCCTGAATTGGTAGTTGACCGACCTCCCATTTTCTGTGATGGTTGTGGACATATTGATATGTACAACGCACTGAACGAAGCTATGAACCCTTATGGAAAAGGAAGAGTTTTTGCAGATATTGGTTGTTATACTTTAGGAGCTTTGCCTCCATATAGTGCAATATATTCTTGTGTTGATATGGGAGCATCTATAACAATGGCAAAAGGGGCTTCAGATGCTGGATTAATCCCTTCGGCATGTGTAATTGGAGATTCAACTTTTACTCATTCTGGAATTACTGGACTTTTAGATTGCATAGTTGAAAAAACACCAGTAACTATCATAATTTCAGATAATTCTACCACTGGAATGACTGGAGGACAAAATTCGCATGGAAAAGGAAGAATAATTGAAATTTGTAAAGGATGCGGAGTTGATCCTGAGCATATTAAAGTAATAAAACCTTTGCATAAATATCATGAAGAAAATACAAAAATATTAAAAGCTGAACTTGAGTATAAAGGCGTTTCAGTTGTTATTGCTCAAAGAGAATGTATTCAGACTTTGAAAAGAAGAAATGCTCAAAAATTTGCAAACAAATAATATAAACTCCTAAACTTTTCAACTAATAAACTTATCAAATAAAATGAAACTAGATATAATAATTGCAGGAGTAGGAGGTCAAGGTATCTTATCAATTGCTGCATCAATTGGAACAACAGCTTTAAATAATAATTTGCATTTGAAGCAATCAGAAGTACATGGAATGAGTCAACGTGGCGGTGATGTTCAATCGCATTTAAGAATTTCTGATAAACCAATACAAAGCGATTTAATCCCTCTTGGTCAGGCAGATATAATTATTTCAATAGAACCTATGGAGTCGTTACGATATTTACCTTATTTATCGGCAGAAGGTTGGATTGTTACGAATACAATACCTTTTATAAATGTTAAAAATTATCCAGATATTGATGTAGTGCTTAAGGAAATAAAATCGCACAAACATAATATTACAATAAACGCCGAAGAAATTGCCACAGAAATTGGTTCACCAAGGTCTGCAAATATGGTAATATTGGGAGCTGCAACGCCATTTTTACAAATGAGCTATGAAGAACTTGAAAAAGGGATTAAGCAAATTTTTGGTCGAAAAGGAGAAGCAGTTGTTGAAACAAATATTAAAGCATTAAAGGCTGGTTGGGAGTTTACTAAAAAGAATATGTAGAGTCTTTTAGAAAACTTCAAAAATCACTTGTGCTGAGCGGAGTCGAAGTAAAAAACAAATGTCAAATAAATTCCAATTCTCAAAATTCCAATTTTCAAAACAGTTTGGATATTAAGTGATTGTGATTTGAGATTTATTTGTTTTTTGATACTTGTAATTTGTTATTTAAAAAAAATATATAGTTTTCTTAGATACACTATTTATTACTTTTCATTTAATTTACAGATAAGCAAAATTGATTATCTTTGTAATTGATTTATGAAAGATACATCTGTAAATAATTTTGAGAACCTAAATTCTAATTTTCTTCGGAAATCAAAAGCAAGACTTGTAAATCAGAAGTCAAAAGTTATTTGGCTTACAGGATTGTCAGGCTCTGGAAAAACTACAATTGCTTATGAATTAGAAAAGTTATTATTAAGTAAAAATTTCATTTGTTGTGTTATCGATGGTGATGATGTAAGAGGTAAACTTAATAATGATTTAGGTTTTTCAGAAAACGACCGAAAAGAAAACATCAGAAGAGTTGCAGAGGTTGCAAAAATGCTTGTTGAAAGCAGTATTATTACAATTTGCAGTTTTGTAAGTCCAACAAAATCAATCAGAGCAGTTGCAGAAAATATTTTAGAAGACGATTTTATCGAAATATATATTAATTCACCTTTAGACGTTTGCGAAAAGAGAGATGTAAAAGGCTTGTATAAGAAAGCCAGAAAAGGAGAAATTTTAAATTTTACAGGAATTGATTCCCCGTTTGAAGCTCCATTAAATCCATTTTTAGAAGTAAAATCTGATTTAATGAATATTGAAGATTCTGTAAATTTAATTTTTCAAAAAATTATTCAATTAATTGAAATGAAATTTTAGTGTATATGAAATTATGAGATTGGGTTATTATGGTTAAATTGTTACATTGCTATATTGTTGCTACACAGTTATACCTCTAACCAATAACCAATAACTATAAACTAATAACTAACCTCAAACCTCAAACAAATATCACTAAATACAAAATAAAAAACATCTAACAAATTGAACAACAAACCACGAACTACAAATCAGAAACAAATTAACAATGAAAAAATATTATCTAAATCATTTACGAGAACTTGAAGCAGAAGCAATTTATGTAATTAGAGAAGTTGCTGCACAGTTTGAGCGTCCTGTAATGTTATTCTCGGGTGGAAAAGACTCAATTGTAATGTTTTACCTTGCTCGTAAGGCATTTTGGCCTGCAAAAGTTCCGTTCCCTTTATTGCATATTGATACTGGACATAATTTTCAGGAAACATTAGACTTTAGAGATATGCTAATGGAAAAAACTGGAGCTGAATGTTTGGTAGGTCTAGTTCAGGAAGCTATTGATTCTGGTCGTTCAGTAGAAGAAAAAGGGTATAATGCAAGTCGAAATCTATTGCAAACAAATACACTTTTAGATACTCTTGAGAAGTATAAATTTGAAGCGGCTTTTGGTGGTGGGCGTAGAGATGAAGAAAAAGCCAGAGCAAAAGAACGATTTTTCTCACACAGAGATGAATTCGGACAATGGGATCCAAAAAATCAACGACCTGAACTTTGGAATATTTTTAATGGAAAAAAACATATTGGCGAACATTTCAGAATTTTTCCGTTAAGCAACTGGACTGAATTAGATGTATGGCAATATATTTATTTAGAGGATGTTGAAATTCCTGATTTATATTTTACTCACAAAAGAGAAGTGTTTTTTAGAGATGGAAACTGGCTTGCTACAGCACCTTTTATGAAATTAAAACCAGACGAAAAAGCAGAAGTTAAAGATGTAAGATGTAGAACAATTGGAGATATTTCTTGCACAGGTTTAACACTATCAAAAGCAAGTACACTTGAAGATATAATTCAGGAAATAGCTGCAACTCGTGTAACCGAAAGAGGAGGAAGGTCTGACGATAAACGTTCAGAAGCAGCAATGGAAGACCGAAAAAAGGAAGGATACTTTTAATTTACGATGTAATATTTAAAATGTAAAATTTAATATTTTATTAATATTATAATTCAAAAACAATAAACTACTAACGACAAACAACAAACAAAATTTATGGCTTTAGACGTAATTAATTCAACAGAAAAAAATATAGACACAGCATATCTTAATATGGAACTATTAAGATTTACCACAGCCGGAAGCGTTGATGATGGTAAAAGTACTTTGATTGGAAGGTTACTTTATGATAGTAAAGCAATTTTTGAAGACCAAATGGAAGCTTTAGAATTGGTGAGCAAAAGAAAAGGTGATGAAGAAGTTAACCTTGCATATTTAACAGATGGATTAAGAGCTGAACGTGAACAAGGAATTACAATTGATGTTGCATACAGATATTTTGCTACACCAAAAAGAAAATTCATTATTGCAGACACTCCCGGTCATATTCAATATACTCGTAATATGGTTACAGGTGCTTCAACTGCAAATGTTGCACTTATTTTAATTGATGCTAGAAATGGAGTTTTGGAACAAACAATTCGTCACTCATTTATTGCTTCGTTGCTTCAAATTCCTCATATTATATTTTGTATCAATAAGATGGATTTGAAGGAATATAAAGAATCTGTTTTTGATGAAATTTGTGATTCTGTAAGAACTTTTACGTCTAAACTTGATGTTAAAGATATTCGCTTTGTCCCGATTAGTGCAAAACATGGCGATAATGTTGTTGACCGTTCAGCAAAAATGGAATGGTATCAAGGACCAACTTTACTATATTTACTTGAGCATATTCATATTGCAAGTGATGTAAATCATTTAGATGCACGATTTCCAGTTCAATATGTAATTAGACCTGAGTCTGATAAATATCACGATTACAGAGGTTATGCCGGCAGAATTGCAAGCGGTTCGTTCAAAAAGGGAGATGTTATTTCTGTTTTACCATCAGGTTATACTTCAAAAATAAAATCAATTGATTTTGCTAACGAAGAACAGGAAATGGCTTTTGCACCACAATCTGTTACAATTTGCTTAGAAGACGATGTTGACATTAGCCGTGGTGATATGATTGCACGTCAGAATAATATGCCAGAAGTTAGTCAAGATATTGATATGATGGTTTGTTGGTTTAATGAACGCCCTATTCAGGAAAAGGGGAAATACTTATTAAAGCATACCACAAACGATGTTAAATGTATTATTAAAGAAATTCGTTACAAAATAAATATCAACAATCTGGAGAGAAATACTGATGATAAAGTTATCAAAATGAATGATATTGCCAGAATTT
>MEND01000045.1:0-437 GCA_001768975.1 Bacteroidetes bacterium GWA2_31_9 | reverse complement strand
CCGTTATTCTTTGACTCTTATCGAAAAAATAGAATTACTGGTAGTGTTATTTTAGTTGATGAAGGAACTAACGAAACTGTTGGTGCAGGGATGATAATGTAATCCTAGAAATATTCCTTAGCTTTAATTTCACCTTCAAGTACCGATAACCCAATTGTTGCCAAAGCCAACATTTCATCTTCGCCCGGATAAACTATAATAGGAGCGATATGTTGAATTCTTTGTTTTATCAATTTTACAAACGGATCACAATTTGCAACTCCACCAGTTAGAATTATTGCATCAACTTCGCCCATTAAAACTGTACTCATTGCTCCAATTTCTTTAGAAACTTGATATGCCATTGCACTATAAATTAAGTCGGCGTGTTTATCACCCTTCAAAACTCTGTTTTCAATTTCTATCGTATTATTTGTTCCGAGATGAGCTACAAGACC
>MEND01000044.1:4126-5739 GCA_001768975.1 Bacteroidetes bacterium GWA2_31_9 | reverse complement strand
ATTAGAAGAAATTACAGGCAATACCAAAAGTGATGTGAAATTTCAGGTAAGGTTTTGGTTTTAGTTTTTTTTTAATAAATACCCGTTGTGCATTTAGAAGAATTTTTAATAAAAATAGTGTCAGTTCGAGTTTTTTCTGAAAGAAAAAGTATCGAGAACACACCATTTTTATTGAAAATTTGTATTCTCGATACAAATTTCACTCATTTCAATCGTGAAATTCACTCGAATTGACAAATTTTCTTACAAATGCACAATGGGTTTAATAAATATTTTTTCATTTATATAATTTGGATACTGCCTAACGACTAATTGAATTTGGAAGCATTAATAAAAATGGTAACGCATTTGAATAATCTAAATCAGAATATTCCATGCCTAATAGTCGAATATTTTTGTAATACGTTTGATGATGCAGGTAATAATTTTTTTCGCTTTGCACAAACCAAGCCTTATCTCCTAATTTTTGTGCTAAGAACCATTTCTCGATTAAACGTGCACTTCTACCATTACCATCATTCCAAGGATGTATTTTTACAAATACCAAATGAATCATTGAAGCAAAAAAGAAGACTTCATTGACTTTTAGTTTTTGATGCAACAATATTTCAATATCACTATAAAATTTTTCTAATTCTTTTTGCACCTCAAATGGAGTAGCTGCCACATATTCAATTTTCCCATCAGGAGTACTCACATACATGTTTTGTGTTCGGATTTTACCTTGTTGATGTAAAGCTACAATATGTTTACTCAATAGTTTATGAGCTTTTTCTATGTTTTCTTTGTTCAGCAAATTGGTTTTTGCAAATGTATAGGCATTATACAAATCATCAATCTTTTTGGTGTAATCAGGTAAAAACTCAATACCAAATTTTTTATGTTTGATGTATGAATCTAATTCGATTTCTTCACCTTCTATTTTGCTCGAAAAAACAGAAGATACCGAAGTGTAAAAGCTAAAACTATCTGTAGAAATTTCAGCATCTACTAGATTATCAAACACAGAAGATAAGTCTTTATTTACTTGCAAATTATATTGTTCAAGTAAATCAGTAGGAATAATTTTTAATTTTTCTTTCATGCTGCACTAAAACATATATCAAACCCAAATGGGTATCCCAAATGTAACCATTCAATCGGATTTTCTTTTGGCTTTAATATTATTTATAACAACTTAAAATTCATCCTCGTCAAACTCCAATTCGGCATCTTTTTCCCAAATTTCCATTTCACAAGGTTTGCAATTAAATTTTAATTTGTATTCATTTTCACCGTTTCTTAAAACAAGGGGTTCAACAACCTTTTCGCCCTTGGTTTCTTTTTGAAATTTAGGGCATTTTCCCAACTCATATTTTACACAATATTTGGTAGTCATTACTCTCGATTTTCCAGGATCCCATTGCAATTCAAATGCTTTTTCAATCTCGGTTACGCCGTGTCGTTTATAAAACGCTCTAGCCAAATTATTTGAAACATTGTAGGTAAAATCTAGTTGAGTAACAGGATAGGGGTGATTGGTTTTAGTAATTTGAAATTCTTTTCGATGGTATTCATTTATTCTAACATCAATTAATTGCTCTAATACCAGTCGCCTGATTTCGTTTATTTTA
>MEND01000044.1:671-4055 GCA_001768975.1 Bacteroidetes bacterium GWA2_31_9 | reverse complement strand
AGTTAATTGAAAACCATCAATAGTTTCTGAAAATCGAAGTTTTACACCAATTTTTCGAATAGCACTATCTTCTCTTTCTACCAATTTATTAAAAGTGGCATCTGCATTCCTGTAAATCATTGTCCCTTTTTCGAGAGGTTTAAAAGTGTTTGGAGTGACTACATTATTTACAATGGTATTGATTTGAACGCCATCTGGTTCGCTGTTTTCATTGATAAAATAAAGTCCGTCGCCGTTGTTCAGTTTATCCGAATTTTCGATAACGTAACCGTTTTTAGTTACTTCAACTAATTTACCGATAACTTGTCCTTGTGATTTTGGACTTTCCCACGAGCCAATTTTTTCTTTACGTTGATTTACAAAATAATCGGTGTATCCTCTGTTAAAACTCCTGTCCATTTCTGCTTCAAAATTGTAAAAAGTTCTTCCCGAAGAAGCTTTTTGAAAACTAGTGTTATTTTCTAAAAAAGCATCCAACTTCTTTCTTAAAAATGAGACATTGTTTTTAACATAAACGAGGTCTTTTAAGCGTCCTTCAATTTTAAAAGAGGTAATTCCAGCTTCAATTAAATTGGGAAGTTGGTCGCTGAGGTCTAAATCCTTAATGGATAATAAATGACTGTTGGCGATTAAAGTTGCTCCGGTTCCGTCGGTTAAGCTGTAGGGTAATCTGCAATTTTGAGCACAAGAACCTCGGTTGGCACTGCGTTCGCCTCCGGCAATACTCATGTAACAATTGCCACTAAAAGAAACGCACAATGCACCAGAAACAAAAAATTCTAATTCAACATTCGAGGCTTCTTGTATTTCTCTAATCTGGTCTAAATTTAATTCTCGAGCCAAAACAACTCTTTTCATTCCTGCATCAGCAAGGAACTTTACATGTTTTGGGTCTCTATTATTGGCTTGGGTACTGGCATGAATCACAATTGGAGGTAAATCCATTTCCATAATTGCCATGTCTTGAACAATTAGGGCATCAACCCCAATGGCGTATAATTGGTAGATTAATTTTTTACAAGCATCTAATTCTTTATCATACAAAATGGTATTAACAACAACAAATACCTGAGCTTTAAACAAATGAGCATACTTTACCAATTCCTCAATATCTTCTACTGAGTTGGTTGCATTGGAGCGGGCTCCAAATTCGGGTGCTCCAATATATACAGCATCTGCACCGGCGTTTATGGCAGCCATTCCTTGAAATAAATTTTTGGCAGGAGCGAGAATTTCAACTTTCTTTTTCATACGATGGGTAAAATTCTGTATTTATCTGACTAGAATAGGTTATCAAATAGTTTAATCTAAAAGAAATATTTCAAACGAATTTTTTATGGATTCTTTTCCCATATTTTGTCTGATGCTTTAAGGTATTCTGGTAAAGCGGCAGAACCGTACCATTCGTATAATTCAGCTTCAAATATCTTCTCTTTTACAGCAGGGTCAGTTTCTAAAAGTTGGTTGGCTTCTTCAAAAGAAGTTACATTTAAAATAAAAATGCCTCGGTATGTTTTATCATTTTTTCCTAAAGGACCAGCAACGGTAAGTAAATTTAATTCAACCAAACGCCCAATATTATTCATGTGTCCTCTAAACAAACTATCTGTTACTGCTTTATCAGTAGTGGTATTGGTTCCTGTTTTCAGGATAACCAAAATGTATTTTTTCATTCCGTATTCGTCGCCACCAAGAGTTTTAGCTAATTCGGCGTCGTAGTTGGGGTTTTTGGTTTGTGCTATTGCTGAAAGTGTTAGTATTAAAAATAGCAATAAACTTAAGATTATTTTCATATTTTTTAGTTTTATCGTCATTGCGAGGCACGAAGCAATCTGTTTGTATTTAACAGATTACTTCACTCGTTCCTCGTTCGCAATGACGTTTAAATTAAACATTATTTTCCGTTAAATTCGCTCATGGTTCTGCCTAAGCCAATGGTTCCAAAACTTTTAATAGCTTCGGATGCTTTAGTCAATCTTTCGGCTAAAAGTGTTTGTTCTTCGGGAGCAAAATTTCCCAATACGTGGTTAATTTGTTTGCCTTTTACAAATTCGCTGCCTACGCCAAAACGTAAACGAGCGTAATTGGCATTACCCAAACTTTCAATAATATTTTTTAAACCATTGTGTCCGCCGTCACTACCGCTTCCTTTTAAACGAATAGTCCCAAAAGGCAAAGCAATATCATCGGTTATTACCAATAAATTTTCTTGTTTAATTTTTTCCTGTTGGAGGTAATAGTTGACTGCTTTTCCACTCAAATTCATGTAAGTAGAAGGCTTAACTAAAATAAAAGTTCGTCCTTTAAATTTTAGTGTGGCAGTAGAGCCCAGCTTATTGGTCTCAAAAAAAATATTGGATGCCTTAGCTAAGGCATCCAATATCATAAAACCTATATTATGTCGAGTATTTTCGTATTCCGAGCCAATGTTGCCCAATCCTACAATTAAATACTTCATTGCTTGAATTTTTTTTATTCAGCAGCAGCTTCTGTAGGAGTAGCTTCAGCGGTTACTTCTTCCTCTTCTACACTTGCACCGGCAACAGCGGCTCTACTCATTTTAACAGCAACCACAACAGCGTTTGCAGCATCTAATAAAGTTAAACCAGAAACTTTAATATCACCAACTTTAATGGATTGACCAATTTTTAAAGGAGTAATATCTATAGTAATCGCTTCTGGTAAAGCATCAGCTAAACCTCTAACTCTTAATCTTCTGGTTACAGTTCTTAATTTACCACCACTTATTACACCTTGAGATGTACCCGTAACTTTTATAGGTAACAATACAGTAACTGGTTTTCCAGCTACAACTTCTAAAAAGTCAACATGTAATACTTTGTCTGTTACCGGATGATATTGAATTTCTTTAATGATTGATCGTACAGTTGTTCCATCAATATTCAAATCAACAAAATATACGTTTGGTGAATTAATAATTTTTCCGAAAGGAATTTCATCTATCATAAAATGAGTACTTTCTTTACCACCGTATAATACTGCCGGAATTTTGTCTTCTTTTCTAAGGGATTTAGCATCAGATGAGCCTCTGTCAGTTCTTTTGTTTCCTTTTAATGCTATTGATTTCATGTTTATTTATATAATAGTTAGTAATTAGCAAATGAATGTGTTACTTATTGATTCGTGATTGAATACTTTTTTGATGATATCAGAAAACAAATCAGCCACCGAAAGTACTCTTATTTTATCACATTGTTGATGTAATGGTATAGTATCGGTAACAATTAGTTCTGTTAATTTTGAATTTTGAATTCTTTCGTAAGCTTTTCCTGATAAAATAGCGTGTGTTGCAATAGCTCTAACACTAGTGGCACCATTTTCTATCATAATGTCGGCGGCTTTTGCTAATGTTCCGGCAGTATC
>MEND01000044.1:0-604 GCA_001768975.1 Bacteroidetes bacterium GWA2_31_9 | reverse complement strand
AATTTAGCATAAGCATTGGCACGTTTGGTGCCTCCCATATCGGGTGATGCCATGGTTAAATTAGGTAAGTTTAAGCTTTGGATGTATGGTATAAATATGGTTGAAGCAAATAAATGGTCAACGGGTACTTCAAAAAAACCTTGAATTTGGTCAGCATGTAAATCCATAGTCATTATGCGGTTTACACCTGCTGCAGTAAGCATGTTGGCAGATAATTTTGCTCCTATCGGAACTCTTGGTTTATCTTTTCTATCCTGACGAGCCAACCCAAAATAAGGAATAATGGCAACTATTCTTCTGGCAGATGCTCTTTTTGCGGCATCAATCATCATTAACAATTCCATTAAATTGTCAGATGGAGGAAAAGTAGATTGAACAATAAACACATCAGCACCTCTAACAGATTCTTCAAAAGATGGTTGAAACTCACCATCACTAAACGTGTTGATGATAACATTACCCAGTGAAACACCATAGGTTTTAGCAATTTTTTCTGCTAAATACATGGATGCTCTACCACTAAATATTTTAACTGTTGGATTCATTCTATCAATTCCCCAAAATCTTAAGGGCTGCAAATTTATTAAAATATTAATTCTTAGCC
>MEND01000043.1 GCA_001768975.1 Bacteroidetes bacterium GWA2_31_9 | reverse complement strand
TTTTGTCTTTTTTAAAAAGTAGAATTTTTTTCTTCCCGAAAATTCAAATGTACAGGGATTTTATATTATAATTGATTTAGGATGCCTATATTTCTGTGTTTTATATAAAAATATTGTGATGGGTAAAATGAATTATATTCTAATCGATTATTGATACAATTAAAAATTGAAAATCGTCCAGTTTCATTCACAAATCCCTTTAAATAAAATTCTGGTAGATAATGATGGTTTTTAGAAATGCTCATTTGTATAATTAGAAAATAATATAATTAATTACTGAATGATTTTAATCCAATTTTAGTAATTTTAATATCGGGTTCTATAATTTTAATTTCATCATAAGTTAAATCGTAAAGCTCATAAACCATCCTGTCAATTTCATCATCTGTTTTTTTGATTTGTTCTTGTAATTCGTTTGCTTTTGATTTTTCTTTTTCAAAGTAGTCGAGCCATTCGTATTGTTCGGAGAGTGGGAGTTTTATTTTTTGTTTTTCGAGTTCTTTTAGAAATGTAGCAAAATCAAGCTCTGACCAATTTTCGAGTTTGTTTGTGATTTTTATATTTGTGAATTTCTGAGTGATAAGTTTTATAATTTTACTCTTTTGGGAATAATAATCTTTTGTTAATTTTAAGATTAAATCTTCCAGTTCAGCAAATTTTAATTGTTTGTCATTTTCAATTATTGGAATTTTTAGGGTTTCTAAATCTGTCATTAATATTTGGGGAAAAGCTTGTTGATTTGTTACCATATTTTGTTTTACAACATAGGTATATAACTTAGAATTTAATAATGCTAAAACATATTTGATATTTATTTTATCATTAATTGCAGTACAAGAATATAAAGTGCTTTCTGTCAGGGCTTTTTCTACTAATAATGTACAACAAAGTGAATCGCCAATTCTTCTGATTAATATTCGAGGAATTTTATTATGTTTTTCAAGTTTTTTAGTACCACCAATAATAATCAGGGAATTAAAATCGCAATAAAATTGATTTTTGATTAGGTTTCTTTCTATGCAATTTCCTAATAAAAATTTATCGGGGAAGGAACTTTTTTCTTTGTGTATTTTACTTGCTCTATCTTGTACTACCATTCCTTTAAACAGATTGCATAAATCTTTTAGAATAGGGAATGTTGCGGCATTATATTTTTCAATGATAGTGTTGGTTGCTTTTATTATTTCAACAATTTCTAAATTGGTTTTAAGCAGAAATTCTTTACAATCAGTTTGTTTGTTTTTACTTTTGATAAATTCAAAAATTAAACTTCCGGTTGTAGCATCTTCAAAAACTCAATTTTCAAAATATATTGCTTTTGAAATAATTCCGTATCTTTTCAAATAATTTACACAGTCTTCGTAACTTCTTGTTTTTAAGAAGCCTTCGGGAATTATTAAAGACATTAAGCCATTTGCTTTAAGCAAATTACAACCTTTTTCATTAAATAAAGTAAATAAGTTTTTAGAATTTGCATTTTTAATGCTTTCATAAAAAGTTGTATAATAATTAAGATGGTTAATGTTTGTATTATTCTTAGTCAAATTCAAATAAGGCGGATTTCCAATTACTACATCAAAGCCAACATTTTTTGATATGTATTCGGCTTTTGGTTCGCTTACTGAACTTAACTTTTCGGCATATTCATAAACCTTCTGTGTAAGTTCAATAGCTTCATTAGATAATTCTTTGGCTTTTTCGGCTTTTTCTTTTGCCTCTAATGTTTTTTCTTTGATTAATTGTAAATAATCGGGCTTTTGTTCTTTCTTTTTTAAATCTTCCAGATTTTGAAAATCTTGAAGATTATCGTTGCCAAATATTTGTGGAAATTCTTTGTGCCAATTAAATGCTTTATCGCCGGCAATATTTTTATCATCAATTAATGAATTTCCGCATTTAATATTTCCGCTTAAATCTGATAATTTTCGTCCTTTATGTGCGGTTTTGAGCCATAACGAAAGTTTTGCAATTTCAACTGCTTCTTCGTTGAGGTCAACTCCAAAAATATTGTTTTCGAGAATTGAGTTTTCAATATCGGAAAATATCAACGGAGAGTTTGTAATTCGTGCTTTGAGTTCGTCAAGTTTTTGATGTTCGGAAATCAGAAAATCTAATGCTTGATTTAGAAATGCACCGCTTCCACAAGCAGGGTCGCAAATAGTAATTTTTAGTAACCAATCACGATAGCTATCAATTTTTTCGATTAATTCTTTCTTTTTTGATTTTCGGCTTGAGATTATAATCTCTTCATTAATTCCGATTTCGTTTTTTTTCTCTGTACATAAAGCCCCAACAGTATTTTCAACAATGTATTTGGTTATATATTTGGGGGTATAAAAAACGCCGTCTTTTTTACGTTTCGATTTGGTTATATCAAGTTCTTTGCCTTCAATTTCGGATTGAATTTCTTCGATTTCGTTCAGGCTGTGCTCAAAAATATGTCCTAAAATATTTACATCAACTTCGGTGTCGAAATCATAATTGCTGATTTTGAGTGTATTGTCGTGCAAAATTGTATCATCAATTTTTATGTTGTCCAGAATTTCATCTGGTGCAAAGAATCCTCCGTTGTATGCAAATATTTCATATTGTTTGCCTTTAAAGCCTGTATTCATGTAGCCAAAATATTTCTTAAACCTGTCATATAATGGCGTGTAATTATCGAGGTCTTTGAGTTGATTCCATTGTTTTATAATTTCACGAATTGAGTTTGGAGGCAGTAATAATCGGTCTTCTGCGAAAAATATAAATAAAAATCGGTCAAGTAATTTTTGAGTTTTTTTGAATAAAGTAAGCTTATCAAATTGAGGGTTTAACTCTACAAGATTTTGATACAAAGCCTTTTTGAAGTTTGAATAATCGGCATAAAGTTTTTTGGTAATATTTTCTTCTTGTGAAACTGATGCTTCTTTTATTTTTTGCGGAATTGCGTTTAGCAAGTTGTCTTTTGAAAGGCAGAGATATAAAATTTGAAAGCGTTCTTTTGTAAGATTAAATAAATTAAATTCTTCAAAATCAATTGCATTATAAATGTAAAAGCGAAGTTTTTCAAAGTTTGAAGTTATTACATATTTACAGTCTTTGTGGTTGTTTTTATAGCTGAAAGCTTGATTTTCGACGTTTGATAAATCGGTGGTTTCGGTGCCTTTGAGTTCGATTACTCCTATTACAATGGGATTGATTCCATTGTTAGAAACGATAGCTCCATCAGCTTTTTTGCTGTCTTTTTCGTTTTTTTGTTCGGTTAGTAAATTATAATTTGGTTCTGGATTTATTGTATATCCAAGTATATTTACAAAAAATTCACGCAGAAAACCTTCTTGATATTGTTCTTCTTTGGATATGCGAATATTTTGCTGAATTTCAGGGTTTCCAAAATATTTTTGAAATTTTTCAAAAGCATTATTTGCTTTAAAAGTATCTAAATCAAGTAGATATTTATTTATAATTGAAGGTTGAAAAAGAGACATTTATATTTAGGCATAGTTTATTCAAAAGTAATAAAATTAGTTTTGAATAAAAATATTTGAAATTTAAATCTTTTGAAATTCATAATTTGAACTCAAAAAAAAAAGCCCAGAATAATCTGAGCTTAAAATCATTAATTTGAAAAATTATGCTTTCATCTTTTCAAATTCTTTCATACAATCTACCAAAGCTTGTACGCTTTCTTTTGGAAGTGCATTATAAGTTGACGCTCTAAATCCACCAACCGAGCGATGTCCTTTGATACCAACCATTCCTTTTGATTTGGCAAATGTCATAAATTCTTCTTCTAAATGTTTGTATTTTTCGTTCATTATAAAGCAGATATTCATAATTGAACGTGAATCTTTTTCGGCAGTGCCAACAAATATTGAATTTCTGTCGATTTCGTCGTAAAGTAGTTTTGCTTTTGCTTCATTAATTTTTTGCATTTCGCCCAATCCACCAATGCTTTTTAACCATTTTAATGTTTCTTTCATAACTAAAATTGGGAAACAAGGAGGTGTATTTAGCATTGAACCTTCTTTGATATGATTTCTGTAATCAAGAATTGTAGGAATCGGACGTGTTACTTTTCCAAGAATATCTTCTCTAACAATTATAAATGTAACTCCGGCTGGTCCAACATTTTTTTGAGCACCGCCATAAATCATAGCGTATTTGCTTACATCAACAGGGCGACTCATAATATCTGATGACATATCAGCTATAAGATTTACAGGAGAGTTAATATCAACTTTTAATTCTGTTCCGTAAATTGTATTATTTGTCGTAATATGTAAATAATCAACATCTTTTGGAATAGTATAGTCTTTTGGATAGAAAGTGTAATTTTTCTCTTTTGATGATGCAATTACATTTACTTCGCCAAAAAATTTAGCTTCTTTAATTGCTTTGCTAGCCCAAACTCCTGTGTCAAGATATGCTGCTTTCTTTTCTAGTAAATTGAAAGGAATCATGCAAAATTGAAGACTTGCTCCACCTCCAAGAAATAAAATCTGATAACCTTCAGGAATTCCTAAAAGTTCACGCCAAAGGCTTTTTGTTTCTTCTAAAATTGCTTCAAACTCTTTTGTTCTGTGAGAAATTTCCAATATTGACATTCCTATGTTGTCAAGTTCGAGAACTGCTTTTGCAGAATTTTCCAAAGCTATTTTTGGCAAAATACATGGACCGGCGTTAAAATTATGTTTCATATTTTTTTAGTTTATGAGTTGATAAGTTGAATAGTTTATAAGTTTATGGGTTGATAAGTTTAAAAAGAACTGTTTATTTCTATGAATAGATATTAAATTCTCATATTGTGAGTCTCCTCCGAAAAGTCTTTTTTTTGCCACAAAGACACAAAGACACAAAGTTTTTATAATCATAATCTGTTGTTTTTTTTAAGACTTGTATATCTTAGCGACTTTGTGTCTTTGTGGCATTTTTATATTTAATTACTTTTAGGAGTGCACTCATATTGTAAATTCCTAAATCCTAAATTTCCAAATCCTAAATTTAAAACCGTTGCAAGTTATTAATGTTATTTCAAATAATAACTTTGTTAAGCTATGCTATTAGTCATATTATATGACTTTTCAATAGATTTTTTAGCTTTCGAGGTTTTAAACTTTCCACCATTAACAAGATGATTGTCTTCTAATACAGGAACAATATCTGTTTTATTGATTGTAAAGCAAAATTTGATTTCTTTTTTAAGATTTAATTTTTTTAATCTTATACGATGAGAAGATTTTCGCAAAAATGAAAACATATCTTTTTTTGCAGAATTATATAATTGAATTCCAACAAAAACAGAATCGCTTGATGTTTCGTATTGCCCTGTTTTTATTAATCTTTCGGCTACTGCTCCAGCAAAAATTGCATCTTCAAAGTTAAATTTATGTCGCCAACCTGCACACAATAACAATACATTTCTGTCTTGTTCAATAGCCCAATTTACAATTGCATCAAAGTTTAAAAATGATCCAACAGCAACTTTGTAAGCATTTCTGGCGACATCAATTGCAAGAGTTCCATTTGTTGTAGTAATTGCTATTTTTTTGCCTTTAATTTCGGGAGTCATATAGCTGAAAGGAGAATTGCCGAAATCAAAATTAGCAAGCTCCTCTCCATCTCTTTCGCCAGCAACTAAATAGCCTTTTGACCTGTAGCTTAATGTTTCTTCTTCTGATGCAAGAGGTAATATTTTATCAACTCCGTATTCGAAAGCTATGCACATAACTGAAGTTGCTCTTAATACATCAATTACAACTACAATGCTGTCTTCGGTTGCATAATAAGGATAAAGTGCGGGAGAAAAACAAATGTCAACTTGTTTTTTAGGTAATTCCATATTTTATTACTGTGCCTTGTAAATAGGCAGTTTTACAACTTTAGCTTTTAAGTTTTTATTTCTAACACTTATGAAAATTTCACTATTTAGTTTTGAAAATTCAGGTTTTACATAACCCATTCCAATTCCGATTTTCATCATTGGTGACATAGTTCCTGAGGTAACAACTCCGATTTTTTCGCCATTACTGTCAACTATTTCATAGTCGTGACGAGGAATTCCTTTGTCAACCATTTCAAATCCAACAAGTTTGCGAGAAACTCCATTTGTTTTATGATTTAATAATAAAGCTTTATCAATAAAATTTTTATTATCTGTGAATTTTGTAATCCATCCAAGTCCAGCTTCAATTGGCGAAGTAGTGTCGTTTATGTCGTTTCCATAAAGGCAGAATCCCATTTCAAGTCTTAGAGTATCACGAGCTGCTAATCCAATCGGTTGAATTCCAAATTCTTTTCCTGCTTCAAATACTGCTGAACAAATTTTTTCGGCATCTTCGTTTGCAAAGTAAATTTCGCAACCACCTGCTCCAGTATAACCTGTAGTAGAAAAAATTACATCTTTAACTCCTGCAAAATCAAGTTTTTTAAATGTGTAATATTCCATATCTTCTACTTTTGTAGAAGTTAATTTTTGCATTGCTTTTAATGCTAATGGACCTTGAACTGCTAATTGGCTAATTTCGTCAGAAGCATTATATAGAATAGCTCCAACATCGTTTTGACTTTGCATCCAATTCCAGTCTTTTTCAATGTTTGAGGCATTTACAACTAATAAGTATGTTTCGTCGTTGAATTTATAAACAAGTAAGTCGTCAACAATTCCGCCTTTTCCATTGGGATAACATGAGTACTGAACTTTGCCATCAAAAAGCACAGACGCATCGTTTGATGTAACTTTTTGAATTAACTTTAGTGCATTTGGTCCTTTAACCCAAATTTCGCCCATGTGAGAAACGTCAAAAACACCGAGTTTTGTTCTTACACAAATGTGTTCATCGTTAATACCAGTGTATTCTAAAGGCATATAAAAGCCTACAAATGGAACCATTTTAGCTCCTAGTTTCTCATGTATATGAGATAATGCTGTTCTTTTCATAATATCGTTAAAATTAATAATTATTTAAAATTTTAATAATTTTTTCTTTTAATGTAGGAATGTCATTTTTTATTGAGTCCCAAATTATTTGATAATCAATTCCAAAATATTCATGTATTAATATATTCCTAATAGCCTTGAGTATAGCCCATTCTATATTAGAAAAATTATTTTTTGTTTCTTCTGATATTCCATTTGATGCTTCTCCAATAATTTCAAAAAGTTTAACTACAGCTAATCTGAGTTTAAAATCTTCATCATATTCAGAATAAGAAATATCTTTAGTAAAGTTTTCAATAGTAATAATAGAATCTAATATATGTAATAATCTTTCTTTATCGCTAAATTTTTTCATATATTAATATCTTTTCTTTCATTATCTCTGGTCCAATATAAGGAGATAAGCCATTTGATGAAACCAAATCAATATTTTTATTTAACAATTCTTCTAACTGTAATTTCATTTTCACAAATTGAAAAAGTCCAACACCTTTTTCAAGGTCAACTAAAATATCCAAATCGCTATTTTTATTCATTGTTCCTCTAGCATAAGAACCAAAAATATATGCTTTTATAATAGGCTGAAAGGAAAAAAAATTGCTTAATTGTTCTACTAATTTTTTATTCATTTTATTTAAACATGAAAATATTAATTACTTAAAACTTTAAATTCAACTCTTCTGTTTTCTTGTCGTCCTGCTTCGGTATCGTTTGTAGAAATTGGCTGTAAATAAGCATATCCTTTAAATTCTAAACGTGATGTGCTAATTCCAAGTTTGATTAAATAATCGACAACTGCTTTTGCTCTTGATTCTGATAGTTTTACATTTAATTGCAATGACCCAAGGTTATCTGTGTGTCCTGAAATTTCAATTTTTAAATTTGGGAAATCGGTTAGTAATTTATAAACACGCTCTAGCTCAGGAAATGATTCTGACCGTAAAGTTGCTTTAGCATAGTCGAAGAAAATGTTTTTTAAGACAATTTTAGAACCTACTACAAGTTTATTTAATAGAATTTCCTTACTTACCTCTTGATAATTAGTTGCTTCTGGAATATCGAAATTTTCTGAATGGAATAAATAACTTTCAGCTTTTACTGCAATTCCGTAGTTTTTACCTGATGGAAGCGAAACTAAAAATTTACCTGTAGCACTATTTGATTTAAATGTAGATATTACTGCATTTTTACTATTATCAACTATTTCAATATCAGCTTCTAGTGGATTTAAAGATATAGCATCTTTAACAGTTCCTTTTAGAATTGTCAATCTCATAGTTTTTATTTCAACAGTTTCTTGAATAACTGTTTCGGTAATTGGTTCTGCAATACTTGCAATAAGGTTGTCTTCATTGCTTTGAATGCCTGGCTTTTCAGGTCCTCTAAAGGTTATCATATAAATGTCGTGATCGCCCAATCCACCTTCTTTTGCTGAAGAATAGTAGCCATGCTGTCCACTTGCTGACACAACGAAAAATAAATCGTTATCAGGAGTATTTACAGGATATCCAAGGTTTACGGGTTCAGACCAAGTTCCATCATCATTTAATGTTGTATAAAATATGTCATAACCTCCAATTGTATTATGACCTGTAGAACTAAAATATAAAGTTCTTCCATCAGGATGCATAAATACGCTTCTTTCGTCATATTCGGTATTGATAACGCTTCCCATATTTGTTGCTTCATCCCATTTGCCTTTTTCGCCCATATTGCTCATGTAAATATCCATTCCTCCGAAGGTTTTATCTTCTCGCTCGCTTGCAAAATACATGGTTTTACCATTATA
This sequence comes from Bacteroidetes bacterium GWA2_31_9, assembly GCA_001768975.1. GTDB lineage: Bacteria > Bacteroidota > Bacteroidia > Bacteroidales > GWF2-33-38 > GWA2-31-9. Next base: position 121 of record MEND01000043.1, on the reverse strand, counting down.
TGAAAAACTTCCATCTGCTTCTCGAAATTCGGTGTTAATTGTTTTTGGAAGCGATTTAGGTGATTCCCATTCAGTACCTTTTAGCATACATTTATAAATGTCGCCTTCTTTAAATATAAAT
>MEND01000042.1 GCA_001768975.1 Bacteroidetes bacterium GWA2_31_9 | reverse complement strand
CGTACGTACAGTGGTGTGAGAGGTGTACTGGCGGTCATTTGACCGTCAGCCATCTACTCGATTAGCTGCCGTTAAATTTTTCTGTCCATTTATCAAGTTTTATTGTCCACTGGTCTTTTGTTTTTTGAGTTGGTTGCTTTTCTATAGCCTCCTTTAAAGTTGTTAAACAAACTATATTATTATCCCCATTTTCAGCTTCTGCTTTATCGTTTAAGAATGCAGCTATATATGCCAAAGTATTTTTACCGGAATTTTTATGAAATTGAATAGCTTTATCAATATTTTCTATCGCTTTTGAGTTATCACCTTGACCTCTATAAATTTTACTAAGTTTTTGAAAATTGAATTCATTTTCATCTTCAAATTCCAATGCTTTTTCTAATGCTAGATCAAACTCCATTGCTTCAATTAATAAATCAACATATGTGGCCTTTTTAAAGTCTGTATCTAAATCTGATAATTCAAAATTAATCTTTGCCAATGATAGAGTTTTCTCCATTTTAGATTCATTTTTTTCTTTTCCCCCGTTATACTTTAAATATTTATAATAACTAACTAAAGTTATAGCAAAATTAAACCGAAGATTTTCATTAAAGTCAATGTTTGATGGTGTAGGCAAATTATTAACAATTGTTTCAAAATATTCCGGAAAATTGTAAGATAAGTGACTACTAATTTTTCCTAAAATATTATATGGTTGATCGTACCTTGAATCTATTGCTTCAATTATTTTTGCGGTGAATAAATCAATTTGTTTATCAATATGAGTTGACTTTAATCCAGAATAATTATTGTTTGAAATTAGCTCATAAAACGATAATAAAATGGAAAGAGGACATTCAGAAAGACTAAAAATATAAGCGGTTATTTCTTTGACTCTTTTATCATTTTTTGCATTGCTTGATATTCTTGCAATCTGGAGCAAAGCAAATGTGTCATTAGGTTTTAACTCTAAAACCTCTTCAAACTTACCTAAAGCAATTGCATCTTCTCCTATTTTGAAATATAATTTACCTATATGATGTAAAATTGTTGATTTATGTGCTTTATCATTTAGTGATGCTAATAATTTATTTAATGAGTCAATCTCATTTTTAGCTTCTAATTCATACTTCTCTTTATCTTTTTTCTTATCAATTTTTAGTAATTTTATTTCGCCTAATTCAATTGATAAAAGATTTTCATAATAGCTTTTATTTTCTTCAATTAGCATCTGTGCTTTTTCAACAAGGGAGTCAATTTGAGAAGAATTTTTAATGTCAGTGGATTGGATTATAGAATAAATAATAATGCGTTTAAATTCTATATCACTGGCTTTATCAAATATACTAAACAGTAAGTCTTTGTGATTAAAAATAAAACAATAAAAACCAATATCTTTTATTTCGTTATGCTCTATTAAATAACTCTTTATTTTTGTATAAAATTCATTTAGCCATTGGGTATTTGTTACTTCAGTTTTAATTGAATCAAGTATTATTTGGTGTATGCTATAGTATTTAGAATTGTCTTTTCCAATAATGGAATTAGCTAATAATTTTTCTACTCCAATATTTCCTATTAATTTATTAAGAATGGACTTACTTATTATTCGATTATTAATATAATTTAGAATTGATAATTCTTTTTCATTTGCTTGTCTTATTTTTCCTATAATTCTATTAGATATTGTTTGATTTTTCCCTTTATCTGTAAGTTGATTTACGTCTTCTAATTCTAATATTAGACTTTCCCAATTTAAAATATTATTTTTAACAGCAGAATGAATAATCTTTAATATTAAAGGATGTTTTCCGGTGTATGTAATAATTTTAGCGCAATCTTCTTCTTGCACTTCAATATTTCCCCCAAATAGGATTTTTTTTGCAATGTCATCTGAGACTTCATTTAGTTGAAATGTATATTCTTCATCTAAAGATTTTGTTAAAGATGAAATAAGACATTTTGAATCCTTTTTATTATGCCTAACAAAAGCCTCCTGGATTTCAAATGTATCTGCATTAATATTATCAAAAATCAATAATACTTTATATGTTTCCAGTATTGTCGCAAGGTTAATTAGTTTATCAAATTTTGAAATTTTAATTGCATTAAAATTAATTTTTGAGTTTTGAATTGAATCACCGTCAATCCATAAGACAGTTTCGTATTGCGGTGATACTTTTTGAGCAATTCCTAATGTTATTTCAGTTTTACCTATGCCGCTTAAACCATAAGCTTGAATAATTGACTTGTGATTTAGTTTTTCAATAATATTATTTTCTTCAATTCTTTCATAATAGGTATCTTTATGGGCTGGCAACAAAGATGTCTTTGGAAGTATTTTAAAAAGTTCATATGAAGTTGGTAAATATTTAAAAATTTCATCTACAATATGAGACGCTAATATTTTATCTAATATTACCTCCGCTATTCTTTCAGAATCATAAGGAAGAATTTTTTGAGTAACTCCATTATCTTTAGCATGAGTTTTTAAATCTCCTAATCTTGCAGTTCCTGCATAACGATTAGAAAATAAATACACTTCCTCGGCAGTAGCATGATTCTTTATGGCACTTTTAATATCCTTAGTTGGCTTGCTAAAATCATCAAAATATCCTTCATCTGTACCAGATTGACCAATTATTTTATATTCAGTATTTGCAAAATCAGCCGTATAACCAACAGGCTTTGCATAAAGATTTTGCCCTTTATGAATTACTTTTTCATTTAAAATAAGTTCAAGTATATACCTAGTAAATATTTCAAATTCTTCTCCATTAAGAATTTTTAGGTCTTCGGTTACTTTAACTTTAAAGCTTCTTTCCAGTAAGTTCATTTTATATTTTTATTAGTGAATATTGTTGATTAGGACGATCTTTTTTAATGGCAGCTAACAAATCGCTAATCGTGATTCATTTCCTAATATCCTTATTTTTAACTTATTATTAACCGACAACAAACGTTTATAAATGAGTGTAAACATTTACAATCGTTTTTTACCAAAAGTAAAACATTCCAACAATATATACAATAAAGTTATGGGAAATATTTAAGGGATGAAAGTTAAAGAATGAAAGAGTTAAATAATTAAGAATGAAGGAATGAAAAATGATTAATTAGTGTTCGACCCCTTTGGTGTCGTATATTTGTAGAAATGTAAGTGCTATTTAGACAGGATTACAGGATTAACAGGATAATAAGATCTTGGAAATCTTGAAATCCTGTCAAAAAAAAGTTATAGATTTAGATTTTCAGTGATTCGCCATTTCGATACTTCGACTCAGCAACCAAAGCTCAATGTCCAAAAATCAAAACTCCGAATATTCTTCAAATAATGCCTGAAGATATGCTTTACCGTCTTTAATTAAGCTGTCTTTATTGGCATTTGGAGTAAAAAAATCTGCATGAAATATTTTCAAATCGTGATCGTAAGCAAAGTTATTATCTGGGACAGCCCATCCAACTCCATTATCGAATGAATAATAAGCAAACTTCTTAGTATATGGATTCATCATGTTTTTGCTCCAATGAAACTCATCATACTTATAACCAAATTGTGCTAATAAAGTGGAAGTTACATCTTGTTGTGCATAAATATCATGAATTACTTTTCCTTTATATGCTTGTTTAATTGGCTCTCCTGTAAATAGTAATGGAATTCTTCGATACGAAGCAGCATGGTATTGACGCATTTTAGGATTTCCATGGCTATGGTCTGACATAAATACAAAAACTGTATTTTTATACCATTCGGTCTTTTTTGCTTTATCGAAAAAAACACCAATACAACTATCAGTATAAGCAACCGAATTTACATATCCATTTAACTCTCCTCCCCAACCAAATTTATATTTCATTGGGAAATCGAAAGGCGAATGAGTGCTTAATGTAAAGTATATATTCAGAAACGGCTCTTTAAAGGTACTTAAATCGGTAATTAACCTGTCAAACACAAACTCATCGTGTACTCCTAACCTACCTTGTGGTATTGATGAATCAAAGTCGTATTGCTCTATTATTTTATCAAAATTATTATAATAAATATATCCTTTGATATTTCCATAATTTAGTTGACCACCAAAGTAAAATGATGTAAAATAGCCATCTTTCTGGAAACTATGAGTAAAGCAATGTAAATCGTCGTATTTTGATTCTTGTTTAATAATTGAAACCGTTGGTTGTGCAGGGTAACCACTTAATATTGCAGCCATTCCCTGATCTGAAACTGTACCTGATGAAATTACATTATCGAAGAGAATTCCATTTTTAGCAATTTTGTCGAAACATGGCGAAACACTATCGTAACCGCCACAGCACTTTAACATATCTGCTGACCAGCTTTCAAGAATAATAAAAACTATGTTAGGCTTTTTAATGCTATCGTTAATAAAAAATTCAGTAGTATCTTTTTGAACATAATGTAGGTTTTTTATTATTTCATCAGTTTCTGATTTTGGATAATAATTAAATGGATTTGACAACAAAAAACCTCTGTTTTGCTCAATACTGTGCATTAAATTGTACGTAGAATTTACTGTTGTCAGATTTACAACGTTATGTTTTGAAAAATAAACTTCGCTCTGATTTATTGGTATTGGCTGCCAACCTCCTCTGAATCCTAAGAATATAAAGACAGGTGTAAGAATCAAAAACAAAAATGAAAACAAAAAATTTCTTTTGATATTTTCAATTTTGAAGTTTAATATTTTATTTAATAAATATACACCCAAGCCTGCTTGAGTTAATAATATCAGAATTCCAAAAAACAGAATATAACCTTTAGCAGAATTTATTATTTCGTCGGGATGTTGTAAGTAAGAAATAGCTTTGTAATTAAGCTTTACTTTCCATTCGTCGTAAATGCCTAATTCGGAAGATGTTATAAGCGATATTATGAAAATAAATAGATATGTAAACCATTTACTTATAGTCAGGAACACATTAAAAGGCAATAATGAATAGAAAAAAAGAAGCAAAAAAGGAAATATTAAAAGATAACAACTTGTAGCATGATCAAGTGGTAATGCATACCAAAAAGTTCGTAATACTTCAAAAAAGCCAGCATCAGAGAATTGATTTATGTTAAAAAAAACAAAAACTAATCGATTGATTACAAAGAATATTAGCCAGAAAAGATAAATACCAAAGAAATATTTAAGAACGTATTTTGTCATAAATAATAAAATGTGAAAATAATTTGCAATTAAAAAATAATAATACCTTTGCGAAAGTAAATTATTAAACATTATAAGTATGAATAAATTGTATTTTTTAACATTTGGAGTTGTTTCCTTATTCCTTTTTTCTTGTAAAAATTCAACAGAAAAGCAACAAATAAGTCTGACTTCAGATATTGATTCGATGAGTTATAGTATTGGACTCCAGGTTGGTAAAAATCTTAAAACACAAGGTCCTGACACTATAAATGTAAAAGCTTTTGTAAAAGCAATTGAAGATTTTTATGCTGACGTTCCAAAAATCAGTATTGAAGATGCAAACAAAATTGTTGAAAGTTATTTCAAAAAAGATTTTGAAAAACAATATGGCGAAAAGAAAGCTTTAAACCAAAAGTTTTTAGACGATAATAAGTCAAAAGAAGGTGTTGTAACTTTACCAAGTGGTTTACAATACAAAATCATTAAAGAAGGAAACGGTCCAAAACCAACTTTAGAAAGTACTGTAAAAACGCATTATACAGGAACTTTAGTTGATGGAACAAAATTCGATAGTTCAGTTGACAGAAACGAACCTGCAGTTTTTCCAGTTCAAGGAGTTATTCCTGGTTGGACAGAAGCATTACAATTAATGCCAGTTGGTTCAAAATGGGAATTATATATTCCTTTTAATTTAGCTTATGGCGAAAGAGGTTATCAACCTTCAATTGAGCCATTCTCAACATTAATTTTTGAACTTGAATTATTATCTATTGAAAAAGAACCTGCAAAATAATAACTACAATAAATAAAATAAAAAAAGCTGTTTCAATTGAAACAGCTTTTTTTATGTTCTTATTTTTTCTTTAGCAAAACAAAATCATATAAAAGCAATCCTAACACAGAGAATATACCAATTGATGCAAAAACTACCCAAATGTATGATGGATTGTATTTATCCCACAAATAAGTATTTAGCTCTAGTTTATTCATATTCATTGTTTCATAAGCTTTATTTAAAAAATCGTTTTGTGTGAAGGTTTTACTAATTTCTGGAATTGAAATTCCTCTCGAAGCAAGTTCAATTTTTAGAATTGAGATTTTATCAGACATTTTAGCGTAAACATTCCCTGACAAATATCCTGCAAGCAAGTTCCCTCCTGCCATTGGCAAATATGATGTTCCGATATACAAAGCTGTTTTGTTTGAAGGTGCAATTTTGCCAATGTATTCAATAATTTTTGGAGATGAAGCCATTTCTCCAATTGCAAATACAAGTATAAAAGCAATTAAAATAAATCCATTGTTTGTAAAGAAAGTTAAACTTAATCCAATTGTTGCTGTGATAATCCCAAGTGTCATTGCAGAAACTGGTCTGAATCTCATTACAAATGTTGATATAATTACCTGAAATAGAATTATGTATAGTGCATCAATGTTTGTAATCATTTCAGGTGCAATATTTTTTTCAGCTGTACCTATATTTTCGGCTAAAAATGGAGAAATATTATAAAGCCAAGTATATAACATTTCAGTATTTACCCATTGTTCGATAAAAACAGGAAGTGTATAAAAAAGCTGGTTATACATTGCCCAAAAGCAAGTAATTAAAAGCAGAAAAAACACAAATTTCAGGTCTTTTAAAACAATATAGATATTGTAAAAAATTGATTTTAACGATTTTGACAACGATTCGGTGTTTTTAGGTTGTTCTGGAACTTTAAAAAAGAAAATAGTAAGGATAATATTTAAGAATATTGCAGCAGAAGAAATCCAAAACACATATTCCCAACCATAAACTCTTAATTTTGAAGAGAAAAGCGGTCCAATAAACGACCCAATGTTTACTATCATGTAAAAAATACCAAATCCAATTGATGAAGTTTCTTTTGTGGTTGTTTTTGTAATAGTTGCACCAATTATTGGCTTAAACAATGATGCACCAATTCCTAAATATAAAAATGAAACAAAAAATCCGGCATAGGAAGTAAAATGAGAAATTAATAAGTAACCAGATGACATTATAATCAAAGAGGTTATTAATACCTTTTTAAAGCCTATTTTATCGGCTATTGCACCTGTAAGAATTGGCAATAAATACAAAATTGCTGTTACAACTCCCATAAGTGTTCCTTTTTGCTCCTGACTAAACCCGAGAGCTCCAGTATCGGTAGAACCTGTTAAATACAAAGCTAGAACAACATACATTCCGTACCAAGCCCATCGTTCGAACAGCTCAATTACATTGGCTACCCAAAATGTTTTAGGAAATTTATTGAAAATCATATTGCGAATTTGTAATTTTTTTACAAATAACTTAAAAGTAAATTTAAGTGCAAATTAAATATGATAAATGATTCGAATGTGCTGCTTCCTGAAATATTATTTACCAAATTTTTGATGTAAAAATTCTGCATATTTTTTGTCAATTTGCAAAATATGATTAACAATCCATCTTTTAAGAAACAGCTTTATTCTTAAAGGTAAAAAGAATGAACCGGAATAAAATTTATCGTGAAATTCGTTAATTTTTAAGATAAACAAGTCATGTTGTTTTTTGTGAGACTTATAATCAGGGTAGCGATACTCAACCATGTGTTTTTCTTCAGAAGTAAAATGGTCAATTGTATATTCAAGTAACCCTGTTAAAATCTTTGCTAATTTTTCAGAACTTGAAGTATCTACATTTGTATAAAATTCATTAATTAGGTATAATAGTTTTTTGTGTTGGTCGTCGAATTGACTTAAATTAATACTCAAAGAGTCATCCCATTTTATATGTTCCATCTCTATTAATTTTTAAACAAAAATACTTTATATATTCATTTATAAATGAGTATAGGATTGATTAATATGCAAGTAAAAATTGATATAAATCATGTTTTAATTATTTGATAAGTTATATTTTGAAACCCATGACCGAAATGTCATCACGTTGTTCAATTTTTTCAGAAAGATTGTCATTCATGAAAAAATCTTCAAGTGCCTTGCCTTGTTCCTTCATTGATTTTTGACAATTTTCTAAAAGCATAGTTTTAAATTTTTTCTTGCCTAAAGAGAAGCCTTTTTTGCCATACGAAATATCAATAAAACCATCTGTTGTCATATAAAATGAGTGATTTTTTTCCAAAATAAATTCAAAATTACTAAATTCAAAAAAATCATCATTTCCTGAATATCCAAGATTGCATCTATCTCCCTTATGTTCAATAATTTCAATTCCGTTATAATGAAATAATGAAATTTTTGCACCCGAATAAGTTAATTTTCTACTTGGTAAATCAAGTACACAAATTCCAACATCCATCCCATCATCAGCTTTTGAATTGTCGTTGTTTTGTCTTAAAGTTAGCTGAATATATGAGTTTAATTCCTGAAGAATTAAGGCTGGGTTATCAATTCCTTCAAGAGCAACAATTTGATTAAGTCCGGCATTTCCAATCAATGTCATAAATGCACCTGGAACACCATGACCTGTGCAATCGGCAACAACAATTATACATCTGTAATCAATTTGCTTATACCAATAAAAATCTCCACCAACAACATCTTTTGGTTTAAAAACAACAAACGATTCTGGCAATAACTGATTAATATGCGAAATTGGTTTCAAAATAGCTCTTTGAATATTGCTTGCATAATTAATGCTGTCTGTAATCAACCTCTTTTGCTCAACAACTATATCTCGCTGTTGTTCAATCTGATCTCTCTGCGATGATATTTCTTCGTTTCGCTGATTAAGTTCTTCATTTTTAGCAAGTATTTCTTCGCTTTTTTCCTGTATTTCTTCGTTTTTTTGGTTTAGTAATAAATTTTTCTCTTCTACCGATTTCTTTTGAAGCTCAATAATGCTTTTCTGCAAACGAGTAGTACGAAGCGATCTAAAAATAATTACAGCAATTATTATTGCTACAATTAATGCAAAAACAGCAAACCAAATTACAATAACTTGTTTTTTGTTTTCGGAAAGCTGTAACTCCTTTTCTTTTCCTAATTTATCAATTTGTAGTTGCTTTTTTTCAGATTCATACTTTGCTCCTATGTCGGCCAATGATTTAGTCTTTTCAGTATTAAATAAACTGTCTTGAGTAGAAATATATAGTTCTGCAAAATCTAAAGCATCTTTGAACTTTCCTAACTTTGTATATGCTTTTTTTAATTGGTCTAATACATAATGCTGAATAGGAACTGCACCTATTTCAACAGCCAAATCATATGACTTTAATGCGTATTTTATTGAAGCATTTAGATTTCCATTTTTTTGAGAAATATTTGAATCTCCATGTGAATCAGCCATAACTATATGAATAGCAGCAATATTTGCATAAACCACTGCTGAACTATTTTTATCGCCCAATTCTTCCATAATTTTTAATGCTTTCAAATAATTCTCTATTGCATTTTCATAAAGTTTTTGATTGGCATACACATTACCAATATTATTGTAACTTCTTGTACTTTCTGTTTTATCTGCTAATTCTTCGTTTATTTTCAATGCTTTAAGATAAAATTCAATAGCTGTATCAAATTCTCTTTTATTAGAGTGTACAATGCCAATATTATTATAACACTTTGACATTTCTTTCTTGCTCTCTGTAAAATTTGGATTTTGTTTTACTAACTCTTCATTAATATTTAATGCTTTTAAATAATATTCTATTGATTTATCAAAAATTTTCTGATCAGCATAAACAATTCCAATATTATTATAACAATTTGCCATACCTTTTTTTCCATCAATTAGCTTTGGATCAAGCTTATCAAGCTCTTCGTTAATTTTTAAGGATTTTAAATAATATTCAATAGCTATTTCATAATTGCCTTGATATCGGTTTACAATTCCAATACTGTTATAGCAACTAGCCATTCCTTTTTTATCATTCAGTTCACTTTTTAACCTTAACGATTTATTATAATATTCGAGTGCAATATCATATCTCCCTTTATCTGCATTAGCAATACCTATGTATCGAAGTGAGTTTGATTTTAGTAGTTTTAGTGTTTTAACTTTCTCTGTGTCAGCATTTATTTCTGACAATTTAATTGCTTTATCAGATAGTTCTAATGCTCTTGAATAATAGAATAATGCCGAGTCGGGCATTTTAAATTTCAGCAAATCACCAATTTTAATATTTAAATTTATTATTGTGGTATCATTATTTGATAAATTCAGTTGATTAATTAATGAGTCAACCTTTTGATTTTGTGAGTATATATTAACCGACAATATTATTAATAGGAATAAGATTACTTGCTTAATCATTTTTTATTTACATTTTTTTCAAATATAAAAAGAAAAATTCATTGAGTTTATAATAACTGATATGAATTAAAGAGCTTAATGGAAAAAATGCAGATTATTATTTAATACATCGCAAAAAATTTATATTTAAATAAATAATTATCATATATTGTAAATGATAAAATTTTAATGATTTATATCTGGGAAATTTTAATACACAATTGATTATCTGAATAATACATAAATCTATAATATTTTCATTATGAAAAACAAAAAACTTTTTTTAGGTGCATTCTTAGTTTTAGTTTCAATAATTTTTATTGCAATTTTAATTAAACCAAAATCTAATAAACTAGTAAAAGTTAACCCTGAATTTGCAAAATATATCTCAGGATATACATCTGGTCAGATTTCAAAACAATCTGCAATAAAAATTTCTTTAACATCAGAAGTATTGAATAAATTGGATTCGTCAAAGGTTCTTCCTGAAGATATTTTTGAGTTTTCTCCTGAAATTAAAGGTTCAAGCTATTGGGCTGGAGATAACATTATTGAATTTAAGCCAGACGAAAATATGCCTTCTGATATTTTTTATTTAGCAAAATTCAAATTAGATAAATTAATTAAAGTTGAAGACGATTTTAAAACATTTCAGTTTAATTTCCGGATAATTAAACAGGATTTTCAAGTAAGCATAATTCAGCAAAAAACTACTGACAAAAAAACATTAAAACTTCAAAAATTAATTGGTTTACTTGAGACTACTGATGTTGAAAAAGCTGAAAGTGTAAATAAAATACTCGAAGCTTTTCAAAACCAAAAAAAATTGAATATTGTTTGGCTTCCTAGTTCTGATAATAAAATATTTCAATTTGAAATAGACAGCATTAAAAGAGGCGACGATGCATCAAGTGTGAAAATAAAATGGGATGGTTCAAGTTTGAATATTGATAACAAAAGCGAGCTTTTAGTTGAAATTCCATCGCTAAGTGATTTTAAACTTTTAGATTATAAAGTAATTAATCAACCAGAGCAATGTTTACAATTACAATTTTCGGATCCATTAGACCAAAATCAATTATTAGACGGTCTTATTACTTTTAGTGATTTATCTGCTCCTAAGTTCTTAATTGATGAAAATATAGTAAAAGTTTTTCCAAACGATAGATTAAGAGGCAATTATACTGTCAATATTTTTGAAGGAATTTCTAATATTCTTGGTTTCAAACTTAAAAATAGTTCAACTTACAGTATTGATTTTGAAGATTTAAAGCCAGCAGTCAGGCTTGTTTCAAGTGGAGTTATTTTACCCTCTTCTACAAATGGAATGTATTTCCCTTTCGAAGCAGTTAATCTTAATGCAGTTGATGTTTCTATTACTAAAATTTACGAAAATAATATTAAGCAATTTTTGCAAGTCAATGAAATTGATGGTACTTACGACTTATACAGAGTTGGAAAAGCAATTGTGACCAAATCAATTAAGCTTAATGAGTTTGGAAATACCGATTTAGGAAAATGGAATAGATTTTCGATAGACATTAACGACATTATAAATGCAGAACCTGGAGCACTTTACAGAATTAATTTAAATATAAAAAAGGATTATTCACTTTACAAATGCAACGACGAATCTTCTACCGAAGACAACACTACTACCATTGATAATGATAGTGAATCTGAAGGAGACGGCGAATATTATGAAGATGATTATTACTACTACGACAATGATTATTGGAAAAATCGTGACAATCCGTGCCATGAAGCATATTATAGCAATAACAGAAGTGTATCACAAAATATTTTAGCATCAGATATTGGATTAATAGCAAAACAAGGAAATGATAATAGCATTAGAGTTTTTGTTACCGATTTGCTTACAACTCGCCCAATTAAAGATGCAATTATTGAACTATATGATTATCAGCAACAATTAATTAAATCACTTAAAACAAATTCTGACGGAATTGCAGATTTTGGCGTTGTTGACGAAGTCTTTTTTGTAATTGCTAAAAACGAAAAACAACGAGGATATTTAAAAATTCAATCAGGTTACTCATTATCAGTTAGTCAGTTCAATGTTGGAGGAATGGCTGTAAATAAAGGACAAAAAGGTTTTATTTATGGTGAACGTGGAGTTTGGCGACCAGGAGATTCAATTTACATTTCATTTATTCACGAAGATGCTTCAAAATTACCAGATAATCACCCTGTCATATTTGAATTGCGAAACCCAAAGAATCAACTTGTTCAAAAATTAACACAACAAAGAAACGAAAATGGCTTATACTGTTTCAAAACTAAAACCGATGCAGAAGCAATCACAGGAAACTATTCTGTAAGCATTTCTATTGGAGGAAATTACTACTCTCAAACACTTAAAATAGAAACAATTAAACCTAATAGATTAAAAATTAAATTGGATTTTGGAAAAGATTATCTTGAAGCAAATAAAAATGTTACTGGAAAATTAACTGCAACTTGGCTTCATGGTGGAATTGCAAAGAACTTAAAAGCACAAGTCGATTTATTTATAAAACCTGCTTCCACATATTTTGAAAAGTATAAAGATTTCAATTTCACTGATCCAACTAATACATTTAATACTGAAGAAAACAATATTTTTTCATCAGATTTGGACGGAAATGGTGAAACCGACATTGTTCACAATTTTAATCCAAAATATAAAGCATCTGGAAAATTAACTGCAACTTTTGTAACTAAAGTGTTCGAAAATGGTGGAAATTTCAGTATCGACCAATTCTCACTTCCTCTAAATCCTTTTGAATCATACACCGGAATAAAAACTCCTAAGCTACAAAAATACTCTGAATCAATGTTTTCAGATACTACTAACACAATCGAATTTGTAGTTGTTGACAAGGATGGAAAATTGATTCCAGAATCGAATACAATTGATATAGACTTATACAAAGTCGATTGGCATTGGTGGTGGGATAATTCTGAATCTGCAAACTATTTTAATAGTACTTATAACAAACCCATAAAATCGGGAACAATTACCATAAAAAATGGCAAAGCAAGCTGGGATTTCAGAGTTAATTATCCCGATTGGGGAAGATACTTAGTTCTTGCAAAAAACAGAAACAGCGGACACACTACCGGAAAATTTGTTTATATTGACTGGCCAGGTTGGAGAGGTAGAAATAACAGACAAGACCCAACTTCCGCTACAATGTTATCATTCTCAGCAGATAAAGAAACTTACAATGTTGGTGAGACTGTAAACCTAACAATTCCTACAGGAAATAAAGGACGTGCATTAGTTAGCATTGAGAATGGAACTAAAATATTACAAACTAACTGGATAGAAGCAACTGAAGGCGAAACAAAATTCAGCTTTAAAGTAACTGAAGAAATGGCTCCAAACATTTATGTTCATGTTTCATTATTACAACCTCATGCTCAAACTGCAAATGATTTACCAATTAGACTTTATGGACTAATTTCATTGTCAGTTGAAAATCCTGAAACTCATTTAATCCCAGTAATAAATATGCCCGATGTTTTGAAATCAGAAGAAAAAGTTACAATTAAAATCTCTGAAAAAAACAAAAAAGACATGAGCTACACTTTAGCAATTGTTGACGAAGGATTATTAGATTTAACACGTTTTAAAACACCACAACCTTGGGATTATTTTTACGCTAAAGAAGCTCTGGGAGTGCGAACTTGGGATATGTATCAGTGGGTAATTGGTGCTTTTGGTGGAAAACTTGAACGTATTTTAAGCATTGGCGGTAGCGACGAAGGCGACGGAAAAGGAAGCAAAAAAGCAAACCGTTTTAAACCAATGGTTAAATTTATAGGGCCATTCTTCTTAAAAGGTGGAAATACAGATACTCATGTAATTGAAATTCCAAATTACATCGGTTCAGTTCGTACAATGGTAATTGCAGGTCATAACAAAGCTTATGGCTCTGTTGAAAAAACAACTCCTGTGAAAAAGCCTTTAATGATACTTGGAGCATTGCCAAGAGTTTTAGGTCCAAGCGAAACTGTTAAGCTTCCAATTAATGTTTTTGCAATGGAAAAAAATATCAAATCTGTAAATGTGTCGGTTAAAACCAATAAATTATTGAAAGTTGTAGGCGAAGCATCTAAG
>MEND01000041.1:22904-28759 GCA_001768975.1 Bacteroidetes bacterium GWA2_31_9 | reverse complement strand
GTAACAGTCTTAATTCCTGCAACATCGCCTTCAAGAAATTCGACTTCTCGAACTTTATAATCGTTTCGTTCGCCCCATCGCATATACATTCGCATAAGCATTTGAGCCCAATCTTGACTTTCGGTTCCACCTGCTCCAGAATTTATTTTTAGAATTGCACCTAGCTTATCGGCATCGTTTTGAAGCATATTGCGAAATTCTAAATCTTCAATCTTTGATAAAGCTTCATTATATTGATTTGTAACATCTTGCTCTGTTGCTTCACCTTCTTTGAAAAAATCGAACATTGTGTTTAAATCCTCAACTAGGGCTTGAATATTTTCATAAGAATCTGTCCATTTTTTGATAGACTGAACCTTTTTTAATTGCTCTTCTGCCTCTTTTGGCTTTGACCAAAATTCAGGATGTTGAGTCTTTAGTTGTTCTTCTTGTAGCCTTATTAATTTAGTTTCTATGTCAAAGATGCCTCCTTAACGCATCTGTTCGTTCCATAAGGTCTTTTACTTGTTCGCTGAGTGTCATATATATTTTTTGTAAATTTACTTAATTTTTATTTTTCTCAGGAAAAAAATAATAAATAAAATAGACATTTTAAATGCTAAAATATAATTGGCAAATCTTTAATTCAAAAATGGTAACAATTGTGTTGGGAAAAACTATCTGAACTATTATTTGTTCGATTAACGTATTATATTTTGTTCGGGATAAATTTGTGCATTTTACATAAAGGGCTAAAGCCCTGTTTTCTTTTTGATTTTCATAATCTCCGACCTAAAGGTCGGGGCAACTATAATGCACAAAATTACACCGTTTAAAGCATAACAGGACTTAAATCAATGTCAATAGGTTATGGATTATAAAGAGTGATATTTCCTGACTGTTCGACCGTTTGATTTTCTGCAGAAGTAAATTTTATGTGATAAACATAAGTTCCAACCGAACACTTTTTCCCATTAACTGTGTTATTTCCATCCCAACCAACCGAAGGTTTGTTTGTTGAAAAAATAACTTCACCCCAACGATTATAAATTGTAAAAATATAATCAAGTGGTGATGCAAAAAGTACATAAGGAATAATCACATCATTTATTCCATCATAATTTGGTGTAAAAGCATTTGCAATAAATACTCTCGGAAACTGTTCTGCACAAGCAATGTTTGACCGACTTACGCCTTTAATTCCGTATGGATTAAAATCACCCTCAACAGCTTCAACATAATAGCAAAACTTTCCGGATAATCCTTCTAAATCAAACTCAGATAAATCGTCAATAAAAGTGTATATTCCATAAAATTGTTGATAGATAAATACTGCCGTGCCATCATCAATAATCCGATAAATGTTGTAGTAGCTAACATCGCCCGCCCATTTTTCATATTTATTCCAGCTAAGTTCGTGCTTTAAATTAGATGTGTTTTTTACATTTAATACAATATTATTTGCAACATTAGATTCTTTAATATCTATATCGCATTTATTATTTGCAACTGTTTTATAAAAATAAACATCTTTCATAATATCTACATAGTCAATGTACGACAAATTAGTTGATGTTTTATTTAATTTGGCAATCTGCTCATAAGGTCCGTCAATATTTTCAGACCTTAACAACTTTAAAAATTTTATCTCTGATTCTGCATCAATTGTAAAAGAAAGCTTAACGCTATTGTACGAATCAACTGTTGCATAATCGGCATTTAATATTGATGGATTGCTTGATGTTGGTGGCGAAATACATGTTAAGTTAGATGTAGAAGTTTCTGTACCACTACTATTAAAAGCTCTCACATAATAACAATATATTGAATTGCCAACAATATCTGAATGAATATATTGTCTAACATTACCCGAAACAGCACCTAAAAATATTTCAGGATTATTATCAACTTTACAATATACTTTGTATTGAGCTATAGAATCTGTCCAGCCCTTATAATGACTCCATTCGAGGCGAACACTTGCTAAACAATCGTCAAAATAAGGAAATGCATAAATTGTCCCATGATATTCACTAATGATACCTCTATTTTGGCAAGAATCAAATGGAGCTACTTTGTAAAATTCAGAATGCCCAGAAGCTGAGGAATTATTATTAATATAAGTAGTATTGTCAGCACCATAAACGGTATCAATCTCTTGCCAAAATGTAACACTTGGATCTGTTTCCATATAAATCCAATAACCTTCAACATCTGGAGAGGGGCTTTTTGACCAGCTTAAAATAGTTTTTCCTGAACTTAAAAAAACGCTTACAGTATCAATAAATACAGGCTCAGGTCCTTTTTCATCTGTAAATTCAGAACTGTCGTTATTAGAAAACGATATACAACCAGAGATGCTGTTCAAACCTATTTTATATGATATGAATTCACCACAAGTATGTATTTCTTCGTTATAAGAAAATGTATTACTATTTACAGAATCAACTAAATTATAACCAGATGAGTTAATGTTTCTGAAAATATAATAATCAACTGTTTGATTAGTCGAAGGAAACGTATCTAAAGAGTTCCAGTCTAATTGAGCCGAACTATTTCCGGGATTTGTTACTTCTAAAAAAATAGTATTAAGTGTATCTGAATTAAAATTGTCACAAGCACTTGTGGTCTTGATAAAGTAATAATTTGAATTCAAATTAGAATTAGCTCCTGTATGAGTATAAGTATCAATTGCTTTATTTGAAATGCTTTGAATTAAAGTATAAGTGCCAGCATAAGTTGCAGAAGTGTAAATCTCGTAAGAAGCAAACGAAGAACAATCATCCGTAACAACTGACCACGAAACAGTTACATCTCCATTTTGCAAAACAGATAAACAAGTAATATCTGCCCATTGGCTGGAAAATCCTAAAACTGGTAAAAAGAAGAATATATATATTAGTAAACGCCTCAATTTTAATTTTTTTGCAAAATTATAAAATATATACTTTAAAACATTTTAATTAACTAAAAAATGACTAATGTTCGTGCTATATACATTAACAGACGAGTTTTTCAAGCGAAAGTATCTTTTAAATTATTATTTAACATCAAAAAGTTAATATTTAAATTTATATGTCAATTTATTCAAACTCATTTTTAATAATTTAGCCTTTTAGAATTATTTAATTAATTAAAAATATATTAGTTATGAACTCAAAATCGTTTAACTTATTGCTTTACATATTAATGGCGTCTGTACTTTTTTCGTGCGTTCCTTCACGGCAGTTCGAAGAAATTAAAGACAAAAACAGCAAGTGCCAGGATGAATTAGAATTATTGAAAAGCCAAAATAAAGAATTAACAGAAAACAGTACTGAATCAACTGCTAAAGCAGAAGAACTTCAGAAAAAATATAATGGTCTTATTGCAGATACTACTGAAAGTGGTCTTCAGTACCGAAAATTATATAAGCAATACAAGCAAATTAATGATTTGAATGACGAATTATTGAAAAAACAAAAAGAGCTATTAACTGGAAATGAGTCTGAAACAAGAAAATTACTTGCACAACTTCAAGATGCAAAATTAGACTTACAGAAAAAAGAAGACGAGCTTAAAGCTCTTGAGCTTACACTTAACGACAAAAAGAAAGATTTAGAAGCTTATCAAGCCGAGCTTGATGCTATGAAAAAAGACCTAGAAGATACAAAAAAAGATGTTGAAGCAAAAAACTCTCGTTTAGTTGAGTTAGAAAGTATTCTTGCCAGAAAAGATTCTGCTGTTAAGGCTCTAAAAGACAAAGTTACTGCAGCATTACTTGGTTTTGAAGGCGACGGATTATCAATAGTTCAAAAAAATGGAAAAGTATATGTTTCGCTCGACGAAAAATTGCTTTTTAAATCAGGGAAATGGGATGTTGACCCAAAAGGACAAAATGCAATTAAAAAATTAGCTGAAGTACTTGAAAAAAATGAAGACATAAATGTTATGATTGAAGGTCATACAGATGATGTTCCTTATGGCGGAAACAGTGGAATTGCCGACAACTGGGATTTAAGTGTAAAACGTGCAACTTCAATTGTAAAAATTATTATTGCAAATTCTAAAATCAATCCTACAAGGTTAATTGCATCGGGTAGAGGTGAGTTTTTACCAGTAGAAACTGATAAAACGCCTGAAGCACGACAAAAAAACAGACGTACAGAGATTATACTTACTCCAAAACTTGACGAATTATTCAAAATGTTGGAATCTAACTAGTGTTAAGCAACTCTGTTGGTGTTGTCACCAAAAGAGCAAATCATAACAAACATTGTTGGAGACAACTCCAACAATGGCAAAAAATAAAATTTAAAATGGTCATTGAGCTTGTCGAAATGACCTTTTTTTTATTCCTTTATATATGGATTTCAAGAGGTTTATTTTAAAGATTACTTTAAGAAAAATACTAAATTATTTTGCTGCAAGGCTGTCGTTTACATTCTCTAAATTATTTCTTAGTCCATTTGTTTTTGGAAATCCATATAGCCTGACTTTAGAACCAAACAATTTTTGCAATTTAAAATGTACAGAATGTCCAACAGGCATGAATTCATTAACAAGAAACAAAGGAAACATGGATTTTGAACTGGCAAAAAACGCTGTTGATGAACTTAAAAAAGATTTAATTTATTTGCTCTTATATTTTCAGGGTGAGCCATTTATGGCTTCCAGATTTTTTGAAATAATTCGTTATGCAAATAAAAATGGAATTTATACAGCAACATCAACAAACGGACATTTTCTAACTCCTGAAAATTGCGAAAACATTATTAATAGCGGATTAGACCGATTAATTATTTCAATTGATGGAACAACACAAGAATCTTATTCAAAATACCGAAAAGGGGGTTCATTAGATATTGTTTTGCAAGGATTAGAAACATTGTACAATGTTAAGAAAAGGCTTAAAAAGCCTAATCCGTTTATAATTATTCAATTTTTAGTTTTCAAACACAACGAACACGAAATTCTTGAAATCAAGAACATTGCAAAAAAATATAATTGTAAACTCGAATTAAAAACTGCTCAAATTTATAATTTATCGGAAGCAGAAAATTTATTACCAACTCAAGGTAAATATTCAAGATATAGAAAAACATCTAACGGTGAATATAAAATTAAAAAACAATCTAAATCATGTTTGCGATTATGGAGTCATTTAGTAATTTCTTGGGATGGAAAAATAGTGCCTTGCTGCTTCGATAAAAATGCTTCAAATTGCTTTGGAACACTGTCAAACAAAAATCTATTGCAAATATGGAAAAGCACACAATTCAATAATTTCAGACAAGATTTATTAGTTAAAAAACATGAAATTGAAATGTGTGATAATTGCAATCTGTAAGTAAATCAGCTGTTTGCAAGCAATAAGAGAAGGATTGTAAAGTAAAGGATTGTGTAGAACATAAAAAACATTAGTCGCTTATCCATACTTTTGTTTAATCAAATGTTGCAAAAGCAACACAAACCCAACCAATGAAATTGCCATTAATCCTTAATTATAACCATGAAACATTCACGACTGAAAAAAGACCAAGGTGATTATTATAGAGAAGAAACTAGCCACAGATTGCACAAATTTTACTCATAAATCGCATATTTTTAAAGGCATTCGTGAGTCGCTTCGCTATGTTCACAGATTTAAAACAACCAAAGTTTGTTTTATCTGTGTTAATTCAAAAAAAATCTGTGAAACAAATTTGTGCAAATTAGTGTAATCTCCCGATGAAAAAATCGGGACAAGTAGTGGCAAAAGATTTAATCTATTAAAAATAGTATAATTATAAAATTACAAACAGATGAAAAAGTTATTTTTATTAATTGCTATCGTATTAATATATTTAAATAGCAATAGCCAAACAACAGGTACATTAACATTTAATGCAACAACA
>MEND01000041.1:10344-22859 GCA_001768975.1 Bacteroidetes bacterium GWA2_31_9 | reverse complement strand
TTTCAATACAGTTGATGCTATAACTGGTTCAACTTTATTGCAACACACTTCACATTCAATAACCTGGGACGGCACAGATGTTAATGGGAATGTTGTTCCTGATGGAGATTATAAAGTTAAATTTGAATTTTCTTCTGCCAATGCAACTGGCAAAATCTTTAATGTAGTATTTACAAAAGGATCTCAAGCACAAACATTAACACCGAGTAATCAAACATATTTTTCAAATATTTCACTTTCATGGACTCCTACACCTACTGATATTGAAAGTATTAATAAAAATGAAGCTGTAAATATTTTTCCAAATCCATTTAAAAATGAAGTTAATATTTCAAATTTATCTGAAAATAAAAATACAATTCAAATATATTCTATTACAGGTGAATTAGTTAACGAATTTGTTGATTGCAATAACAGTGTAATTTGGAATGGAAAAGATATAAATGGCAATTGCACTAAAAACGGACAGTATATAATAATTATTAATTCAAGCTTGTATTATAAGATTGTTAAGATGTAATATTCAATCTTATTCAAAACTCTATTTTATACTTTTCGGTAATAAATCCTTGTATTTCTTTAAAAAATAATCTGAATTCGTTTTCATAATCCGAATAGTAGGTTTTGAAATTATTAATTGCATTTTCGGTATTCTCAGGCAATGAAGTAAATTTTGACATTCGTACTAGAACATTTTCAATTCCCTCAACTCTCGAATACATACGGAACCAGTTATTTAGAACCATAAACGGAAATGCTCTTTTCAATCGTAAAGGAAGAATTGAATAATTAATTAATGCCAAAAAATAGAAATGATAAACAAAACTACGGAGAGATTCTTTTGAAAAATCGTTCCAATATTTCGCCAAAAAATGGTCGTAAAAAATATCAACAGCAACTCCTGAATGTTTTCCGTAAATATCGTGAATTCGCTTTTTGCTTTCGGTACAAATAATGTGATTATCAGTAAAATAATCAATATCGCGGTGCATTAAAATACCAATCTGAATATCAGTTTCAAACTTCTGATACGAATTTCCTTTAACCCCATCACCGATAAAGTTTCCAATTTTAATATCGTCATTACTTCCTGATAAATAAATGTGAGCAAGAAAGTTCATATAGCTTTTAATTCAATTTTCAAAATTTAACAATATTTTTCTTAACATAAATACAATTTCCAACCTATGGAAATTTATATCCCTCAACAAATTATTGAATTTTTTTACAATTAACTTGCTTATAATGTAATTATTTTGATAAAAAAATATAGACTTGGATAACTTAAAAAACTATCTTTGAATAATTAAATCCATTTTTTTAAACAAAAAGGATTAAGTTTTTAACATTTCACAATGAATAAAAAAGTTGAAATAAAACAAATTGCCGAACTTATTAAAGAAAAGCTTCTTATTAATTCAATATTTTTATTTGGTTCGTATGCATATGGTAATCCAGATAGTGATAGCGATATTGATCTTTGCGTTGTAACAAATGATGAAAAAAGAAAGTTAGATATTATAAGAGAAATTAGAAAATTGGTAATGCCTTTTATAAAAGAACCTCTTGATTTGTTGGTATATAAAGTTGATGAATTTAACAGTCGAGCTGCAATAAAAAGCACACTAGAATATAAAATTAAAAATGAAGGCATTTTATTATGAGCAAAGCCGACATTGTTAAAGAATGGATATTTTTAGCAGATAGCGATTTGAATTCTGCAGTATTTCTTAAAGGGATGTTTCCAGTTCCTATAGAAATAATCTGCTACCATTGTCAACAATGTGCTGAGAAATATTTAAAGGCTTTTCTTGCATTTAATGATGAGCTAATAATTAAAACTCACGACCTAACAATTTTAAACAAAATGTGTAATAAAATTAATGCTGGATTTAGTTCAATTGAAGAACAATGTTTAAGGCTTACAGATTATTCTACAAATGTAAGATATCCAACTTCATTGGACATTAATGAAAATGATATGAATTTGGCTATTATTGATGCTACAAAAATTAAAATTTTTATAAATAACTTAATAAACAATTAATAAATAAAAACAGGAGGAAAAATGACAAAACGTAATGTAATTATTATTGGTGCAGCAGGTAGAGATTTTCATAATTTCAATTGTTGTTACAGAGATAATGAAAGTTATAATGTAGTAGCTTTTACAGCAGCTCAAATACCAGATATCGATGGTAGAAAATATCCTGCTGAATTAGCCGGAAAACTTTATCCTGCAGGAATTCCAATTTATGCAGAATCTGAGTTACCACGATTAATCGTAGAATTAAAAGCAGATGATTGTGTTTTCGCATACAGCGATGTTCCTTATCAAAGAGTAATGAATATGAGTGCATTAGTAAATGCAGCAGGTGCTCATTTTATTCTTATGGGAGCAAAAGAAACGATGATTAAATCAACAAAACCTGTTATTGCAGTTGGTGCTGTACGTACAGGTTGTGGAAAATCACAAACATCTCGTAGAGTTATTGAAATTTTGATGGAGCAAGGCTTAAAAGTTGTTGCTATACGTCACCCAATGCCTTACGGCGACTTAGTTGCACAAAAAGTTCAACGTTTTGCAACTGTTGAAGACCTTGCTAAACACAAATGTACAATCGAAGAAATGGAAGAATACGAACCACATGTAGTTCGTGGAAACGTAATTTATGCTGGCGTTGATTATGAGGCTATTGTTAGAGCTGCAGAAAACGATCCAAATGGTTGCGATGTTATTCTTTGGGATGGTGGAAATAACGATATGCCATTTTACAAACCAGATTTAACTATTACAGTTGTTGACCCACACAGACCAGGTCATGAACTTAATTATTATCCAGGCGAAGCTACATTACGTTTAGCTGATGTAGTTGTAATTAACAAAATGGATTCTGCTTCACCAGAAGGAATTCAAACAGTTCGTGAAAGCATTATGAAAGTTAATCCAAAAGCAATCGTTGTTGATGCTGCTTCTCCACTTACAATAGATTTCCCAGCAATGGTTAAAGGCAAAAAATGCTTAGTTGTTGAAGATGGCCCAACATTGACTCATGGCGAAATGAAACTTGGTGCTGGAACAGTTGCTGCTCATAAATTTGGTGCTGCTGAATTAGTTGACCCAAGAGCTTATGCTGTTGGTAAATTAGCTGAAACTTTCCGTATTTATCCAAATATTGGAACTTTACTTCCAGCAATGGGTTATGGCGAACAACAAATTAAAGATTTAGAAAAAACAATTGCTGCAACTCCTTGTGATGTAGTTGTTATTGCAACTCCTATTGACCTAAAACGTATTGTAAAAATTGACAAACCAAGTGTAAAAATTGGTTACGATTTACAAGAAATTGGTCATCCATCATTAGTAGAGCCAATTTGTGAATTTATTAAAGCTCACAAATTAGAGAAAAAAGGCTGTAGCTGTGGTTGCTAATTAATATTTTGAATTATGAAAAAGGTGCTTAGGCACCTTTTTTTGTTTGTATTAGTTTTTAAAATGATTAAATTTGATTTGTTTATAGGCATTTTAATAAAAACAACAAACACACATAATAATGACAAACGAAGAAAGACTTGACGAAGCTTTAAAATTCCTTTTAAAACACAATGCAGGTAGCTTCATTTACTACTTAGACATAGAGAACGATTCAAATAAAAATTCAAAAACAATTGTTTACAATAACAATGAAGACAGACTAATTAAACATTTCAAGAATATTAATATTGAAGAAAAATATCATTTGCCAATTATATACAATTTAATTGGAGACGAATATGTGAAAGCTGCTTGGAATCCGACAACGGATCAAGACAACGGACAACCCCCGACGCAAATAATGATAACATATAAAGGAATATCCTTCATAGACAAATCTAATGGTGGCTATTCCAGAAAAAGGAAAAAAGAAAAATCCAAGAGAAATTTAGAATTAGCTCAGACATGGGCAATTGTAATTGGTACCATTTTGGCAAGCTTTTGGACGATATATGAATTTTTTTTGAAACTATTTTGTCATTAACAGTGTCGACAACCCATTACTCACGAAATAATTTTTAAAAATAGAGAGGTTAGTATGCCACAGCTCATATTTACAATACTTTAGCCAGAATAGTAATTAATTTAATATTTTAGGATCATAAAACTCAGCTCTCAATAAACTTTACTTTCTTAGCAATAAAATAATTGGCAGGCATATACATACACATACCATTTCTTTTTTTAATAAACAAGATAAATATGTATTTTAGATTTCTCAAAAAATCAGAATTATGAGCAATATAAAATTATTTGAAAGCAAACAAATAAGATCAGTTTGGAATGAAACTGAAAAGAAATGGTATTTCGCTATAAATGATGTAATTCAGGTATTAACCGGCACTGTTGACCCTGTCGATTATTTAAAAAAAATGCGAAAAAGAGATGAGCAACTTTCTCAAGGGTGGGGACAAATTGTCACCCCCCTTTTGATAGAAACTGCTGGTGGTAAGCAAAAATTAAATTGTGCAAATGCAAAAGGGCTTTTGCGAATTATTCAATCTATTCCATCGCCTAAGGCTGAGCCATTTAAACAATGGCTGGCACAAGTAGGTTCTGACAGATTAGATGAAATTGAAAATCCGGAATTAGCAACTCAACGTACACGTGAGTTGTATAAATTAAAAGGTTATCCTGACGATTGGATTGAAAAACGAATGCGAAGCATTGCAATTCGTGAAGAACTTACCGAAGAATGGAAAAACAGAGAAGTCAAAGAACAACTTGAATATGCAATTCTTACAGCAGAAATTTCAAAAGCAACATTCGGAGTTACTCCATCTGAATATAAAAAAATTAAAGGTCTTAAAAGTCAAAATTTAAGAGACCATATGACCGATCTTGAATTAATTTTTTCAATGCTTGGCGAAGCTTCAACAACTGCAATAGTAAAAACAAAAAATCCAAAAGGTTTCATCGAAAATAAGAAAGTTGCAAAACAAGGAGGAGCTATCGCAGGCAATGCAAGAAAAGAACTTGAAGAAAAAACTGGTGAAAAGGTTGTGACTTCAAATAATTATTTGCCAGAATCGAAGAAAAATAAAAAATTAAAATAATTGGCAGGAATATACATCCACATACCATTTTGCAAATCGAAATGCATTTATTGCGATTTTTGTTCAATTACAAAGCTTGCTTTAAGTAATGACTTTTTAGTTGCTTTAAATCACGAATTTGCATTTAGAAAAAATGAATTTCAAAACGAAACAATTGAAACAATTTATTTTGGAGGTGGCACGCCTTCTTTATTAAAAACCTCTGAAATTCAGAGTATTCTTGAAGGTATAAATAAAAACTATGCAGTAGCCAAAAATCCTGAAATTACAATAGAAGTTAATCCAGATGATATTTCTTTTGACTATTTGAAACAACTTCTGAAAACAGGAATAAATCGTTTAAGTATTGGAATTCAATCTTTTGATGATGCTATTCTTCGTTTTCTTGGAAGAAGACATAATTCAAATCAAGCCGAACAAACTATTGTTAATGCAATTAAAGCTGGTTTTAAAAATATTAGCACCGATATAATTTTTGGAATTCCAGGCTTAACAATGGCTGAAATCACAAAATGTTTAGATTTATTTATTAAGTACAAAGTTCAACATATTTCGGCTTATCATTTAACTTATGAGAACGGAACAAAACTCTATAAACTACTTGATTCCGAAAAAATTAAACTGATTGATGAAGATTTTAGTTTAGAGCAATTTACTACTATCGAAAACCATTTAAAATCGAATGATTATGTGCATTACGAGATTTCAAATTATTCATTACAAGGCTATGAATCTAAACACAATACTAACTATTGGAATGGAATTCCATATTTAGGATTTGGACCATCGGCTCATTCGTATAATAACAATATCAGAAGTTGGAATACTAACAATTTAAACACTTATATTTCGAAGATTTGCGAAGGAAAGCTACCCTCGAGAAAAGAAAAATTAACAAAAAAAATGCAGTATAATGAATTTATAATGACATCGCTCAGAACTTGTCGAGGAGTAGATCCAGAAAAATTAAAAGAAATTTTTGGAATAAAACATTACAACGATTTTGTTGTTGCGATTGATAAATATATAAAATCTAACCACATTGCAATAAACAACAAAAACTATATTTTAACTTCTCAAGGAATGTTTTTATCAGATGGGATAATTTCGGATTTGTTTAAGGTCTAATTTCACAAAAAAACACTTTACCGCTTATTAATTGTTTCCGACCTATTGTGAAGTAAAGTCTTCCAAATGTGAATTATTGATGGCTGGTTTTCAATTTTTTTCGTTATTTAGTAAAATAAAACTATTAAAAACAAAGCATAATCTCTTCATACCTTATTATGCATTTATTAAAGGCTGATTCTTTTGAATCAGCCTTTTTTATACTTGTTCTACGCTTTTAACTTCTGGAATATCTCTTTTAAGAGCTTGTTCAACACCATTTTTAAGTGTCATTAAACTATATGGGCAAGTTCCACAAGCTCCCATCAATTTAACCTTGACAACCAAATCTTCTGTTACTTCAACTAATGAAATATCGCCGCCATCTGCCTGTAAATAAGGTCTTATTTTTTCTAAAGAAGCTGTTACTTTTTTTAAAAATTCTGGATAATTAACGTTTTCCATATTTATTTTTTATTAATGAATTTCTACTTTTTTGGATGCTTCAATTTTTTCGTTTCTTATGTTTAATTGAGATATAAAATTATCACAAAGCTCGTTATAAGCAAAGTTTAATAATTTATCATCTGCTAAACAAACTGGCATTCCATCATCACCTGACTTGCAAATTGACTCAACAATAGGAATTTGTCCAATTAGAGGAAGATTTTCTTTTTCTGCAAGATTTTTACATCCTTCACGACCAAAAATATAGTATTTTTTATCTGGCATTTCAGAAGTTGTAAACCAACACATGTTTTCAACTAATCCTAAGATTGGTACATTTATTTTGGCATCTCTAAACATATTGATACCTTTTATAGTATCAGCTAAAGCAACTTGTTGTGGAGTGCTTACAATCACAGCACCAGTTATAGCCATATTCTGAACCAATGAAAGATGAATGTCACTTGTTCCTGGAGGTAAGTCGAAAAGTAAAAAATCAAGTTCTCCCCATTTGGAATCCATAATTAATTGTGTTAGAGCATTTGAAGCCATTGGTCCACGCCATATTGTTGCATCATTTGGATTAACAAAAAAACCAACTGAAATTAACTTTACACCATATTTTTCAATTGGAATAATATTTTGTTTTCCATTAATTGATTCAACAGCAGGCTTTTCATTCTCAACTCCAAACATTTTTGGGATTGAAGGTCCAAAAACGTCAGCATCAATTAAACCAACTTTATAACCTTTTTTTGCTAAAGAAACTGCCAAATTTGATGAAATAGTTGATTTTCCAACGCCTCCTTTACCTGATGCAATTACTACAAAATTCTTTATTTGTTCGATATTATTTTTCTGTGGTTCAATCTTTTTCTTCTCATCAAGGTCAACTATAATTTTGAAATCCTCTGGAAGAACATTTTTGACAGATTGTTCGCAGATTAATTTTATTTTATTTTTGAATGGATCTGTTGGTCTTGGAAATTTTAAAAAAATTGTAACAACTTTATCACTAATTTCTACTTTTTCAAAAATGCCTGAATTTACAATATCTCCACCAATTTCAGGATGTTTTATTTCTTTTAAAACCTGAATTATATTTTCTTTTAAATCCACCTTATTTTTATTTATATTAAATTAAAATACAAAAATAAGAAAAAACTGTGTGTAACAAATTTTTTTTGGAAAACTTAACCTTTTATAAATTAAAATTTCTTTTAATGGATTCAAGATTTAATCTTGGATTATTCTTTTCAAGCTCATTTACCTTGGCTTTAATCTGTGTAATAAATTTTTGATACGATTCAGAATTTTTGTCGATTACTCTATGTGTAACAGCTTTGTTAAGTTTTTCGACTTCTGCTATAATTTGTATTGTCTCTTTACTCATTAAACTACCAATAAATTTTTCCCAAACATAATTAACTCCAATTTGTGATGGGTGAATCATATCATCTGCATAAAATCTATACGCACGCAAATCGTCCATAAATATTTCATAAGCAGGAAAATAAGAGCAACAACTAAAGTTTTTAATTAGTGAATTAATTGCTAAAATCAAAGTCGATTTACTAACTTGATTTCCAAAGTTGCCATCTTTTAAATGTCGTATTGGACTTACCGAAAAAATAACTTTTAGTTCAGGATTATACTTTATCAAACTATTAATTAATTCAGTATATGTTTCAATTATTTCAGCAACAGTTAGTAATTCTCGTGAAAATTCGTTACTTGGAATTTTATGACAATTTGAAACAATTTTATTTGTTTTCAAATATCTATAAACCCAAGCTGTACCGAATGTTATGACTAAATATTTTGAACTTTTTAAAAAATATTCTACGTAATTTATTTTATCATTAATTTTTGAAATCAAGGCTGTTTCATTAGCAGAATTAAAGCTACTATAATGATAAAAGCTTTTCCATAAATCTTCATGAAAAACCAAATCATCTTTCTTTATTTCTAACTGTCGAGTAATTATTTTTAAAGAATTTGAAATTGAAACAGGATTGTAAAGAGTTCCAAAACTATTTATTTCGACATTAAATCCTGAATTATAAAGTTGTTGCCCAATATTATCGCTAAAGCAAGAGCCAATTAGAAAAATTTTATCTTCGTGATTAATTTTAAAATCTGATTTCGGAATATTTATTTTTGTTCTAAATTCTGACATTTTTTTATTTGTTTGGAATTATTTAGTTATTCGACAAAATTAGTGAGAAATAACGAACAATTATACAATATAAAAGATGAAAACTTACAAAAATGTTATACAGTTTTTTAAAGCTCAGCGAAGCGTAATAATAATTCCTTATAAATTGCAAGCTGTTTGAGCGAAGTCGCAGACGGAGTGAGTTCTTGCAATTAAAAGTTTTTTGTTACTTTTTTTCGATAAAAAAAGTAAAAGAAAATATTAAAACTAATGCTGTTTTCACTTAAAATGGCGAATAACCAATTATTTGCACTCGCATAAACTAATAAACCCTTCAACTAATAAACCCTTCAACTCATAAACTTTTCAACTCGTTAGTATTTTTTAAAATCCAGTCAATTATATAATCAATAACAACATCTTTTTCGGTTTCGTTATGCAATTCGTGGAACATTCCGTCCCACAATTTTAATGTTGAATATTTGCTGGTTTTATTATAAAACTCTTCGGTTGATTTAAACGATGTAATACTATCTAAAGTCCCATGCAATAGTAATGTTTTGATTTTTAACTTCTCCGAATTAAGTAACAAATAAATTCCAGCATCAGTCATTTCAAAAAACATACGTGGCGAAATAAGACCATGATTCAGATTATCTTGTTTATGCTTTTCAAGAACAGATGAATCGTGTGTAAGCTCAGAGGAACGAAATGTAACTTTCTGAGTATATGATGGATAAATTTTATTCATCATTTTAGCAAAAAACATCAACCAAGCTGGCGTTTTTTTATATAAACCTATCCATGGCGAAGTTGCTACAATTAATTTTATTGAATGATTATGTCGCATTGCATAGTTCAGAGCAATATTTCCTCCCATGCTATGACCATATAAGATTTTTGGAATATTCTGATAATAAAAAGGAATTTGATTAAAAAGCGAATCTATATCGTTTAATAATTCGGAGTAGCTATTAATATGTCCACGCTTACCTTCTGCTAAACCATGTCCGCGATAATCAATTGACACAACGTTAATTCCAGATGAAACAAATCTTGAAGCTAAATAATTATATCGTCCTGAATGTTCTCCAATTCCATGAATTAAAATCAAAACCGCTTTTGGATTTGGTAAAAACCAATGAATAAAATTAAGCTTTAAGCCATCAACAGCTAATATTTTAAAGCTTTCGGTTTGCATAAAACGAAAATAGCTAAAATTTGAAAATAAATTTATTCTTATAAACTAAACTTTCAAAATAAAACAATTTAAAATTTATATAACGATTTTTTATTTTTTTTTTAAATTGCCAAATATTATGTCGTTTTTGAAATTAATACTATTAATCTTTTTTGTTATTGTTTCTGTAAGAAGTAATTCGCAGATAATAATAAACGAAGTGCTTGTATCGAACTTAAATACCTGCCCAGATCCAGATATTGGAACTTATTCTGGTTGGATAGAGTTATACAATATTAGTAATAAACCAACCGACATTTCAGGTTATTTTATTACTAATGATTTAAAAAACCCTTTTAAATGGTCAGTACCAAAAGGCACTACAATTGGAGCTTTGCAATATTACGTTATTTGGACTGATGGATTGAATAAAAAGGTTAAAGACACATACATAGAAAATCCTACATCATATAAAAAAGTAATAAAAAAGATTACTACTTGCCATACCAATTTTAAGTTAAATACAGAAAATGGGATAATTGCATGTTATAATAATTCAAAAAAAATAATAGACTCTATTTCCTATAAAAATCAGGTTGTTGATGTTTCATTCGGTAAGATAAGAAATAATAAGTGGGTTTATTTTGAAGTTCCAACTCCCGGAAAAGCAAATGATTCAGTATATTGTAGCAAGGTTGATTTTACTTTGCCACCAAAATTTTCAATCAAAGAAGGTATTTACAGCAAATCACAAACATTGAAGTTACATTCTAAAAACCCTAACGATATAATTCGCTATACTACTGATGGTTCAATCCCAAATAGGTTATCTAAAAAATATGATGAAGAAATTATTATTGACTCAACAGTTGTAATTAAAGCTCGCTCATTTAGAAATAATGTTTTGCCGGGCGAATATTCCTGTAAATCATTTATAATCAATAGTAAATCGACGTTGCCTATAATTTCTATCTCAACCGAACCCGACAATCTTTGGAATCCAATAACAGGTATTTATGTTGAGGGAAGTAAATTCAAAAAAATATTAAATAAACCTGGACAAGCAAGAAATTCTGCAAACTACAATCAAAATTGGGAAAAATTAATGCATATCGAATATTTTGATGAATCGGGTAAGAAGATTTTTTCATCAAAAGCTGGCATGAAAATTCACGGAAGGTGGATTAGTTGTTTGCCCCAAAAGCCAATAGGAGTATATTTTAGAGAACAATATGACGAAACAGAAATAAATTATCGGATGTTTCCTGATAAACCAATTTTTAAATTTCAAGACTTTATTCTGAGGAATTATGGTGATGGTTGGCTAAACTATTTAATTCGGGATGCTACTTGTGCAAATATTATTAAAAATCAAATGGATGTCGATATTCAAGCTTACAAACCAGTAGTAGTTTATTTAAACGGTAAATATTGGGGAATACATAGTATGAGAGAAAAATTAAATAGTAACTATTTGACTGCTAATCACAATATTGATACAAAAAAAATTGACATTCTTGAAGATGATACAAAACAAAAAATTGTAATCAAAGGAAACGATAAGTCATATAATGAATTTTTAAAACTGATAAATCCATCAACGATTAATAATTCAGGAGTATATGATAAAATAAAAGCACAAATTGATGTAAGTGAATATTTAAATTATCAAATTACTCGTATTTTTTTCTCTTATATTACTCCTGATCACAACAACAAATATTATAAACTACATGATGAAAAATCTCGTTGGCGTTGGATGGTTTTTGATTTAGAAAATAGCCTAGCTTTCTTAAATAAAGACTTTAATCATGCTTCAATAAAATTCTCTGTAGGAAATGATTGGGCTAAAAAGCTTTTTTCTACTCTAATTAAAAATCCTGAATTTAAAAACCACTTCATTCAGCGTTTTGCAAGTTACCTTAATACAACATTTCAATCAGACAGAATAATCAAAATAATTAATGAAACAGCTGGTGAAATAGCTCCAGAAATGCCAAATCATATTAATAAATGGGGAGGAGTTTGCAGTTTTATTTATCCCGATTATTGTGGAGTAAAATCAATGAACGAGTGGCTTGCTTATGTTGATACAATGAAAAAATGGGCAGAAAAGCGACCCGATTTTATGAGACAGCATATTACAGATTATTTTAAATTAGCAGGAAGTTCTAAACTTAAAATTTCGGCAGTTCATGGTAAAATAAAAATAGAAGATGTAAGCATTCCAGAAATAGATTCATCTTTGACATATTTTAAGGGCATACCTCTAAAAATTGAAGCCATTCCAGATATAGGCTACAAATTTGTGAAATGGAATGGAACAAATGATACATTACCAATAATTTCATTTAAACTAAACACTAATGATTCTTTAGATGCTATTTTTGAACTGGATGATAAAAGTATTTTACCCGATACAATAGATCAAAAGATGACTTTATTTAAAAACAATTCACCATATTATGCTAAAGGAGATGTTTTTATAGAGAAAAAAGGAACGTTGAAAATACACGAAGGAGTAGAGATTTT
>MEND01000041.1:2695-10334 GCA_001768975.1 Bacteroidetes bacterium GWA2_31_9 | reverse complement strand
AGTTTTATAACGAATATGATTATCCTCACTGGGGTTCAATTTGTTTTGAAGAGGCAAAAGAGTCAAAATTAAGCAATGTTATAATTGAGAATGCAACTAGAAATTTAAAAAACATTAAATACAAAGCGTCGATAAACTCAATTAATACAGAACTTTACTTAGATAATGTTATTGAAAAGGATGCCGATCAGCCATTTTATTCAGAATATGGTCAAATTTATATTAAAAATTGCACTTTTAGTTCATTGGCTGTTTGCGATATAATTAACATTAAATATGCAAGCAAAGCTTTAGTTGAATCATGTAAATTTATTGGAAATGATAAATTTGACAC
Source organism: Bacteroidetes bacterium GWA2_31_9 (assembly GCA_001768975.1). Taxonomy (GTDB): domain Bacteria; phylum Bacteroidota; class Bacteroidia; order Bacteroidales; family GWF2-33-38; genus GWA2-31-9. The sequence continues at coordinate 10,000 of MEND01000041.1, read as the reverse complement.
CGACGCAATAGATTATGATGGAATTTCAAAAGGTAAAATAATTAACAATCATATTACCGGTTTTTTCGGATTTAACAGCGATGGAATTGATATTGGAGAGCAAGCTTCAGATATTTTAATCAAAGATAATTTTATTAGTAATTGTAATGATAAGGGAATCTCAATAGGACAGGCTTCTTCAGCTATTATTGAAAACAATATAATTGTTAATTGTGGAACTGGTATAGCAATAAAAGATACTTTGTCGTATGGAAAAATAGAGAGTAGTACTTTTTATGATAATTACAGAGATATTGCATGTTTTGAAAAAAATAAGGGAAAAGGCGGAGGTAAGGCAGACGTTCTGAATAGCATTTTCTATAATTCAATAAATTCGGCATTTTATGTTGATAGTCTTTCTTCAATTTCCTTTAATAATTCAATTTCAAATACAACAAATTTACCCGGCAAAAATTCTTTTTGTGAGCCAGATTTTAAAAATGCAGGAATTAATGACTTTTCTATTAAAGATTTATCAAAATGCTTTGGAAGTGATATTGATTCAAAAGAAAACATTGGAGCTAGTTTAAACGTGAACCATAATAAGTATGTGATAATTAATGAAATAAAATATGGTGATGCTAAGTCAAAAAATTCACAAAATTGGGTAGAATTATATAATTATAGTGAAGATACAATAAATATTTCAGGCTGGATTTTTAAAGATATGAACGATAAAAAGTCTTATGTTTTACCCGAAAATGTATATATTAAACCCGAAGACTATTTTGTAATTTGTAATAATATAAAGGAATTTCAGAAAAATTTCCCAGCTATAAAAAATTATGTTGGCGACTTTGATTTCAATTTAAATAATGATAATGAAATACTTCGCTTATTTGATAAGGAGTATAATCTTGTAAACTCATTTGCGTATAAAAATAAATCACCTTGGCCTATTGAAGATGCCGTTAAAGGAAAAACCATTGAATTGATTAATCCAAAAGAGGATAGCTCACAAGGTTCAAACTGGAAATTTAGTAAACAAATTGGCGGTACCCCCGGCAAATCAAATAGTTAAATCACAATATTTTTAATTATAATAAACCATTATTTATTTATTTATCTATTAACAGAGATGTTGCGAATTCTTAAATCTTTATGTTTATTTGTGTCCAATATTTGGTTAAATAAGATGTTTCCCATTTTTTATGGCACTTCCTAAAAAAAATATGCTAGACCTAAAAATACCGCTGATTAGCTTAGGTGTTTTTATTGGGATAGGGCTTATTGTATGGTGGTTTAGGCATATAATGTATTTTTATCTTTTTACTGGAATTGGATTTTTAGATTTTGGGACTAGAGTTTTAGTTCATTATTATCCTAAAATTCGTCAATTTCTACGATTATGTCTTCAATTATTACTTGGGTCTTTTTTGTTATTTTGGCTTGGCTTGGTTATAGGTGTTAATTTTCAATTTCCAGAAATTTTTTTTGATGCTTATGAAGGAGTTGTAACTGGTGCACTTATTCAACTTGTTGTAGCAAGGCTTATTCTACCTTTTTTTTTAGGAAATGCGTTTTGTTCGAGAGCATGCTGGACTGGTTTTTTCTTTGAAATGACTAACACAAAAAAGCAAGATAAAAGTAAAAATGTTCCACGTTCTAAAATTATTGCATGGACTTATTTAATAAGCTTAGTTTGCATTTCTCTTTTTGTTGCCTTTTTATGGAATCCTGCTGCTGATATTGAAACCAGAAAGTGGTGGATAATTGGCGAAAATCTATTTATTATTTCAGTTGGATTTATTTTGACATTTTTTGTGGGTAGTAGAGCCTATTGTAGAATTTTATGTCCATTTATCACAATTTCAGGTTTAATTTCTCCACTTTCGTTATTCAAAATCACACCAATAAACACTGATAATTGTACAAACTGCAAAAAGTGTGATGATAACTGTCCAATGTTAATTGATGTAAATACTTATGTTATAAACAAAAAGAGAATAAATGATAATACTTGCATATTATGCGAAAGATGTATTAGCTCTTGTAAGCATAATGTATTGAAATTATCGGCTAAAACGAAAAATAATTAAAAAAAAAACCGCAAGTAATTGCGGTTTTTTTTAAAATATATTTGTAATTTATTACATACAGCCCATAGTTCCGAAACCTGAAACTTCATCGTAAGAAGGATCATTGTTAGAAGTTGAATCGGTTTCCCATGCACCCATAAAGTAATTACCATTAAAAGAAATTGTGTTTGTTCCAACAGTTAAATTACCATCGCTAGAAATGTAAACTTTAGCTCCTCTGAAATCAATAATCATAGAGATTCCTTTTCCCTCAAAATCTTCAAGACTTGGAGCAGTAAAGTCAATAACTTCGTATGAGCCACTAGCTTGATCTTCAAAAACTATATACATTGCAAAACCATAAATGTATTCTGTGATGTCAGCATCTGGGTCAACATCGCCACTAAGTAATGCTTCAAAATCGCCAGCAATACCTAATACCATTGAAAAACCATAAGATGAGTCAACATCTCCAAAGCTAAAGAAATTATCGCCTTCAGCAGCAGACGAAACACAAATAGCCATGTTAATGTCTAAGGTTGTAGAACCTGCAACAACCATTCCTCCAGCATTTGCATTGGTGTTATCTGTAGATACAACCATGATGTTGCCATCAGAAGTTTCAACAAATTCTACATTGCTTGAAGTTGCCCAATCATTTCCAGAACTTGATTCAGAAAAATTAAAGCCACCATCTTTTAAAGTTTTCGGCAAAGTAAAACCATATTTACCTGCTTTAACTCTAATTTCAGGAATAGCATTCATTGCATCTAAAATCTGCTGTTTTTGACCAGCTGTTAATGATTTGCGATTTGGCTGTCCAACATTTTCGTCTTTAGTACAAGACGAATAAGTTAGCATACCAGCCGTTAGCACTACTAAAGTAAATGCCAACATTAATTTCGAAAATTTAAATTTTTTCATAATTATTTAATTTTACGTAATAATACGAAAATTAGAACAACCAACCAATTCTGATTTGAGTATTAACATTTGGGCCAATATTGAAACTTCCTTTTGTGTCTTTTTTAGCATCTAAAATTTCAACATAAGTTACTTCCATTCTTTTAGCAACTTCTTCAGCAGCTTCGTCTTTTACTTTAATTTTAGAAGCGAATTTTTTAGAAACACCAAAACCAAATTCAGCACCAATATATAATTTTTTTGCAAAGAAATAATCGAAACCGGCAACTGCATTAACACCAACTCTCATAAAACCGTCTTTACCTTTGGTTGTTTTAGTGTATAATTCATTTTTTGTTGGAACATCAACATCTTCTGGAATTTGTGATTCTTCTTTTTTAGTTGAGAATTTTTTTGCAAAGTCTAATTCAGCTCCAATATAAGGAGATAATCTGTCAGTTCCTGCAAAATGTTTTTCAATACCAGGACGTAAACCAATTTCAAGTGATGAATTTTTTTCTTTTAATTCTAAATCACCAATAACCTTTGGGTCAGCAGTACTTGTGTCAACGGCATCTTGTAGCACTTTTGACTCGTTAGAATAACCAATAAAAATGTTCATTCTCATAGCAGAAGTTTCTGAACTGTAAGATTTAAATTGAATTCCGCTAATTCCAACTGGATTTCCACCTAGTGGTGCAAAATTTACTTCAAGAGCTTTGTTTCCGGCAGCTTGTTTAAAACCACCTTCTTGTGCGTTAGCTGTAAATAAAAAAGCTACGCATGCTAAAAATAAAAACGTTTTTTTCATAGTTAAAAAATTTAAGTTAAAAATTTGTTTTTTAGTAGGCATTTATACCTATTTAATTGATTAATTGGTGCAAATGTAATATTAAATTATATTGCTCCAAAAAAAAAAGTAAAAAAAAACTAACAATAGTTTGTCAATAACATTAATATATTCAGACGAATATACAGTAACTATTCATAAGACTAAGCTTTTAGGTAAAGCTATACTTAAATGCTTTTTAAATTTCAACTATTTCTGTCCAGCCATAAATATCAGGTATTTCGCCATATTGAATAGCCTGAAGTTTTGAATATAATTTGTATGATATTGGACCAGGTTTTCCATCTTTACAGTATTCATAAACTTTCCCAGATTCTTCATCAACAATTTTTTTAATTGGAGAAATTACTGCGGCAGTTCCACAAGCACCAACTTCTTCAAATGTAGAAAGCTCTGTATCTGCAATAGGTCTTCGTTCTGTTTTAAGTCCTTCTGATGAAGCTAATTCAATTAGGCTCATATTTGTAATTGAAGGTAAAATTGATTCAGATTTTGGAGTAATATAAGTATAGTCTTTAATACCAAAGAAATTAGCCGGACCACATTCGTCTATAAATTTTTTCTCACGAGCATCAAGAAACAAAACTGATGCAAATCCCTCATTATGCGCTTTTTTCATTGCCCTTAATCCTGACGCATAGTTTCCTCCAACTTTAATATTACCTGTTCCTTTTGGTGCTGCTCTATCAAATTCTCTAGCAATCATCATATCTACTGGAGTAAATCCATTTTTAAAATATGGACCAACTGGAGTGACAAAAACAATAAATGTATATTCATCAGAAGGACTAACACCAACTTTTGCTCCTGAGCCGAATAAAACTGGTCGTATATAAAGTGAAGCTCCTGATCCATAAGGTGGAATAAAACCTGCATTTTTTTTAACAGCTGTTACAATTGCATTATGAAAAATATTTTCGGGAACTCTTTGCATTAAAATTCCATCAGCAGAATTTTGCATTCTTTTGAAATTCTCTATCCATCTAAATAATCTAACTTTTCCATCTTTTCCCATAAAGGCTTTCATTCCTTCAAATGCTTGTTGACCATAATGTAGCCCTGTTGCAGCAATATGAACGTTTACCATTTCGCTGTTACTAATTTCTAATTCGCTCCACTTGCCATTCTTGAATGTACTTCTGACATTGAAGTCAGTTTTAATATAACCAAAGGGCAATGATTTCCAATCAATATTTTCCATAATAGAATATTTTATTTTGAATCTTTCAAAAATAGAGAAATAGGACTAATAATTCAATTATTAATCAAAAAAAAATTAATGTTTTATAATGTTTTAAGATTATGCAATAAAACTAAATGAACATAGTTGATATTTTTATTCTTTAAGTGAAATTTTCAAAATATAGTGCTAACACATCTATATGTTTGTAGAAATCATAGTTCTACCAATATACGACTCCTACAGAGTCGAAGAAATTCGACAAAAATTATGAGAAGTTATTTTTAAAAGTTTCCCTAAGCTATATTCATTAATTCTTTCAATTTTTGTAATTGATCGTTTTTGTTCTGACTTCGTAATTGTCGTGCAGTAGCTGTGAAATATTGATGATTTTCAATAAATTTAACTTGCATCTTGTTCCATTCTTCTACAGATTTAATTTTGTTTCTTTCAAAAAGTTCTCTAAATAATTTTTGAGAAACAGGAATAAAATCGGGTCTTCCTAGATAATCCAAATCAGCATCACACATTATTTGTTCTAATAAATTTTTTGGATTTGGCGGAAGTCTGGTTGCAAAAATCAAATCTGAAATTATTTTTATTTGATTATCGGAGTAATTAAATTTTGGTAAAGTTTCTTTTGCCATTTTAATTGCAAGAAACTCATGGTCGTCGTATCCAATTAAGAAGCCAGAGTCGTGAAATAGTGCTGCTGTTTTTAATAATAGCATTTCTTCTTCTGTTACATTTTCCATTCTACCTAAAATTTCAACTTGTGTGCAAACATCAATTGTATGTTTTAAGTCGTGATAGTATAATGTTTTAGGCAATCCACGCTCAAGTTTTGTCATTATTAGTTCATCAATATCATCAAAACGAACCATTTGGAGTTTTGTATAAAACTTTTCGTTTGGAGTAATTCCATCTCCATTTTTAGAATAATCTTTTTTTAATCCATTTACAAAATACATATAAAGTTCGCCTTTGTATTTTGCAGGTACTTTCCCTCTAGGAATGCACTCAAAATATTCTTTTACAATATCATAAGTTGTTTCTGAAATGTTTATTTCGCCAGGTTTTCCTAAAGATTCCATTCGGCTTGCAATGTTAACTGTGTCGCCCCAAATATCGTAACTGAATTTTTTACTACCAACTACTCCTGCAATTACACCACCTGTATGTATCCCGATTCTAACATCCCAAACGTTTTCTTTTTTGGTTTTTAAATCCTGCATATATTGACGCATTTCAATTGCAGCTAGAACTACTTCTATTGGATTTGTTCTGTTTTTTTGAGGAATTCCTCCCGCACACATATAAGCATCTCCAATTGTTTTAATTTTTTCGATGTTATATTGTTCAACTACCATATCGAAATGTAAAAAGTATTTATCAAGCTCATCGAGTAGTTTGTCGGGACTCATATCTTCGGCAATTTTAGTAAACTCCTGAATGTCAGAAAATAAAACTGTTACCATTTTATATTTCTTGCGGCTTACTCTTCCAAATGACTTTAGTTCTTCGGCAGTCTGACGAGGTAAAATATTGCTAACCAGCTGTTCGGCTCTTTCTTTTTGAATAACTAACTCTTCGGTGCGTTCATTAATTACTTTATCAAGTTTGTTTTTTTCTTTTTCGAAAATATAACTTCGCCATCTTATAATCATAAATAAAAAGGCACTTAAAATTAATGCATAAATAACAAATGCCCACCATCGTCTATAAATAGGAGATAAAATATAAAATTTAAACGCTGAAGCTTTTGATATTCGGTCGTTTATATCTTTTGCCCGCACAAAAAATGTATATTGACCTTCCCATAAGTTAGTATATTCTTTGAAGTTTATATCTGACCAATCGGACCATCCTTTGTCGAAACCTTCTAAATAATTTTGATATTGAGTTTTATTATTTATGTTAAAATTTGGAGTAGAAAATTCAAATCTTAAACTGCTATAAGTATGTTTAAATTTATGATTTAAGCTGTCGTTATAATACTTAATTAAAAGAGAATCTTCGGTTTTAAATGTAAATAAATTAAAGATTGAATCTTTTCCAAGAATTAATTTATTAATAAACGTAACAAATTTAATGGAATCGTTGGTTAAATGTTTCATATCATATCTGATGATTCCATCAAAACCACCAAACCAAACTATTGAATCTAAATCATTGTAAATAGTTTCAATTGTAAAATCACTAATTTTTTTAAATCCTTGAGTAACTCTATTATATGAATTTGAGTCTTTATTGAATAAATAAAAACCTGTTGTCTTTTCGAAACGACCCGAAACCCCAGAACTGAACCAAATATT
>MEND01000041.1:0-2594 GCA_001768975.1 Bacteroidetes bacterium GWA2_31_9 | reverse complement strand
TAATAGTCATTTTGTAAATTCCATCATAATCGCTTCCCATCCAAATATTTCCATCTTCATCCTCAGCCATTGTTCTGATATAATTATCAAAATCGGTTACTTTAGATAATTCTGTAAGATTTTTATCTTCTAATTTAAAGATGTGTATTCCATCTTCCATTGCAGCTAAAATAGTAGTGGAGTCTTTCAATAAATGCATTGATTTTAGTTTGCCACTTGTTAACTTAATTGCTTTATCAGAAGTAACTTGATAAATTCCGTTTTCGCTGGTTACAAATAAATAATTTTTAAAATTATAGAAATTGTAACATAGTCCGGATATTCCAGATACTTCGTAAAACTGTTTATTTATATCAGAATAATTGTACTGTTTAGATTTTAAATCGTTATGTAAATAATAAACACCCTGTGTGGTAGAAGCGTATAATATATTATTGTATCTAATAATTGAGTAAACTTCCCCTAGAACACCCGAAGATTCTTTATATATCGAATATTGAGATGGGTATTCTACCTTTGAAAGACCATTATTTAAAGCTATCCATAAATTGTTATCTCTTCCCTCAAATATATCGTTTATATAGTTGTTTATAAGCCCATTGTCTTTTGTTATTGAGCAAATGAAGTTTGAATTTTTGTCAACAATAATAATTCCTTTCTTTTTTGTAGCAAAAGCATAATTACCATCTCTCAATTCTAAACCTTTTACGTAATCATATTTGTTAATAAAATCGGCATATTCAGGTGCATATTCAACAATATTATTGTAATCGTATAAAATAAAATTATTAAAATCTTTTAGCTTTATTAATAGCTTGTCTTTATAAGGAATAATATCAAGAATAGTTTTTTCGCTAAAAAAATTACCATTAGGAATTAGCTTTAACAGTTCTCCTGTATATTTTAGCAAACCATAACCATGTTTATAAACAAATAATTCATTGTTTACTTTAAATGCAGAAATGCCAGAATTACTTGAGTTTAAAAGGTCAATTGTTTTTCCGTCCCATTTATAAATATTCTTTTCTGAACAAAAAATCACATAGTCGTTAATACATAATAGTTTATTAATTGTTCCTATTTTCGGAGTTCCTTTAGGTAAAAAGCTCAATAAGCTATTAAAGTGTGTAACATTTGCTTGGTCTTTAGATAAGAAACCAAAATCGTCGAATCCTCCAGCATATACAACTCCTTTATTATTGGTTGCTAAACGTGGAATGCCATTGATTTTAGTAAGTAACCAGTTTGTACCATCAAATTCCAGAATACCACTTAGGTTTCCAAAATATATAATACCGTCTTTATCTTGAGTAATTGAATAGTTCTGACTTTCAAATCCATAATTTTTTGGTGGAATGTTAAAAATATATGGTGAACCTATTTCTTTATTCTGTGAAAAGACAAAATTTGATACAAATAAGATTATTATTATTGTATTAAAAATCCTTTTGTTTTTTTTATTAAGAATTAATTGCATAATTTTGTTTTTCGAAAAAGATATTGTAAATTACGGAAATATTTTTTTTAATTAGCAAATGTACTTAATGATTTATTGAAAAAAAACTTTTTATAGTTATGGAAGAAAATAAAGCAGGAAAAATTTTAGTTACATGGGATTTTACAGAAATGTCGGAGAATGCTCTTGCACATGCAGTTAAAATTGCCAAACCTTCACACAATGCTATTGCACTAATACATATTGTAAAGAAGAAAAAAGAAATTGAAGAAGCTGAAAATAAGCTAAATGTAGTTGCTGATGAAACCTTTAAAAGATATGGTATTAGACCAGATACTTTAGTTCGTGAAGGTACAATATTTACAACAATTGGAGAAACTGCTTCTGAAATTGATGCTACACTTGTAATTATGGGTACTCATGGAATTAGAGGTATGCAAAAATTTACAGGAAGCTGGGCTTTAAAAGTAATTGTAAGTTCTCCTGTTCCGTTTATTGTAGTTCAGGAAGCTCCTATTTCAGAAAAATTTGAAAATGTTGTTTTCCCTGTTGACTTCAGAGGAGAAAATAAAGAAAAATTAAACTGGGTAAATTATTTATCAAAATTATATAAATTCAAACTCCGACTTATAAAGCCTTTGGTAACAGACGATGGTTTTAAACATAAAATTAACAATAATCTATTATTTGCTAAAAAAATACTTGATAGCATAGGAATTGATTATGATATTACAACCGGAGAAGGAACAGATTTAGCTGTAGAAACAATGAAGTTTGCTGAAAAAATCAGTGCCGATTTAATTTTAATAATGACAACTAAAGACATAGATATTAAAGATTATGTTTTTGGAGCTAATGAACAAAAAATTATTGCTAATCCTTCAAAAACTCCTGTAATGTGTGTAAATCCACGCGAGGATTTAAGAAAGTATTCAAGTTTCAGATAAATAAAAAAAGCGGCATCGCCGCTTTTTTTTTGGTTATTCCCTATTGACAAAGCCGTTCGGTATGCAGTAAGCAGTATTCAGTAAGCAGTATGCAGTAATAAGTAAGCAGTAAGTAATTGGAATACTACCTTCAGAACTCCTTACCTCTCGCAGAATAAAAGTACGGAGATTTCAAACCCACTTCAATTAAC
>MEND01000040.1 GCA_001768975.1 Bacteroidetes bacterium GWA2_31_9 | reverse complement strand
CACAGCTGGAACATATTCAGTACAAGTTACAGATGCGAATGGTTGTATTGGAACTTCTGCCGATGTTGTAGTTGTTGAAAATGCAAATCCAACTCCATTAATAACAGGAACATTAACATATTGTGAAGGTTCGAGCACAACACTTGATGCTGGAGCATTCACAAGTCATTTGTGGTCTAGTGGTGAAACTACACAAACAATATCTGCCACATCAGGAACATATTCAGTTCAGGTAACAGATGCAAATGCATGTGTAGGAACTTCTGCTGATGTAGTAGTAGTTGAAAATGCAAACCCAACACCAACAATCACAGGAACATTAACATATTGTGAAGGTTCAACTACATTATTAGATGCAGGTTCATTCACAAATTATTTATGGTCAACTAATGAAACTACACAAACTATCTCAGCCACAGCAGGAACATATTCAGTTCAGGTTACAGATGGAAATGGTTGTATAGGAACTTCATCTGATGTAACAGTTGTTGAAAACGCAAACCCTACACCAGCAGTTTCTGGTTCTTTAAGTTATTGTACTGGTTTTAATACAACTTTAGATGCTGGTCTATATACAAATTATTTATGGTCAACAGGTTCGACGGTTCAATCTACAACAGCAACTACTGTTGATAATCCTATTTCAGTAACAGTAACTGATGCAAATGGATGTATTGGTGCATCATCAAGTGTTACTGTTTCTGAGACAGCAAGTCTTAGTCCTGTAATTACAGGAACTTTATCATATTGTGAAGGTTCAAATACGACTTTGGATGCTGGTTCATATACTAATTATGCATGGTCAACAGGCTCAACTATTCAAACAACAGTTGCAACTGTGGCTGATAATCCTGTTTCAGTAACTGTAACAGACGTTAATGGTTGTACTGGCTCAACAAATGTGACAGTAATAGAAAACGCAAACCCAACACCAACAATCACAGGAACATTAACATATTGTGAAGGTTCAACTACATTATTAGATGCAGGTTTATTTACAGATTATTTATGGTCATCAACAGAAACTACATCAACCATTTCAGCAACGGCAGGAACATTTTCAGTTCAAGTTTCAGATGTTAATGGTTGTTCAGGAACTTCTGCCGATGTTGTAGTAGTTGAAAATACACTTCCAACTCCATCAATAACAGGAACATTATCATATTGTGTAGGTTCAAATACAACACTTGATGCAGGTTTATATTCAAGTTATTTGTGGTCTAATTTAGAAACGACACAAACCATCTCAGCAACAGCCGGAACATATTCAGTTCAAGTTACTGATGTAAATGGCTGTATTGGAACTTCTGTTGATGTAATCGTAGTTGGGAATGACCTTCCAACTCCAACAATTACTGGCTTATTAAGTTATTGTACTGGTTTTAGTACGACATTAGATGCTGGTGGGTTATATACAAATTTTTTATGGTCAAATGCAGAAACAACACAAACCGTTGACGTAACAACAGCCGATAATCCTGTATCAGTAACAGTAACAGACGGGAACGGTTGTACAGGAACAGATACAGAAAACGTTACCGAAAATGCCCTACCAACTCCAACAATCACTGGAGCATTAACATATTGCCAAGGTTCAAACGCAACATTAGATGCTGGTTCATATTCAAGTTATGTATGGTCTAATTTAGAAACAACACAAACCATATCAGCAACTGCTGGAACATTTTCCGTGAATGTAACGAATGCAAATGGTTGTATTGGAACTTCTACTGAAGTTACAGTTACCGAAAATGCACTTCCAACTCCATCAATAACTGGAACTTTAACTTATGTTCAAGGAAACAGTGCATTACTAGATGCAGGGTCATTTACAAATTATGCTTGGTCAACAAGTGCTACAACTCAAACAATAAATGCAACAATTGCGGATAATCCAATAGATGTTACAGTTACTGATGTAAACGGATGTTCTGGTGTTGCATCAACAGTTAATGTTGTTGAAATAAGTACAGAAAAAGATATTATCGCATATAGTTTTGCAGAACAGACTGGTGCAGCAACAATTGATGCATTAAATCATACTGTAGATATTGAAGTTGCAAATGCTACAGATGTAACAACTTTAGTAGCAACATTCACATTATCAGCTTCTGCGAGTGCAGATATTTTAGGAACACCACAAGTTAGTGCTACAACAGCAAACGATTTTACAAATCCTGTAGTTTATACTATTACAGCAGAAGATGCTTCAACACAAGATTGGACAGTAACTGTAACAGAAGCAGCTGCTTTAACATTATATACAATTCCTTATACTGAAAATTTTGATGGAGGAACTTTCCCTCCAACTGATTGGGACAATGTTCAAGCTGGAGACCCAGCTGGTTGGCAGACAACAACACTAAGATCTCATTCTGTTCCAAATAGTGTTTATCATAATGATGATGCAGCTAATTGTGATGATTATTTTATTACTCCTGCATTTGATTTAACTACTGCAACTGCACCATTATTTAAATTTTGGTCGAATGTTAATTTTGGTTCTTGGGCTGATGTTCATGAAGTAATGATTTCAACAGACAAGGCAACATGGACTTCTTTATGGTCACAAGTAACAACAGAAGATGTTTGGGTAGAAGAAACAATTAACTTAAATGCTTATGTAGGACAAGTAGTATATATTGCATTTCATTATTTAGGAAATAATGCTTCTGAATGGTATGTTGATGATATTTCATTAGAAGAAGCGCCAGCCTGTCCTGATCCAATTGCAATAAATACAATTAGTGTTACTGCTAATTCTGCTAATATTGGTTGGACAGAAAATGGAACTGCTACTGCTTGGAATATTGAGTATGATGTTACAGGATTTACTCAAGGTACAGGAACTTTGGTTGTTGCAAATACAAATCCATTTTTATTAAGTTCTTTAATTGCAAATACTTCTTATGATGTTTATTTACAATCTGATTGTGGAGCTGGTGAAACTAGTGCATGGGTTGGTCCTTTTACATTTACAACACTTTGTTCTACCTCTTCTTTCCCATTTGCTGAAAACTTTGATAATGCTGGAACTATACCATCATGTTGGACAAATGAAACTACAAATGATTGGGATTGGGATTTTCTTGCATCAACTACAAACACTGGTGGAGCAATAACAGGAGATAACACATCAGGAACTGGATATTTTACATATTTTAATTCTTATGATGCAGGTAATGGAGATATTGGAGAATTAACTTCACCAACAATTGATTTATCAACATCTAACAATCCAGAATTACATTTCTTCTGGAATCGACCTTCGACAGGATATACAGCAAGACTAGAAGTTAATGTTTTTGCAAATGGAGTTTGGAATAATGATATTTTACCAGGTTTAAGTACACAAACTGCTGGATGGACAGAAGTAGTAATAAACATGGCTACTTATAAATACTCTGATGCAAGACTTCAATTTAAAGTTGTTGGCGATTGGTACAGAAACATAGGATTAGATGATGTTTCTATAATTGAAACTCCAACTGACGCAGTCGATTGGTGTAATTTACAATTCCCTGATGTAGCTACAATTGAAGAAGGTCTTGATTTTACTGCTTATGCACAGACCTTTGAAACAGGAGTTACTGAGGCTGCAGGTCAAGGTGTAGGTATTGATGCTTGGATTGGTTATAGTGCAACAAATACTGACCCATCTGCTTGGACAAACTGGATTCCTGCAACTTATAATGTTGATAATGGGAATAATGATGAATATAAGGCTACTTTTGGAGCATTACTTCCAATAGGAACATATTATTATGCTAGTCGTTTCCAATTAAATGGAGGTTTATACTCTTATGGTGGATATAATGCTGGTGGTGGTAATTTCTGGGATGGAGTTACAAATGTTAATGGAGTATTAAATGTAATAGCTCAAACCTGTGTTGCACCTACTGCTTTAGCTTCTAGTAATATTACTAATAATTCAGTTGATTTAAGCTGGACAGAAAATGGAACTGCAATAGCATGGAATATTGAATATGGTTCTGCAGGATTTTCACAAGGAACGGGAAATCTAGTTTCAGTAAATTCAAATCCTTATACTTTAACTTCACTTTTATCTAACACTGATTATGATATTTACGTACAGGCTGATTGTGGTGCAGGTGATGTTAGTACATGGTTTGGACCAATTTCAATTACAACACTTTGTGGAACTTCAACTTTACCATGGACTGAAAGCTTTGAATCTGTTACTGTTGCTGGAAATATGCCAGATTGTATGACAAAAACTGGATCATTTTTAACAGCTCTAACTCCTCAGACATATAACAGAGCTGCTCGTACTGGTAATAATTATCTTTATAATGATTGGACTGCTGATGACTGGACATTTACTCCGGGCTTCGACTTGGTAGCAGGAACTTCTTATGATTTTAGTACTTGGTATATTACTGATGGTTTGGCAGGTTGGACTAAGGTTGAATTATTCGCTGGAACTTCTCAAGCTTCTGTAAATATGACTGATTCTTTAACTGGTGTAAATAGCCCCAATAATACAGTATATAGTGAATTAAAAGGAATGTTCACTCCAACTATTTCTGGTATATATTATTTTGGATTACATTTAGTTGCCACTTCAAATCCTTGGTATATTACTTTTGACGATTTTAATGTTGCTGAAACTCCAACAGATGCAGTAGATTGGTGTAATTTACAATTCCCAGATGTTGCAACAGTTGAGGAAGGTTTTGATTTTACTGCTTATGCACAGACTTTTGAAACAGGAGTTACTGAAGCTGCTGGTCAGGGTACAGGTATAGATGCTTGGATTGGATATAATACAACAGATACTGATCCATCAACGTGGACAAACTGGATTCCTGCAACATATAATCTTGATGCTGGAAATAATGATGAATATATGGCAATTTTTGGTAGTACTTTACCAGTTGGAACTTATTATTATGCAAGTCGTTTCCAATTAAATGGAGGTCCTTTCAACTATGGTGGATATGTTGGCGGATTCTGGGATGGTGCTACAAATGTATCAGGAATTTTAACAGTTGTTCCACCAGCTTGTATTGCACCAACTAATCTTGCAGTATCAAATATTACAAGTTCATCTGCTGATGTAGCATGGACAGAAAATGGAACTTCTGCAAATTGGGATATCGAATATGGCTCTACAGGTTTTACATTAGGCTCTGGAACTTTCGCTTCAATAATTGATAATCCTATTACATTAAGCGGACTAAATAGTGATTCAATATATGACTGTTATGTTCGTTCAGATTGTGGAGCAGGTGATTATAGTGCATGGGTAGGTCCAATCACATTTACTGCTTATACTGCAAATGACGAATGTATAAATGCAATAACTATTGCTTGTAGTGATGTTGTTGCTGGCTCTACTAGTAATGCAACAGTTGATACTTTAACAGCTCCAACATGTGGAGTTATTACTGTTGAAGCTTCAGGTGTTTGGTATAAGATAATTGGCACAGGAGAATTAATTACATTAAGTACTTGTAGTGATGCTAATTATGATACAAGACTAAGCATTTACAATGGAGACTGTAGCAACCTTTCATGTGTTGCAGCAAACGATGATCAAAGTGGTTGTACTGGTTATACCTCTGAAGCATCATTTACTTCAGTTATCGGAACAGAATATTTTGTTTTAGTTCATGGTTATAGTTCTGGTGATGTTGGAGAATTTAATTTAACAGTAACTTGCTCTCCTGCATGTACTCCTGTTCCTGCAAATGACGATTGTGCTACTTCACAAAATTTAGCTCTTACTTTACCAGGAACATGCGTTCCAACGACTGGAACAAATCAGTGTGCTAGTGCAGCTTTTGATAATCCAGCTTGCGACCCATTTGGAACAATTCAAGATGTTTGGTATTCGTTTAATTCTGGTAATGTTAACTCTGTATCAATGGATCTTGCATTAGGAACAGCAACTGACATTAATTATGCTATTTATGATAATTGTGGAGGAACTCAAACAAACTGTAACTCAACATCTGCTGCTGGTAATAATATCATTAATGTTAATCCTTCTACTGACTATTTTGTTAGAATTTGGAATGCTGGTGGAGCAGATGCTGGTGATTTTACTATTTGTTTAGAAGAGAATAATACATTAGCAGAGATTCTTGCTTTTGACTTACCAAATCAAACAGGCCCTTCCGTAATTGATAATATTAATCACACAGTTGATATTGAACTTGGTTTTGGTTCTAATCCGACTGCTTTAATTGCTGACTTTACTTTATCTTATGCAGCTTCGGCAAGTATTACTGGAACACCACAGGTAAGTACAGTAACAGTAAATGACTTTAGCACTTCATTAATTTATGACGTAACTGCTCAAAACGGAACAGTTGTTGACTGGACAGTAAATGTTACTGTTGCTGCTACATTAAATAATGAAACTGATTTCTTAACTTATTCATTTGCAGAACAAACAAACCCAGCTACAATTGATAATATCAACCATACAATTGATATTGAAGTAAATTGGTTGGCAGATATTGCTAGTTTAACAGCAGATTTTACTTTATCGTACAATGCAAGTGCAGATATTTCAACTGTTCCACAAGTTAGTGGAGTAACTAGTAATGACTTTACTAATCCTGTTGTTTATAATGTTACAGCAGAAGATGGAACTACAAATCAAGCATGGTCTGTAACTGTTACAAAAGAAGTTCACATTCCTCAGATTGTTATTACTGAAATTATGTACAATTCACCTGAATCTGGAACTGACTCATTGGAATTTGTTGAAATCTATAACAATGATGTTGTCCCATTTGATTTAGCTGGTTATAGTTTTACTGGAATTACATATACATTCCCAACTTATGTTATGAATCCTGGCGATTATGCTGTTATTGCTTTTAACCCAACTGCTGTTCAAAATAATTTTGGAATATCGGGAGTATTGCAAAATACTGGAGCACTAAGCAATAATGGTGAGTTTATTCTGCTAAAAAATGGAACAACAGTAATTGATAGTGTCAATTTTGATGATATTAATCCATGGAATGTTCTTGCCGATGGTTATGGCAAAAGTTTAGTATTATGTGATCCAAATTCAGATAATTCTGTTCCAGCTAATTGGACTGTATCTACCACAAATGCTTCATTAATAGTAAATACTTATGATATATTTGCTTCACCTGATGCTGCAGATGCTTGTTTGCCTATTAATACTGGAAATGATATTTTAACATATTCATTTGCTGAAGAAACTTCACCAGCAGTAATTGATAATATAAATCATAATATTGATATTGAGGTTGCTTATGGGACAGATTTAAGTGCATTAGTTGCTGACTTTACATTGTCACAAGGAGCAATTGCCCAAATTGGAACTGTTCATCAGATTAGTGGAAGTACTCCAAATTCATTTATAGCTGTTGTTACTTATGCTGTAATTTCTGAATCAGGTTCTGTAATAGCTTGGACTGTAAATGTAACTTTAGCTCCAGCTCCTGTTGCAGACTTAGCTTTATTAGAGCCAATGCCAAATAATTACGAAGAATGCAATATGACTGCAAATGAAGTTATGGATATTTTATTTTCAAATGTAGGAAGTACAGTATTTACTTCAGGAACTTCAATAAATGTGTCATATCAAATTGATGCAAATCCGATAGTTACTGAAACAATTATATTAGCTTCAGATTTGAATCCTGGTGATTCTTTAGCTTATACTTTTATTCAAACAATTGACTTATCAGCAGTTGCTATTTATAATTGGAATGTATCTCTTGATTTTGTTGACGATAGCATTTCAAATAATTCAACTGCAGGTACAATTGAGCATTTGGATATAAATGTAAATATTGCTGATGGAGATTCTGTTTCTTTATATGCATTTGAATTACCATATTCTTTGTCAACAATTGATATTTATGATAACTATTCATGGTCTGATGCAACAGGAACAATTACCTCAAATGGAGCAACAATTGATGCAAGTACTTTTGGTTGGTATTATATAACAGTTACAAATAATAATGGTTGTTTTGCAATTGATTCAATATTAATTGAAGAAATAATGCAAAGCAATATAGATGTAGCAATTGTATTCCCAAATGTTCCATATTTTGAAACTTGTAATATGACAGGAACTGATACAGTTCAGGTAATGATTTCTAACTTTGGAACTGATATTATCGTTGCAGGTGAGACTATTTATGCTTATTATCAAATTGATGGTGGTTCAATTGTTAAAGATTCAATAGTTTTACCAGCAGACTTTAATCCTCTTGATACATTACCATTCTTATTTACACAAACTTATGACTTCTCAGCATTAACTACATATAATTACAGTGTTTATATTGAATATGCAAGCGATCTTGATAATTCAAATGATACTATTATAGGTCAGTTGGCACATGTTGTATATTCATTGAATCTTGATGCAATAAATGGTGGAATTAATGATACATTAACTGTTTCATCTTATCCTGCAACTTTGGATGCTGGTGCTGGTTATGGAGGTTATTTCTGGGTTAATGTAACATCTGATTTACAAACAGCAACAGTTACACAAGATGGATGGTATGGCGTTTATGTATATAATGATTTTGGTTGTCAAACTTTTGACTCAATATATGTTAAACTATTTGTTGGAATTCATATTGCTGATTCAAAAACAAATATTAATATTTATCCAAATCCAAATAAAGGAGAATTTAATATTGAAATAGAATTAGGTAAATCAGAAAACATTCAGATGGATATTATGAATTTTACAGGTCAAATTATTTCAACAGAAGTAATTAATAATGTGAAAGTTTATAATGAAATTAAAGATTTAACATACTTGCCAAAAGGAATTTATTTTGTAAAAATAAATGACGGTTTTGATACAACTATTAAGAAAATAGTAATTCAATAATTCTTATTAAATTTCTCAAAAAAAGAGTGGCATTGTCCACTCTTTTTTTTTGAAACTTTGCTTTTAAAAAGTTAGTACATTAATTTTTTAATATTA
>MEND01000039.1:9069-16426 GCA_001768975.1 Bacteroidetes bacterium GWA2_31_9 | reverse complement strand
CATGCTTAACACATGCAGGGCACACACATCGTGTAATTCCCATATTTGCTGGGATTGATAACGCTAGGCTTCGCCATGCGCGTAGGTCTAAGGTAGCAAAAACGGGAGTTACACGAGGACCGTTAACATTCCCATGTTCTCTTAAATAATCATTCAGCATTTCCAAAAAAAATATTTTAAAAATAATTCCAAAATTTTATGGAATTAATTTCCTATTTTCATCATCTTTATAAAAATTTATGAATATGAATGCAATTAAATTTTATTTATTCTTAGGAATAACAGGCTTTGTAATGTTTTATTACTCTTCTAATTTAAACTTTAAGCCCGAGAAAAAACCACTAAATTTTAAATCTGGTGATAATTACACAAAAGAGTGGGCAACTATTGATTCGCTTGAGTCGCAAGGTTTGCCAAAATCTGCTTTGGAAATTGTAGTTCAAATATATGAACATGCCAAAAAAGAGCAAAACCATGCACAGTATATCAAAGCTTTGATTTATAAAATGAAGTATAAAAACGGCACCGAAGACGATTCTTACGAAACACTTATTTACGAACTTAAAAATGAAATTATTGGTTCAAAATTTCCCGATAATGCTGTAATGCACTCCGTTTTAGCCGAAATGTATTGGAATTATTACATCAATAACCGATGGAAATTTTATAACCGCACAGTCGTTGTAAATGCCTCATCAGATGATATTAAAACTTGGGATTTAAACCGCCTTGCAACAGAAGTAATAAAAGAGTATAACCTTTCGCTCGAAAACAAAGACAGTCTGCAATTAACTAAAAATGAAGTTTATGAAGCAATAATTACACGAGGTACAAAAAAAGATAACCTTCGACCAACACTTTACGATTTTCTTGCTTTTCGTGCAATCACATTTTTTTCAAACAAAGAAGCTTCACTAACACGACCTGCTGATAAATTTGAATTAAAAGAAGACTTTTATTTCTCGAATGCAACAGATTTTTCAAAACTAAAAATTACTACAAACGATACACTTTCGCTTCAATTTTATGCGTTTAAACTTTATCAGAATTTGCTGACTTTCAGATTACAAGACAAAAACATCGATGCACTTATTGATTTGGATTTAAGCCGTATTAAGTTCATTTACAACAATTCGGTTAGCGATCTTAAAGATAGTCTGTATTTAAACTCACTCGAAAATTTATTAAAAAAATTTGAATCAGTTTCATTCTCTGGATATATATCTTATGACATTGCCGATTATTACTTCAGTAAATCAAGCAATTATAATCCTTTAGTTGCCGAAACCAACAAATTTGAAAACTACAAAATCACAGCACATAAAATTTGTGAAGGAGTAATGTCTAAATTTCCAAAAACCGACATGGAAAACAAATGTTCAGTGTTATTGAAGAAAATTGAAATGCCTACTTTGTCTTTCGAGACTGATAACAATGTAATTCCGAATGAAAAGTTTGCAGTTAAAATCAATTATCGTAACCTTTCAAAAGTTTATATAAAAATTGGCTTAATCGATTCCGATAAGTTGATGAAAATCAAAGAAAAGTATTACAATACCGAAGAACTTTATCAAAAACTATTTGACGAATCGAAAGAAGTTTTAAATCAGAGTGTAGAATTACCTATCGACATTGATTACAATCCTCACTCGTTGGAATACATTATAAATCCTTTAACAAATGGAGTTTATGTTGTTTTTATGGCTGATAATGCAGAGTTTAAATTTTCTGAAAAATCGGCTGCATACGATTTCATTAATTCAACATTTATAAGCTACACATATCGAAACAAGAATAATGGGAACTTCGATTTCTTTGTTTCAAATCGCAAAACAGGAGAGGTAATGCCGGGAGTTACAGCCCAATTGTGGGTTAATAAATACAACTATACTTTGCGAAAATATGTTTGGGTTAGCGGTGGAAAATATACAACAGATGTAAATGGTTATTTCGAAGTAATGCATAATACAGATATAGAAAATTATAGCTTTTATATTGAATTCCATAAAGATAAAGACAATCTGTTAACTGATAATTCCTACTATTCTTATAACCACAATTACAATCAACCAACAACATACAGCACTCATATATTTTCCGATAGGGCAATTTATCGACCGGGACAAACCGTTTATTTTAAAGCAATTGTTTTGGAGCATAATGGTGAAGAAAAAAAGATTGCAACCAAATTTAATCAAAATGTAATCTTATATGATGTTAATTATCAGAAAATTGCTGATTTGAATTTAACAACCAACGATTTTGGTTCATACAATGGTTCGTTTGTAATTCCAACAGGATTATTAAACGGAAACATGCAAATTTACACTAACTATGGCTCAATTTATATATCAGTTGAAGAATACAAGCGTCCAAAATTTGAAGTAGAAGTATTGCCATTAAAAGGAAATTATCTCTTAAATCAGGATGTAGAAGTTAAAGGAAAAGCCGTTAGCTATTCAGGTGCAGGACTTACAGATGCTGTGGTAAAATATCGTGTTGTGCGAACTCCTATGTGGCGTGGATGGTGGTATTCGTACTACAATGCTGCATCAACTGAAATTATTTCTGATACTGTTTCTACAAAAGACAACGGCGAATTTTCATTCAAATTCAATGCTTTACCCGATTTGTCTTACCCAAAGAATAATTTCACAGTTTTCAGTTATAGCGTTGTAATTGATGTTACAGATATTAATGGCGAAACTCAAAGCACCTCAAAACAGATAACAGTTGGATACACAGCACTTAATGTAAGTCTTGAAATTCCGGAAGTTATTTGCTCAAGCGAAAAAGATACTTTCAATATTAATACATATAACCTTAATGGAGAGTTTGTTACTGCAAATGGAAATATTAAAATTTTCAAACTTAAAACCAATGCAAGTCTTTTAAAATCAAAAACTTTTGATGATACTGATAAAAAACTCTATTCGCAGGAAGAATGGAATAAACAATTTGCTGGAAACGAATACAAAAACGAAACAGAATTTTCAACATTTGCCAAAGAAAAGCAGGTTTACGATTTAACTTTCAATACCGAAAAACAAAAGAAAATTAAGCTTAACAATCTGAACAAAGTAGAGCAGGGGGTTTATAAAGTTGAAATTACATCTAAAGACTTTGCTGGAAATCCCGTAAGCGACGAGTCATATTTTACAGTTTTTGCAAAAGACAATAACAAAATGCCTTACGAAACCTACGATTGGTTTAACACAAGCTCATATATTGTTGAACCCGGCGATAATGCCGATTTTTATATTGGCTCATCAGCGTCTGATGTAAAAGTAATGGTCGAAATTGAAAGCAAAAACAAAATCATCGACAAATATTGGATTACTTTGAATAACGAAAAGAAACTTATCTCAATTCCTGTAAAAGAGGAGTATAGAGGGAATTTTACAGCACATTTCAATTTTATTAACAATAACCGCAGATACACTCATGTTTCTTTAGTTTCAGTTCCATTTACAAACAAACAAATTGATATTAAGTTTGAAACATTCAGAAATAAGCTTCAACCGGGCGAAAACGAAGAATGGAAATTGAAACTATCAGGTAAAAATGGTGAAAAAATTGCAGCCGAAATGCTTGCCACACTTTATGATGCCTCATTAGATGCGTTCAAAAAAAACTATTGGTATTTTAATGTTTGGGATAGTTATTACACTACAATGTCGTTAAATACAGAGTCATTCAACACCACAACATCAACATATTTAGGAGTAAATGAATATTCACTTTATTATTACGAAGGATATTATGACCGCCTTAACTGGTTTGAATTTAACTATTATGCACACTATGGATATTACAGAAGCGAAGGCAGAACTATGAAATCAAGTGCATATAAGTCAAAAAAAGATGGAGAATCTGCAGGAGAAGTTATGGCAGAAGAATCTGAAAATATGCCTGCTACTTTTGCTTTAGACGATGTTATGGCTAAAAGTCCTGTCACTGATTCAAAAATGGATTCAGATAAAGACCAAACTGCAAGTCAAACCACAACAACTGGAGATAGTTTCTTAGATTTAGAAAAAAGCACAGGCAAGAAAGAAGATAATAAAAGCCATGAAAGCGTTAAAGTTCGTACAAATTTCAACGAAACTGCTTTCTTTTATCCGAGTCTGGTAACAAACGAAAAAGGTGAAATAATTGTAAAATTCACTGTTCCCGAAAGTCTTACAAAATGGAAAATGATGGGATTAGCTCACACAAAAGACCTTAAAACTGGTTATTCCGAAAACACATTAATAACTCAGAAAGAACTTATGGTTGTGCCAAATGCAACACGTTTTTTTAGAGAGAACGACGAAATGGAATTTCCGGTTAAAATTTCAAATGTTTCTGAAAAAGCTTTAAGCGGAACAGCAATATTGCAATTTTTCGATGCATTGACAATGAAACCTGTAGATGGAATTTTTGATGCAAAAGAAACAACTTCAAAAGATTTTAGCGTTGATGCTGGCAAAAACACAATGCTATCGTGGAAAATTAAAATCCCTGAAGGAATAGGAGCTATTTCATACAGAGTTACTGCAAAATCTGGAAATCAGTCAGATGGCGAAGAAAACGCAGTTCCTGTTTTAACTAACAGAATGTTGGTTACCGAAACAATGCCTTTGCCAATAAGAGGAAAAACAACAAAAACTTTTACTTTCCAGAAATTGTTGGATTTTAAAAAGTCAAGCACTTTGCGAAATCACAAACTTACACTTGAATTTACTTCAAATCCGGCTTGGTATGCAATCCAGTCGCTTCCATATTTGTTTGAATATCCTTATGAGTGTGCAGAGCAGACATTTAGCCGTTTTTACGCAAATAGCATAGCTTCGCACATTGCCAATTCAAGTCCAAAAATCAAAAGAGTTTTCGATTCTTGGAAAAATACGCCCGATTCAAAAGCACTTCTTTCAAATCTTGAAAAAAATCAGGAATTAAAAAGTCTTATGTTGGAAGAAACTCCTTGGGTTCTTGATGCAAAAGACGAAAGCGAACGCAAACGCAGAGTTGGATTATTATTCGATTTGAATAAAATGTCGAGCGAACTCGAATCGGCAATTAAAAAACTTATGAAAATGCAAGTTTCAAACGGTGGCTGGCCTTGGTTCGAAGGAATGCCAGAAAGTCGTTATATAACTCAGCATGTTGTAAATGGAATGGGAAAGCTTGATAAACTGGGAGTTACAAATATTCGACAAGATGGCAGAGTTTGGGAAATGGTTACAAAAGCAATCTCTTACCTCGACGACAGAATCGACGACGATTACAAATGGCTTAAAAAGCATTATACTGAATCGGAAATGAAAGAAGATCATATTGGCGATTTACAAATTCATTATTTGTATGCACGAAGTTTTTTCAAAGATGTGAAAATCAGCAACCGAAACAGCACAGCTTTTGAATATTACAAAGCTCAGGCTGAAAAATACTGGCTCAATAAATCGAAATATTTACAAGGCTTAATTGCTTTGGCTTTGCACAGAAACGAAAATACTGTTGTTCCTCCAAAAATTGTAAAATCGTTAAAAGAATTTTCAATTGACTCCGAAGAAATGGGAATGTACTGGAAAGACAACTCTTCGGGTTATTACTGGTATCAGGCACCAATTGAGTTTCAGGCTTTAATGATTGAACTTTTTGATGAAGTTGCTAACGACGAAAAATCTGTAAACGACCTTAAAGTATGGCTTTTGAAAAACAAACAAACCAACGATTGGAAAACCACACGTGCCACTGTTGAAGCTGTTTATGCACTATTAATGAGAGGAACCGACTGGCTCGAAAACGATGAAATGGTTGAAATTACTGTTGGCGACAAAAAACTCGACCCACTAAAAGACGACAACGTAAAAGTTGAAGCCGGAACAGGATATTTTAAAACCTCATGGAGTGGCGATGAAATTAAACCCGAAATGGCTAACGTTAAATTAGTTAAAAACACCGAAGGAGTATCGTGGGGCGGAATGTATTGGCAATATTTCGAGCAACTCGATAAAATAACTCCACACGAAACTCCATTAAAAATAAATAAGAAATTATTTATTGAAAAAAACAGCGGAAGTGGAAAAATAATTGACCCGATTTCAGAAAAAAACAAATTGAAAGTTGGCGATAAAATTATAGTTAGAATCGAACTACGAGTTGACCGCGATATGGAATATGTACACATGAAAGATATGCGGGCATCGTGTCTTGAGCCTGTAAATGTAATTTCACGCTACAAATATCAAGATGGATTGGGATATTACGAAAGCACAAAAGACGCTTCAACTAATTTCTTCTTTGGATTTTTACCAAAAGGAACCTATGTGTTTGAATATCCATTATTGGTAAGTCATAAAGGCGATTTTTCAAATGGAATCACAAGTATTCAATGTATGTATGCACCTGAGTTTGCATCGCATAGCGAAGGAATTAGAGTGGGAGTAGAGTAGAGTTTTTTGATAAAAAGACCTAACAGGTTTTTAAAACCTGTTAGGTCTTCGTTATATTAATTAGCGTGGAATGCTATTAATACATAGTTAGAGTGGATGCTAACTTCATTTTTTTTATTTTTAAGTTTTCAAATTTGCCTATAAGTCTCAAAAAACAATTTAGGATTTTCTTTTATAAGCTCAATGATTTTTTCTTTGCCAAATTTGTTTTCAATTTTTAGCCCCATATAACAACCAACAATATAAAATAATCTGTCGCCAGAGCATTGTCCTAGCACATTTCCTAATATTTCATTAGTAATTTCTTTGTCAATATTTTCATCCAGATATTCTAAAACCGACTGAAATTGCTTTAGTTTTTCATTTAATAAAGTAGAATCAAGTAAAACCTTATAATCGTAATCCGAAATTTCGTTAGTTTCAATACGTTTATGATAAGGTGTAAGTGTGGCAAGTCCTTCGTTCATAGTCATTAATAATACAATTGCTTTTAAATCTTTTACGGTTTTTGCTTTAAAAATATCAGGAAGTTTCTGGTATTTCTCAAAACCAATATGAAAAAGCTCGTGTGAAATGTAAAGTTTTAATTCGTTAAAGTTTTGACGAAATGGCTTATAATCAATGTTTACACAAATTTTATTATTAAATGCAATTCCATTATATCCACCAATAACGAAATATATTGTTGCATTTTGTTTATAGTCTGCTGGTAAATAATCAAGAGGTAGATTGACGAATATGTTTCTAATTTCCAATTCGTTGTTCTTAATTAATTGAATAATTTGTTTTAATGAGTCAATTCGTTCAGTTATGCCTGAAAAGTCAAACCCATCATTTTTACTGTGTAAGGAATTTGACAAATTTTCCTTTGTTAAAGGCTGTGACGAGAATTTCCTGCTGTGTTCAAAAATGTGCTGATA
>MEND01000039.1:0-8889 GCA_001768975.1 Bacteroidetes bacterium GWA2_31_9 | reverse complement strand
TAAAGGCTGTGACGAGAATTTCCTGCTGTGTTCAAAAATGTGCTGATATGCAGGATTATTGATGATTTCATTTTCTATTAAAGAATCATTGCAGGAATAATAGTTTATTAGCAATTCTGCAGCTGAATAATCAAACTTCACTTGACCTGTTACATTCAAGTTTAGAATTACAACCGAAATATAAATTGCAAAAAGTAAGCGTTTCATTTTTATAATTTTTGATATGATTAAATCAAAGGTAAAATTACAATTAATATAAACTTTTTTCATTTTATTATTTTTACATTATATTAATGTCTTATATTTTATGTTAAGTAATCTAGCCACAAATATAGTAAATATATTTGTCTTATAATTAATATTATGTTAAATAGACTTTTTGAAACAATCTGATTATATGCTATTTGACAAATATATGATTATTTTTAGTTCTCTCCTAATTGTTTGCAAACAGAATTATATTTTTCTGTATTATTAAACCGCTTATATAGAAATTTTAATTTTGAAAGAACATTTTTGCTACTTGGTTTTATCTTATCAGCATTTTCAAAATATGGTAATGAATTTTTGAAATAATCATCAACTTTAGCCTTTTCAGCTTTAAACTGCATTTCATCTGTTAAAGTATTTACAAATTCATTTTGCTTGATTGCTTTATTGTACCATAAAGCACCTAATTGAAAATTTGAATTATAATCAGTATTATTAAGTTCTATAGCCTTTGACAATAACTCAATTACTTTATCAAAGTCTTTTTCCGTATCGTATAAACTTGCTAAAACAACATAATAGCTAGCTTCTTGTGTTCCATTAGCTACAATATTATCTAATAATTCTTTTGCTTCGGTCTTTTTATTACTGTCTAAATACAGATTAATTAATTGATTTACAAGCTTTGTTGATGTATTTGGGTGTTTGTTTATACCAGATTTTAAAGTATTTAAAGCATCATCAATACTGTTTTTGTTTTTGTATAAATCGCTTAAATTTAAATATATATCAGACCCACCGAAATTTATTTCAATTAATTTTTCGTAATAGCCAATAGCTTTATCAAATTTCTTTGCTAAATCAGCACACATTGCAGCATTGTATAACAAATTTGAATCTGTTCTTAGAAACATTGGCATATTGTTAATTTCTAATGAATTCTCTATTGATTCTAATGCTTTTTCATATTTATACTCATTATACTCCATTACTCCTTTATTACTATACTGATTTGCAAGCACATTAAGTCTTTTAATAATATCTGATTGGTATTTTTTTGTTTTATCAAACTCAATAGTTTTTTTATACGAATAATATGCTTCATTAATTGGATTACTGTCAAGATTTTTAACATTAATATCATCGCTTTCATATATAGAATGGTATGTTACAGCATTTAAAAACCAGGCTTCTGCTGAATTTTTATACTCCACTCCTATTATTAATTCATCAATTTTAGATTTTGCTTTAATAATATCTCCATTTTTTAATAAATTAGAGATGTCAACTAGCTTAGTGTCTTGTGCTTGTATTACACTAATTAAAGCTATAAATAATGTGAAAATAATGATTGATTTCATTTTATTATTTTAAAGTTTAAATAAAAATATAGTACCTAATCAACTTACTGAAAACCAAATTAAGTAAAAAGATTTAATCCTTTCAAAATGTTTTGACCATATTTTACAATAATCTGTAATAAGTTTAAAATTTAATCATTTATCTCAAAATTATTGTTTATTAAAATTTTAACAACCACATTTTTTTTAATATTTTTGGAAACTGACTCGTTACAAAAATTGTTTAAAACTTAGCCATGAATCAATCAATTAATTGATTTATATCAACTCTTTGTATTAACAATGCATTATTAATAATAATATCTTCGTATCGAAACATAAACATATTTCAATACTATATTAATGAACCTACTCCGAAAAGTCTTTTTTTCGCCACAAAATCCCTCTAAATATATTTTATTGATAGTCTTTGTTTTGTGGAATTTAGAGTTTTGGAGTTTTAGTGGCATTTTTTACTTTTTTTACTTTTCAGAGTGGACTCATTAATATTTAACTAAATATTTAAAATTAATTTTACATAATGAATTGGTTTAATAACTTAACTATAACAAAAAAACTTCTAGTAAGCTTTTCTATTGTAGGTATAATAAGCATTTCTATTAACTCTTATATTTTTATAAGAATTTCAACAGCACATAATAAATCAGACAAAATATTAAATAAATGGTTACCTGGATTAATCAATATAAATGATATTTATAATATTATTTCAAATCTCAAGGTAAATGAAAATAAGCTGGTTTATAAATCATTAAGCAATGAAAATTACTCGAATGAATTAGACCAGATTCATAAAGACTTAAATCAATTGAATAAGAACGAACTAGCCTATTTATCTATCGAAAGAGATACATCTGAACTAAAGTTATTTAAAGAATATAAAACTATTTACGATAATTATGTTGATTACCTAAATAAATATATAATTAATTCAAAAATTAAAGATGTATATAAAAATTCTATCACATTTTACTTCGAAAAATTTAACG
This sequence comes from Bacteroidetes bacterium GWA2_31_9, assembly GCA_001768975.1. Lineage (GTDB taxonomy): Bacteria > Bacteroidota > Bacteroidia > Bacteroidales > GWF2-33-38 > GWA2-31-9. Next base: position 6,329 of record MEND01000039.1, on the reverse strand, counting down.
AATGTCATCATAAATTGATAGTATTAGGTAAAGAAAAAATTGAAAATGAAAATATCTTAGCCAAACAATATCTTAAAGATGAATTAATAAAGCTTATTATAATTTTTATTTTCTCAATCATATTAATTTTGCTTGTTACAATATTGATTTCAAGACAGATAAGCGTTCCTTTAATAAAGCTTGAAACAAAAGCAGCATTGATATTACAAGGAAATATCGATTTCGATATTGAAATCAACTCAAAAGATGAAATTGGACTTTTAGCAAGGACTTTTAATAAAATGTCAATAAGTATTAAAGACATGATGCAAAGTCTAAGAGATAATAACTTAATACTTGAGCAAAAAGTAAAAGACAGAACTATTGAACTCGAGGATTATGTAAATAAACTAAAACAATCTGAAGAAAGATTAAGAGTAATTTTTAATAGCGGAAATGATGCAATTTTTATTTCTGAATTAAAAGAATCTGGATTTGGCAATTTTACTGATGTAAATGATATTGCTTGTAAAAGATTAGGTTACACTAGAGATGAATTACTAAAATTAACTGCTGGGGATATAAATTCACAGGAAGTATTACCCGAAGTTGCTTTAAAGTTTCAACAAATAAAGAAGTCAGAAACTTTAATATCCGAATCAGTTCATATTACTAATGAAGGGAAAGAAATTCCTGTTGAAATAAATGCTAGCGTATTTAAATGGAATGGAAAAAAATATGTTTTAGCCGTTGCAAGAGATATATCCGAAAGAAAACACAATGCCGAAAGATTAAACAAATTATCAAGAGCACTTGAGCAAACACCAGCTTCAGTTGTAATTACAAATATTAATGGCGAAATTGAATATGTAAATTCTACTTTTTCAAAAGTTACAGGATTTGCTTACGAAGAAGCAATTGGTCAAAATCCAAGAATACTAAAGTCTGATGTACATCCATCAGATTTTTATCTGAATATGTGGAATAAAGTATTGGCTGAAAATATATGGAGTGGAGAAATGTGCAATAAAAAGAAAAACGGTGATTTGTATTGGGAATCAGTTACAATGTCGCCTTTACGAAACGAAAAAGGAAATGTGATAAATTATATTGCAGTAAAAGAAGATATTACAAAAAGAAAACAAATTGAGTTAGAACTAAATAAACTGAACAAAGCCATAGAAGAAAGTCATGTTTCTGTAATTATTACAGATTTCAATGGTAATATTGAGTATGTTAATCCTTTTTTCTTAAATTTTACAGGATATAACATTGAAGAAGTGATTGGCCAAAATCCTAGAATCATAAATTCAGGTTTTCATTCTAAAACTTTTTTTAAGGACTTATGGGATACAATTACTTCCGGTCAGGTTTGGCATGGAGAGTTTTGTAATATGACTAAAAACAAAGAATTTTTTTGGGAAAATGCAACAATATCTCCAATTAAAAATGATAAAAATGAAATAACTCATTTTGTGTCAATTCAAGGAAATATTACTGCATTAAAACATGCTGAAAAAGAACTAGTTACAGCAAAAGAAGATGCAGATGTTGCAAATAAAACCAAAAGTGAATTTTTGGCTAATATGAGTCATGAAATTAGAACTCCAATGAATTCAATTATGGGATTTTCAGACCTACTACATTCATCTGTAAAAGATCCAAAGCAACTTTCTCATGTAGAGTCAATTAGAACCAGTTGTAAAAACCTATTAATTATTATTAACGATATACTAGATTTATCTAAAATTGAAGCTGGAAAACTTAATTTTCAATATGAAGCAATAAACCTCTTCAATTTGATTAAAGATATTGAAAATATGTTTATTAATAACATTAATTCAAAGGGTTTGATGTTTGAAATAACTAATATTGAAACAATTCCACAATTTCTGATTATTGATGAAACTAGAGTTCGACAAGTTCTTTTTAACTTAATAGGCAATGCTGTAAAATTCACAGACAAGGGAAAAATTAGTCTAAACTTTAGAAAAATCATTAAAAAATCGAACAATTTTATTGACCTTATTATTTCAGTTAAAGATACAGGTATTGGAATTCCAAAAGAACAGCTTAAAGTTATTTTCGAAGCATTCTCTCAAAATAAAAGTCAAAATACAAAAAAATATGGAGGAACCGGATTGGGACTTACCATAACAAAAAGGCTCGTAGAAATGATGAATGGAGAAATTACAGTATGTAGCGAAATTAATGAAGGAAGCACATTTGAAGTTATTCTAAAAGACATAGAAATTGCCGAAGAAGAAGCACAAAATATACTTGAAAACCCAATAGACTTTTCAATTTCGATTTTTGATAAAGCAAAAGTACTAATAGTTGATGACGACCAATCAAATAGAGAGTTATTATTTGAAATTCTTTCTGATTCAAAACTCACTATGATTGAGGCAACTAATGGACTTGAAGCTGTAGATTCTGCAATAAAAAATCCACCCGATATAATATTAATGGACTTAAGTATGCCCGAAATGGATGGTTATAAAGCTGCAAAACTCATTAAAAATAATGAATCGACTAAAAATGTACCTATCGTATTAATTACAGCATTTAATTTAAGTAATCAAATGGACGATGTTCAATTATCAATATTTGATGATATTTTAAACAAACCATTTAATATGATTGACTTTTTTAGAATTCTAAAAAAATATTTAAAATATACTGAAAATGAAACCAGTATTAAAACTAATGAAAATGAAGACTTTAGTGACAATTTTTTAAATTATATTAACTCAAAAACTATCAATCCTGAACTATTAAATATCCTTGAAAATGAAATACTTCCCGATTATAATAAAACAATTAATAATCAAATGATAGATCAAATTGAGCTACTAGGTAAAAGGCTTATAGAAATTGGCGAAACATATAATTTCAATTATATTTCTAATCTTGGAAATGATATTTGCTTTTATGCTAATAACTTTGAAATTGAAAAACTTTCTGAAACTTTAAAAAATATTCCTGAATTTATTAATAAAATTAAGTCAAAGGAGATTGAGAATGAAATCATTTAATGAACAACGATTTAAAGTATTAATAGTTGATGATAATCCTAAAAACATTCAAGTTATTGGCAACATTCTTCAGGTTAAAAATTATATTATAGGATACGCAACTGATGGCAAACAAGCACTAAATTTATTGCAAAAATCACCTGATTACGACATAGTACTACTTGATGTTAATATGCCTGTAATGAACGGATTTGAAGTCTGCATTGAAATTAGAAAAGACGAACTATTAAAAAATATTCCAATTATATTTATTACAGCCCTCACCGAAGTTGAAAATGTAATAAAAGGTTTTAATATTGGTGCTCAAGATTACATAACAAAGCCTTTTAAAGCTAAAGAATTAATTGTACGGGTTAATACACATTTAATGCTAAAATATAAGTCCGATCAGATTCAAAGTTATGCTAAAGAATTGGAAATAAAGAATGCTGAAATTGAATTACAACATGAAATAGTAACTAAACAAAAAAATCAAATTGAATATTTTTATTCAGAAATTACAGAAAGTATCAAATATGCACAAAGAATACAAAATGCTGTTTTACCTACTAAAAAATATATAGACTCATTACTTGATAGTTATTTTATAATTTTTAAACCAAAAAATACTGTTAGTGGAGATTTTTATTGGATTTCAAAAAGAGATAATTGGATACTTGCTGCTGTGGCAGATTGTACTGGTCACGGCGTACCGGGAGCCATAATGAGTATGCTGGGAATTTCATTTATTAATGAAATTATCGCTAGAGACTCAATAAGAATTGCAAGCGATGTTTTAAATGAACTGAGAAGTTCAGTAATTAACGCTTTACAACAGAAGGGTATTTCAGGCGAACAAAAAGATGGAATGGACATTGCATTTATTGCTCTAGATACAGAAACATATACATTGCAATATTCAGGAGCAAATATTCCTTTATACTATATTTCAGAAAATTCCAATGATTTGGTTGAAGTTAAACCTGATAACATGCCTATATCTATTTATGTAAAAATGAATCCTTTTACAAATAATATAATTCCGATTACAAAAGGATTTAAAATTTATTTAACTACTGATGGTTATGCTGACCAATTTGGTGGTCCCGATGGTAAAAAATTTCTATCAAGACAATTAAAAAGGCTAATTGAAAAAAATCATACTAAATTGTTTCCTGATCAAAAAGATATGTATGAATATAAACTCGACGACTGGATGAATAGCTATGAAAAAACTTATGAGCAAACAGATGATATTGCTTTTGTTGGTATTCAGTTTTAGAATCAGAAATATTTCGAATAATCATTGATTTTTCTTAAAAATCGCTCTGCAATATATTCATTTGCAGTATGAAGTTTGTCGTAAATCATTTGAGCTTCATTTTGATAATTTTTCTTTTTTTCATTTGTCCAATTATCAGGCGGCTTTTGAAGGTTTGTAATACGATCAGCCATTTTTACAATCCAAATTTCTTTTGGTTCATTTAATATTCTGTCAACGCTATCTTCCAGTTGAATTTCTTTTTCAAGTGTTTCATTTTTTGTAAGAGCAAAAACTGCTTTTGCAACTTCTTTAGAAAACTCATTTTCAATATCTTCAAAAGTAACAATTGTATCTTCAATGCAATCATGAAGTAAAGCAACCTGAACTGCAAATTCTGCATTTAAACTTGTATCAGTTTGCAATGCATATATTACTTCATTAGTAACATTAGCCAAATGAACAATGTAAGAAATTTCAGAATTGGGTAATTTTTGATTTTTATGAGCTTCTCCAGCAAACCTGATGGCTTTTTGATATAAATCCTGAATCATAAATTAGTAGATTTTTTTAAACCGTACATTTCATTCCACAATATTTTTTAACATTTTCGCAATTACAAAGCTTGAAAGTCTTATCCAGTATCTTGTTCTGACGCAGTTTGTGTTGTTCAAACAATCCCTCCGCAGGACTTCCGCTGGCAGGACGCATAACTGGCATTATATCATATTCACACAATGTTTTTGAGATAAACGACCACGCTCCCATATTTTCAGGTTCTTCTTGTACCCAAATTATTCGTTCAGAATTTTTATATTTTGCTTTAATAGTTTTGAAAAGCTCAATATTGAAAGGATAAATTTGTTCAATTCTAACTATTGCCGATGAGCTATCATTAAGCGACTCTCTTTTTGCAAGCAATTCGTAATAAACTTTACCAGAACATAATATTAATTGTTTTACATCATCAGCTTTTACAGAATTATCGTCAATAATTTCAATAAAATGACCTTCTGTTAAGTCCTGAACTGTTGATGTACATAATGGATGTCTCAACAAGCTTTTCGGAGTAAAAATTATTAAAGGCAATCTGAAATTTCGCATTACTTGTCGCCTTAAAATATGGAATAAATTGGCTGGTGTTGTGCAATTAGCGATTTGCATATTGTTGTTTGCACACAAAGTTAAATATCGCTCCATTCTTGCACTTGAATGTTCAGGTCCCTGTCCTTCGTATCCGTGAGGTAATAACATAACCAAACCATTCATCATTCCCCATTTATCGTGAGCAGAACTAATATATTGGTCAACAATTACTTGTGCAACATTTGCAAAATCGCCAAATTGTGCTTCCCAAATTGTTAAACCTTTTGGAACAGCAAGTGAATAGCCATATTCAAAACCTAAAACTCCGTATTCTGAAAGTAATGAATTAATTACATGAAACGATGCTTGATTTTCATCAATATATTTTAGATAAGTGTATTTTTGGTCGGTGTCTTCAATTACTAAAGTAGCATGTCGATGTGAGAAAGTTCCTCGTTCAGAATCCTGACCTGAAATTCTAACAGGAACTCCCGATGTAACAAGCGTTGCATAAGCCAATAATTCGCACATTGCCCAATCAAGCTTATCATTTTCAATCATTTTCCATCTTTCTTCCATAAGCTTTTCAATTTTATTGAAAAACTTCTTCCCTTCTGGTAATGTTGTAATTTTTCTAGCTAAATCCCTTATTATATTTTCATTGACTTTCGTTTCAACCGGATTGAATATTTCGCCATTATTTAAAAACTCAAAATCTTTCCATTCTTCAGCCATAAAATGTTTGACTTTTACTGTGTCAACCTTTTTAGACTCTTCTAGTGCGATTTCAAGTTGTTGAATATATTCCTGCTCAATTGATTTGGCAGTTTGTTCGTCTAGCACTCCTTCTGCAATTAATTGCTTTTTATATATTTCCTTTGGATTTGGATGATTTGCAATTGCCTTATATAAAGTTGGTTGTGTAAAACGTGGTTCGTCACCTTCGTTATGACCATATCTTCTGTAACAAAGAATATCAATAAAAA
>MEND01000038.1:15114-18103 GCA_001768975.1 Bacteroidetes bacterium GWA2_31_9 | reverse complement strand
AAAAAGGTAATACAATTATTTTAGTTACACACGAAGAAGATATTGCTCGTTATGCTCATCGAATTATCAGATTAATAGACGGAAAAGTTGCTTCTGATAAGATTAATGAAGATATTTTGATTGCTCAAAATTGAAATTTAGGATTTTAACAAGAAATACACAGAGACACAAAAAACACAGAGATGCACTGAGCTTAGTCGAAGTGTAATATTAAAATAAAACTTTGTGTCTTACGATAAATCGGAACAAGTCCTGCGACTTAGCGGTAAAAAAACTGCGTAGCAACCTCAACCGAGCTTGCGAGCTCAACGAAGTTAAACTTGAAACCTCAAACAACGAACTAATGAAAGTATATACAAAATCAGGCGACAAAGGTACAACATCTTTAATTGGTGGAGCAAGAGTTCCGAAATATGATGATAGGATAGAAGCTTATGGAACTGTTGACGAACTAATAAGCTTTACGGCTTTATTAAGAGATAACCTTGTAAATGAGCAAATTAAAAATACTCTTATTTGGGCTCAAGACAGATTAATGACTTGTGCAAGCATACTAGCAACTGATTGCGATGGTTGTAAACAAATTCCTGTTCTTTATGAGTCAGATGTTGAACGACTTGAAAAAGAAATTGACAATATGGAAGAATCTCTCGAACCCCTAAAATCTTTTATTTTACCAGGAGGTAATACTGTAGTTTCGTATTCTCATGTTTGCAGAAGTATTTGCAGAAGAGCAGAGAGATTAACGGTTAAACTTATTGTAAACGTTAAGTTTGATGAAAAGGTAAATAAATTTTTAAATAGGTTATCAGATTATTTCTTTGTACTGTCAAGATACTTATCTAAAGAAACAGGAGCTCTTGAAACTCCATGGATTCCAAAATTTTAATATCATTTTAATTAGACTTAATGGAAGTTATTTTTAATTTCGTCATTAAAAAAGGTGGTTTGGTAAAAATGTTTCTTAAACATAAAAACTTAACAATATATAAATAGGATTTTATAGTAAAAAGTTCTTTTTTTTTTTAATTTTGTTCCCCTTAAAAAAAGGTAAAAATAAATTGTTAATTGGTATAAAATTGAAATTATGTATTGGACATTAGAATTAGCCTCAAAATTAGAAGATGCTCCTTGGCCTGCAACAAAAGATGAATTAATAGATTTTGCTATTAGATCTGGAGCTCCATTGGAAGTTATTGAAAACCTACAAGAGCTTGAAGACGAAGGTGAAATATTTGAGAGTATTGAAGATATATGGCCTGATTATCCGAGTAAAGAAGATTTCTTCTTTAATGAAGATGAGTATTAATAAAATTCAGAAGGGCTTTAGCCCTTTTTTTATTTCCATCTAAATACATCATTAATATTTATTGGACGCATTAAATCATACCAATTAAAATCTTTCATCCTAAGTTCTTCTTTAGGCAATTCTTCAGTAGGATACATAGTCGCATCAGGTAATGTAAGAAACAGTATCTTGTCGAAATCGCCCTTGGTTACATAAATAATTAAATTGCTACAAATGGCTTTATTAACCCCTATTATTTCTTCTTTATCTTTCGGATAATATAAGGTTTGTCCATTTCCTTCAACTACAATCTTATAAAGTTCACTGTCTTGAAAATATCCAGTAATTCTTTTTCCTTTAATTTGATTATATTTAATTGTGTCCTCTTGCGATATAATAAACCCCAGAGAATCTAATACGACATAATCTGGTTTGTTTTCTTTAGTATAAATTGCTATGAAATTTGCAGTTAACTGATTAACTCCAGACCATAGCACAGGTACTGTATATAAGCGTATTACGGAGTCTTTAAAATTATATACTAATGAGTCGCACATACCCTGAAAATCATTTTTGTACATTTTTACATGATTATATGCTTTTACAATTTTATATTCATCATCATTTTCTTTTATTACAATTGATCTAATTGTGTCAGAGTGTAAGACCATACTATCAAGCTTAGTAATGATTTCCTTTTTTGTTATAAGATTTTCAATGTCAGTACTGTCGGTTGTGTAAATAGTGTCAGTTTTTCTCTCTAATTGAATAAAAAGAGCACTATCAGTTAATAATGAATTTTCAGAAAGTTCGTTGTAATATGCATAATGTCCTTTAAGAATTATATTTTCAGTAGAATCAATTATGCTAACATTTTTAAATGCTTTGCCATATTTTTGATTTCTGTCATAGTATAGGCTGTCTCCTTTAATTCGCTGATTTCCATTTTCTAAATAAGCATTCCTATTGTATTGAGAGATATTTGTTTTTGTATTATACCAGCCATTCTCACAGTATATGAAATTAGAATCACCTTTGATTTTAGTCGGGCCAAGAAAAAAAGCAATTTCTGATTCGGTATTGTAACGCAAAGTGTCACATGTCATTATATAATCAGGATTAACAAGTTTTACGCTGTCTATTGAAAAATAGTCTTTAGTTTTTGAATGGTAGTATCCATGAATACTAGTTAGTACGTTTTCGTTGTCAACAATTTTTCCTTTATAAAAGTAATGTGCAATTTCAGTATTCCTATCATAATCTAAAGAGTCTGTGGTTAATACTGCCTCGTTATTAATTAATTTTACGTTTCTGCGAATTTTTGACAGTTTAATATTTCCATCGTATTTTAAGAAATCGCCATAAACATGAAGTGTATCTCCTTGAACAATATGAACATTTGAAAAAGCATCGAAATAATTGCCATCTATATAAAGATGAGCACTATCGCAATACATCAAAGCATTTTCGTGTTTTAGCTGAACATTTCCGATTAATCTTCTATAATCTTTACTGACAGCTTCATCAAACATAAGTACATCTGAATTAATAATTTCGATTTTTCTTACTTTTTGTGAAAAGCCAAAGTTTGAAATCAGAATCAGAAGAAGAAATATTTTAACAATCTTAATCATTGAGATTTAATAGAGTAATTAGTTGATTCCTAGATTACTTTAAAAATTCATCGATTATATTTTCTAC